>JAJZAV010000147.1 GCA_021799255.1 Bacillota bacterium
ACACGCTCGGCGAGACCACCCACGATGAGAGCGGGAGTGATGATGGCGAACATCATCTGAAAGATGCCGTAGAGCATGTTGGGAATCGTGCCGGCATAATTCGAATCTGGAGTCGCACCCACGTTGTTGAAGAACGCCCACGACAGGTTACCGAACAGATGGTGCACGTCGGGGCCAAAGGCGATACTGTATCCAAACAGGACCCACTGCACGGAAACGATGAGGATCACCGCCACCACCTGATACATCGTCGTGATGACGTTCTTTTTTCTGACGAGGCCCCCGTAGAAGAATGCGACCCCCGGCGTCATGATGAGGACCAATGCCGAAGATGCAAGGATCCAGGCCGAGTCACCTTCGCTGATCTGCGGCGTTGGCGTACCCGCCAGCGCGACCCCCGGAATCAAGACAGTTGACAATAACGACGCGACGAACAACATGACTCTCCTGGTTCGGTTCATTCTCATCTCCCACTCCCTTGTGTCAACTTTCATTACATGACATCTTTGTCGTACGCTCAACTTACGGCATGTTAATAAACATGTCAATAGGAGGTTTGAATAATTATTCGAATTCGCTATCTTGTCGAATTCGCCTTTCGATGTGTTATTATCTCTAACATATAGAACGGAGGCGGAGAGATGACAGAATCCATATCCCCGAAGGACATCTTGAAAAGTGCGCGGGACGAAGGAGTTCGATTTGTTCGGCTGCAGTTTGCCGATCTGATGGGTTGGGTCAAAAACGTGGAAATTCCGGTAAGCCAGTTGGAGAAAGCCTTGTATCAGGGGATCACGTTTGACGGTTCTGCCATCGAGGGGTTTGTTCGCCTGGAGGAATCGGACATGGTGCTGGTTCCGGATCCTTCAACGTGGCTCATCTTTCCGTTTGGCCCCGCCCAAGGCCGCGTAGCGCGTCTCGTTTGCGACATCCACACGATGGCGGGATCGCGATTCTCCGGCGACTCGAGGGTCATCCTCAAGCGCGTTCTAAGGGAGGCCGAGGCGCTGGGGTTCACGACGATGAACGTGGGTCTCGAGCCCGAGTTCTTTCTGCTGCGCTTGGATTCAAACGATGAACCGACGATTGAAACCAACGACCAAGGGGGGTATTTCGATCTCGCTCCTTTGGATCTCGGCGAAAACTGCCGCCGAGACATCGTGCTCACGCTCGAACAAATGGGATTTCGCGTAGAGGCCTCCCACCACGAAGTGGCCCCGGGGCAGCACGAGATTGACTTTCAGTACGCGGATGCCATTCACGCGGCGGACAATATCATGACCTTCAAACTGGTTGTGAAGACCATCGCTCGCCGCCACGGCCTGTTCGCGACGTTCATGCCCAAACCCATTTACGGCATCGCGGGTTCCGGGATGCACTGCCACCAATCGCTGTACCAAGGGAATGCAAACGCCTTTTCTAATCCTTCTGATCCCTTGGGGCTCTCGGCCACGGCACGCCACTACATGGCGGGCCTCCTGCTCCACGCTCCGGCCCTCACGGCCATAGCAAACCCCACGGTGAACAGCTACAAGCGCCTCGTTCCCGGAGAGGAGGCGCCGATGTATATCGCGTGGTCCGACCACAACCGGAGCCCGCTCATTCGGGTGCCCATCGCTCGAGGAAACAACACGCGCATCGAACTGCGCTCGCCAGACCCGGCAGCGAATCCGTATCTGCTCATTTCCGCGATGCTGAAGGCGGGGCTCGACGGCATCCAGAGAAAGTTGCCGGCCCCACAGCCTGTCCATCGTAACCTGTTTGAGATGTCGGACGAGGAACGCCTCTCCCACGGGATCGCGGGCCTGCCCCGCACCCTCGGCGAGGCCCTGGAAGCCCTGGCAGACGACGCGGTAATCCAGGATGCCATCGGCCACCACGCATACGAGCACTTCGCCTTCGCGAAGTCCATCGAATGGGATATGTTCCAGCGCCACGTTCACCCGTGGGAACGCGATCAATACATCATGATGTGACTCAACCAACGGAGGGACGGCCGAGTGGCGCCGAGTCGCTGCCACGAAACCGTACGCTTACGATGCCTTCAGAAGAGTCTGTGAAATCTTTGCAGGTAGTAGGATAGGGCCACTAAAGCAACGGACAGGTAGAACAAGATGTCGAACCAGTGCTTCGGGAAGCCGTTGAACTCAGTGACCGCGACGTAGACGCAACGCACCATGATAATGATGAGCGCTATTTTTACGAGAATCGCTGGAATCACCTTGTCACCACCTCACTTGAATTTTGTCCATACTATATGCCGTGTTCCTCTGAAGAAACACGGCATTCGTCAAGGAGTGAAACAAGGTTTGCTGTGGGCCCCTGCTCTCGCAACCGGCAGGCGGCCCCTGGCGAATCCCTTATTCGGTCATCGGTTGAACGGGCATCACGCAGTCAATCGACTTGATGCTCGGCATCTGGCGGAACGCTTCCACGACGCGGCGAATAACCTCCGGCTTGACCTCATGGGTCACAATCACCACTTCAGCCGTCCCCTTACTGGCGCGCTTTTGCAGCACCGTTTCCATGCTGAGTCCCTCGTCACCGCACAGACCGGCTATCTTCGCGAATACGCCCGGCTGATCCACGACGCTCATGCGCAAGTAGTGCCGAAGCGCGGAGCCGCCATCAGGATCTACGGTTTTATGCGGCATGACCATCTGGCTTACTCGCCCCGAAACGTTGAGCCGCATGTTGCGAAGCGCCTCTATGACGTCGCCCACGACAGAACTGGCGGTCGGCAAACTGCCCGCGCCACGGCCGAAGAACATCAGGTCTCCGGACGCGTCCCCGCGCACGAAGAGGGCGTTGTAGCTGCCGCTTACACCAGCAAGTGGATGTTGCTTTGGGACGAGGGTTGGAGAAACGCGCAGCGATAGGATCCCATTCCTATCGGTTCCCGACGCAAGCAGCTTGATGACGCAGCCTATCTCGCTCGCGTACTTCACGTCGGCCGCGGTGACAGACCGAATCCCAGAGACCTCGACTTCGCTCAGGTTCACCTTTGCGTGAAAGCCAATCGTCGCGAGGATGGTCAGCTTTCGCGCCGCGTCCAACCCGTCGACGTCGCTGGTGGGATCCGCCTCCGCGTACCCGAGGTCTTGCGCTTCTTTCAATGCTTCGGAGAAGTCGGCGCCCGTCTCCGTCATCTGCGTGAGTATGTAATTTGTCGTTCCGTTGATGATGCCTAGCAAATCCGTAATGTCGTTTGCCGTGAGCGATTCCTTGAGCGGACGTATGAGCGGGATGGCTCCGCCGACCGCGGCTTCGTACAAGATGTCCACCCCAGCGGCATCCGCCGTCTCAATAATCTCGCTCCCGTGGAGCGCGATGAGATCCTTGTTTGCCGTGATCACATGCTTGCCCGCTTTGAGCGCCGTGAGAATATACGATCTCGCTGGCTCAATGCCACCGATGGTTTCAATGACGATTCGAATGTCCGGATCCGACAGGATGTCGTCGGGGTTCGTTGTCAACATCGCGCCGTCGAGATCGATGCCGCGTTCCTTCGTAAGATCTCGAACAAGCACTCGTGTGATGGATGGGCGCATGCCAGTCATGTCCGATATTTTGTTCGATCTCTTGCGCATCAGGTCTATGACGCCCGCCCCAACGGTCCCACATCCCAAGAGTCCAATCCGAATGTCCATCTTTTGCTCTCCTTTTCCGTCGCAACTACGCAAAAACTACGGTCTTGTTTCCGTGTACCAAGATCTTGTCTTCCAAATGCCATTTTACCGCTCGCGCCAACACCACGCGCTCCACGTGGCGACCGATGCGCCGCATGTCTTCGGTCTCGTCCCTGTGGTCCACTCGATGAACGTCCTGCTCGATGATGGGACCCTCATCCAGTTGCGCCGTGACATAATGAGCCGTCGCGCCAATCAGCTTGACTCCTCGGTCATACGCCTTTCGGTATGGATTATTCCCGATAAACGCTGGGAGAAACGAATGGTGAATGTTGATGATCTTCCTTGGATACCGAGACACCATGTCCGCTGACAGGATTTGCATGTACCGCGCCAAGACCACGACGTCCGCCGACCAGTCGTCGAGCAATTTCAGTTGCTCGGACTCCGCCACCGATTTCGTGTCTTTGTTCACCACCATGCTCCGATAGGGAATCCCGTACGGTTCCACCAGCGGCAGTGCCGCCTCGTGGTTGCTCACGACCCCGACGATGTCCGCGAACAAGTCGCCCGCTTGCCACTGCCACAACAGTTCCATCAGGCAGTGAGGTTCCTTGGAGACGAAGATGGCCATTCGCTTCGGAATGCTTGCGCGCCGCATTTCCCATTGCATGGAAAAGGAGCTCGCGACCGACGAAAATTCAGCCTGCAAGGACGTAAAATGATAATCCAAGTCTGGCAATTCAAACTCGATGCGCATAAAGAATAATCCGAGATCAGGTCCCGTAGAGTGCTGATCGGATCGAACGATGTTCGCACCGGCTTCGTACAGGTATTTCGTGACCGCCGCGATGATGCCCGGCCCGTCCGGACAAGAAATGAGGAGCCGTGCTCGGTTTTCCCGGCTGGCGCGCTCTTTAGCGAGCGTCTGATGCATTCTCTGTGCGTACATCGTCTGCCGAACCCTTCCCTTCAACGCGCAAAGATGGCCGTGTTACTCGCGGATCTGCCCCTCTCCGCGCACAATATACTTATAGGAACACAGTTCGCGCAACCCCATCGGCCCTCTGGCGTGCAACTTTTGCGTAGAAATTCCGATTTCCGCCCCGAATCCAAATTCTGATCCGTCCGTGAAACGCGTACTTGCGTTATGATACACGGCCGCGGCGTCCACGGCTAGGAGGAACTCCTCTGCGACCTTGGCATCGCCCGTCACGATGGCTTCAGAATGCTTGGTTCCGTACTTCGCGATATGCGAGAGCGCGTCTGCAAGTCCACGAACTGCCTTGACCGCGAGAATCAGCGATAAAAACTCGCTCTCGTAGTCGGCTTCGGTCGCATGGCGTATCAAGTCCGAAGGAGCGGACGGTTGTTCTGCTGCAAGCTCGAACGATTGTTGGTCAAGGCGCAATTCCACCCGCCTTTGAAGAAGAGCCTCGGCCAAGGAAGTGAACCATTCTGGGTGATTCCGTAATACGGCTTCGTCGACGAGCAACGTCTCCATAGCGTTGCACACCGAGGGCCTTTGCGTCTTGGCATTGAGGACAATGCGGGTTGCCATGTCCAGGTTGGCCGCCTCGTGCACGTATACGTGGCAATTGCCAACGCCGGTCTCAATGACCGGCACGCGAGAAATCTCCTTAACCTTTGCAATCAAGCCGGCCCCACCGCGGGGAATCGCGAGATCCACGAGCTTGTCCGCACCGAGAATCAGGTCCACGGACTCTCGGCTTGGCTCATCAACGTATGAAATTGCCTCTTTGGGCAGGCCTACGTTAAAAAGCCCCTCCTGAAGCGCGGCGACCAAGGCGAGGTTGGAGGCCATGGCTTCCTTTCCCCCTCGTAACACCACTGCGTTGCCTGTTTTTAAGGCTAACGCCGCGCTGTCCACGGTGACGTTGGGACGCGACTCGTAAATTACGGCGATGACCCCCATCGGAACGCGCACCTTGCTGATTTGAAGGCCGTTTCCCCTCTCAAATGACTCCATGATCTCGCCGATGGGGTCCGGTAGATTCACGACCTGGCGAAGCCCTGAAACCATGTCTTGGATTCTATCCAGCGTGAGCGTTAGCCTCTCGAGACGCGCGCCCGTCTCTCCCGAATCCCGCATGGCTTCGACGTCGCCTTGGTTCGCCGCCAAAATCGCATACTGCTGGCGCAGCAGCGCGTCTGCCATGGACTCGAGCGCCCGGTTCTTTTCATCCGTAGATAAACGGGCCAGAAGCGGAGCCGCCTGGTGAGTGGCCTCCAATTTCCCGAACACTCGTGCCTTCAAATCTTCGCCGTTCATCAGGTTTGAATTCCCTCCTTCGAGGACTGGGCGTGAAACTTGGTTCCCTTCCACCCGCCGTGCGCAAGGTCAGTAAACAGTTCCGAATCGGAACTGTTGGCAATCACGACGTCGATTCCGTTTTCGGTCGCAATGCGAGCCGCCGACAATTTGGTCTGCATTCCGCCAGTCCCGACCAACGTGGCTGACGTCCCGGCCATCGAGGCCAACTCGTCCGTGATTTCCCACACTTCCGAAATCGGTTTGGCATCTTCGTGCTTGCGCGGATCCGACGTGTACAACCCATCGACATCCGTTAGCAGCACAAGCAAATCGGAATTCGTGAGGACCGCGACGTGAGCGGCGAGCGTGTCGTTCTCTCCCACGCGAATTTCGTCTACGGCAACCGTGTCATTCTCGTTCACAATAGGTACGACCCGGTTCGCTATTAAGGTTTCCATCGTATCACAGATGTGGCTAAGTTGCTGTGGGTTTGCAATGTCAAATTTGGTCAAGAGCACCTGACCAATGATGATTCCGTACTCTCCGAACAGCTTGCCGTACCTGTCCATCAAAAGTCCCTGGCCAACCGCCGCGGCGGCCTGCTTCTCCGGCAGAGAAAGCCCACGCCTATCCCAACCCAATTTGCTGCAACCCGCGGCCACGGCGCCGGACGACACCAGCACCAGTTGCCACCCGCCCATCTCGCTCGCGTTCACAAAATCTTCGACGAGCTCTCTCATCTTGGTTTCGTCGAGGTTCCCCGTTTCGTCAGTCACGCTGCTGGACCCTATTTTCACCACGACGCGTTGATTCCTTCCCATCTCTCTCACTCCCAGTTGACCAATGCATCGCGAACACGCCCTAAATTCGTGGCGATTCTTTAGGTCGGACAATCCATAGTGTTCCCACGTACGCGAAGCTCGTGTTGCGACGGAACACAAAAAAACCTTTCATCCGTGAAGGACGAAAGGATTCTCTCGCGGTACCACCTTCATTGATGGGCCAAACAGCACACTTCGGTGTTCACCCTGCCCATCCACTTGCGACCGGATAACGGGCGGAGCCGTTCCACTTTTCATGGAAAGTTCGGGAGTCGGGATGTCGCGCATGATACCGGCAAGGGTTCCACCATTCCCTCGCTCTCTGGACGGACTGACGCGCGCCTTTGCTCCGTCATCACTGACGATTTTGGACACACGCTATATATACCTCTCGCCCTCCAAGCTGTCAAGGGAAAGTCCTTAAGGGTCCCGCTTCTCTCTATACCCTCTCGCGCCAGTAGTCAAGCATATCCTGCAAGGTGTCTTCAAGGGGCACAAGCGGCTCCCACCCCGTTTTCTCGCGAAAGCGAGTTGCATCGCAGTGAAGGACCTGAACGTCCGACGGTCTCATGCGAGCCGGATCCGCTTGTACTTCTATCTTCGCGGTCGAGAGCGCGAGTAGCTGGTTCAAAGCGTCTCGGATCCGAATCGCTTGGCCGGAACCGATGTTGTACACGGAACCCGGTTCACAGTGGCTGAGTGCCAGCCAGTACGCGCGCACGATGTCGCGAACGTCCGTGAAATCGCGGATGGCCTCCAAGTTGCCAACCCGCAAGACTGGATTTCGGTTTCCTGCCTCAATGTCGGCTATCTGTTTGGCGAAGTTCGAGAGAACAAACGCCTCTCCTCTACGAGGCCCTTCGTGATTGAAGGTCCGGGTGCGCACGACGTGAAGGCCGTAGCTTTGATGATATTGATATCCCAAAAGGTCCTGAGCCACCTTACTCACACCGTAAGGGCTCAAGGGACGAAGCGGGTTCTCTTCCTTGATTGGAGTTTCGGATTCGTAGACCATGCCGTACTCTTCGCTGGAACAGGCAATCTGCATGCGACAAGGATGCCCAGAGTGACGAACGGCCTCAAACAGATTCACTTCGCCCAATATATTGTTCATGAGCGTGTCCTCCGGAGAATTCCAAGAGGTGGGCACGAAGCTCTGAGCCGCTAAATGAAATATCCTGTCTGGTCTCACATCGTCAATGAGGTGCTGAACAGAGACCGCGTCGCGCAGTTCGCACTCGATGAGATGAACCCGATCCGCCACATTGCTTAGGTGCTCCATTCTGCTGCGAACGCGCACGGTTCCGTAAACATCGACCGACTGATTGGCTAAGAGCCATTCGGCCAAGTGACTCCCGACGAATCCAGTGATCCCGGTGATCAGTACCCTCATTGGAGACTCTGCCATTTTTGCCACTCCCATCTCACAAGTACTCATCCTTTTGCGTCTCGCGCAAAACAGAAAGCAGTGTCTTGAGATCTGCCGCTTTGTCGCGCTGACACACTAAAACCACGTCTTTTGTGCGAACCACGAGGAGATTTTGTACCCCGAAGAGCGCAATGAGGCCGTCCTCGTGAAAGACTTGGTTATCCGTAGAATCCAACGACACTACCGATGCACCGCTCTCGGAAGTGCCCATCATGGGCAAATGGCGAAGAAGCGCATCCCAAGTGCCAAGGTCTGACCACGAGAATCGTGCGGGAATCACACGAATGCGCGAGGCCTTCTCAACCAACGCATACTCGAATGTCTGATTGGGAAGCCGCTCATACCACTCGGTCAATTTGGCGTGATCAACCCAAATTTCGTCGGTCAAGACTGACTGACAGGCGTCGAAAACATGGGGTAAGTGAACTTGCAGGAGGTCCCAAAGTTCTCGCACTCTCCACGCGAAGATTCCGGCATTCCATAGGTAGCGTGTGTTTTCAAGGTATTCCTTGGCCTTGATGATGGATGGTTTCTCCACAAACTTCTCTACGCGTCGACCTGCGGGTTCTACCATTTCGCCCGTCAGAATGTATCCGTACCCGGTCTCCGGCCTGTCAGGTCGAATCCCAACTGTGACGATGTCTCCGCTGTGTCTGCAGGAATCGACGGCGGTTGTGATCGCCTCGATGAACGCGGCGTCGTCGTCGACGTAAGCATCCGTCGGCAGCGTCAAAATCACATCGTCTTCACAGAGTGACTCCGCTTGCAGTCGGCAGAGACTGAACGAAAGCGTGGCTACCGTCCCGTGGGCCATCGGTTCCGTGAGGATCCGAGATGCTCTGAGCCCCGGCGCTTGCGATTTGACAATCGACTCGTAAATTTGCGGAGCCACAACGTAGACCTCGTACGAATCTGGTAGGTTCTGCAGGCGTCTTAGACTTCGTTGAAATAGAGTTTCTGCCAGGCCAAGAGTCATGAATTGCTTTGGCAACAGTCGCCGACTCTTCGGCCACAAGCGGGTCCCTTGTCCGCCAGCGAGCAGCAATACCTTCACCGTTCCGGCCAACGTTGGTGCCCCCTTCGATGCATGTCATGAGATGTCGTGCCCGACGGCTGTGTTGATCCGACGAACAAGTTCCTCTGCAGCGAGGTCCCAGCGAAGTTTCGGACGAAGCTCGCCAAGCACCCGCTCTGCTCGACGCGACGCTTTGTCGTCGTCCAGGTACACGCGACGCATCTCTTTCCTGACGCTCGTCACGGTGGGATTCGCCCACGTTCCTCTCAAGCTCCCCCACTCCGCCGTCACGGATGGTGGAATGGGTCCCATGCGGTGAGAGAAATAATAGACTCCGTGGTTCGCGAGACGTTCGACGTGTCCGCCAAAGCGAGTCACCAGCAGCGGAACCCCGCACATGGCCGCCTCCAGAATGGGAAACCCGACTCCTTCGCCGTGCGTCGGTAGGACAAAGGCCGAGGCATTCTGATACAGAGAGGCCATCTGTTCCTCAGTGAGGTTTCCGTCG
>JAJZAV010000148.1 GCA_021799255.1 Bacillota bacterium
AAGTTCGCGACCGTAGGAATCTCGTCAGATCACGCGCAAGATAGAATGGTCCCGTGGCTCATGGTAAACTTCCTGATTTCGTCTCGTTGCGATCTCGTGTCAGAAGAGTTCCTCTCTCTCGCCGTGTGTTTAATTAATGGTCAGGTCGTTCAGGACTTCTATAGGAAGATAGAGCATCTGCCGGTCTCGCGAATGTCGGCAGAGACCTGCCTGAAGCACGCAAAGCTGACTTTGAACGGCGGGTTCGATTGCCTGTACAAACACGTCGAACGGGATCTCGCGCAACGACCGACGGATTGGGCCCTTTCGGCAAAGCAGAGGATGATGTCGGAAGTGAAGCAACTCAACACTTACTACGACAGCATCATGCCGAGTCTCAAGGAGGAGGAGAGAGCCGTCGCAAATCGGGAAAAAGTCAGGAAAATCGAAGAACTGACGAGTCGTGTGTCTCCCAGAATTGAAGTCGCGATGACGCAGGCCGCTTTGATTGGGCTGCCGGAACGCTCGAAATAGCGAGGGCAACGACATGGTCGTTTCACGTCAGCGATTTGAGGTTTTTCTGGCGCGCATCGTCTCCTTCCACGCGAGCCAAGATAGCCATTTGCATCACTCGGCTGCGCAGGGGTCCAGCGAGATCGTGAACATCGTCGTTGTTACGTTTATAGATGTCGGGCGGAGAGTAATTGCTGGTAAACCACGTCGGGAGTCCCGCGTGAAAACGGTGATTCACCACTCGAAACAGCTTTTCCATGGTGAAATCGTTGGCACGCTCTTGGGCAAACTCGTCAATCCCGAGGACAGGAACGTTGGCGAACGCCTCCAGCATCGGCTCGAGGTCCCCATCGTCGGCAATGATGTGGCGCATTCGATCGTACGCCGAATCGGATCGAAAAATGAGGCAAGCAACGCCCCGTTCTTTCAGCCGATTCAGCACGGCGAGCAGAAGATGCGTCTTTCCCACCCCGGGTGGCCCGAACAAATAAACACCCGTTCGAGAATCACCCGGAGTGAACTTTTCCGCGAATTCTCGCGCGTACGCGTACAGTTTAGGGTGACGCTTCACCTGTTCCTGTGGGAAGTTGGCGAACTTGAACTTGGAATCCTGCGCGACAAATCCAGAGAACGCGGCGTAACGATGCACCTTGTCCCTTAGAACGGATTCATGGTAAGGGGCGCACCGGACCACGCTCGAGACGAGTTCACCGCCATAGGTCAAGAGCGTTTGCTCGAACCCCTGCATGTCCCCCTCCTTGCCGCACAAATTGAACCCTTTGCAATTCTTGCAAATTGTATCTTGACGAATAAACTCCAGCAGCAGAACGCGGTTCCTGACGATGACTTCATCGGTAACCGAGAGTGTATTTAAAAGAGGAATGCGCCTGCGAAAATACTGCGCATCGTAGCTCTCAGAGCTCTCAACGGATCCAGTTGGCAAAATACGAGAGATATGCTGCACCGTTTGCGTACCTCCATCCATCGTCCGTTTACAAAGTTTGCGTTCTGTGGTGCGCCGCCAGGATGCATTCTGCCACTTGTCCGGGGGCCAAGTGATCTACATTGACGACAATTTGGGCTGTGGATGTATAGTACTGGCGTCTCTCGCCATACAGCCGCGATACTCTCTCTAGCAATTCGTCGTTCCCTGCCAAAAGAGGTCGGTGCTCCCGTTCACTCGCCAGGCGATGCACAAGAGTGTTGACCGAGGCATTTAAGTAGACGGTGAACCATTGTTGTGAGAGCAAGTCACGGCATTCCTTCGTGACTACGATGCCCCCACCCGTGGCTAGGACACAGCCCCGCTGCTCGCTGAAAGACGCGACATCGACCAGCGCTTTGGCCTCACGCTGTCGAAATCCTTGTTCGCCGAACGTGCCGAAGATGTCTACGATGGAAAGTCCAGCTTCATCTTCGATGACCGAATCAAGATCCACGAATGGGAGAGTCATTTGCTCGGCGAGAAGTTTGCCCACCGTGGATTTCCCGGATCCGGGAAGGCCAATCAAGGCGATTTGATCCATCGAGAAAGTCCCCTCCCATTCTATCCTCGTATTCTATCACACCCGCGTTTCGAAACGGATACCGAATGAAGGTCAGGCATTGGCCATCCAAGACGTCACGGCGCGAGAGGCGTTATCGTAAGAAAATATCACAGTCGACTTTGCACTCTGCGTCGTGGCCTCGACTTGGACTTGAGTCGTCTCTGGGTCGTTTCTGTTCACGGTGACCTTTATCTTGCTACCGTCGACGTTTGTAATTATGAACGGTTGAACCGATTTCCCTTGACGGACGTCCACCAAGACGTCGAGGGCTTCGGAGCGAGCGAGCCACCCGACTTGTTGAGAGAAACCGTACAGTTGCGTAATCTCCACGTACTTCTCGGTCATGATGGTGAGGATTCCAGTCAGAATTGCCATGACCGAACAGGCGAAGAGGGTCGAGAGCAGGACGCTTCCGTCGTCGTTCCTAGGATGCCCTTTTTGCGGGGGCACGCGGAAACGGGTCATGGTTCAAACGTTTCTAGGGGTGCGACTGTCAACTCGCGCGAACCCCCGTCCGCAAACGTCGCAAAGACATGGACGAGTCCTGACTCTGATAAGGCGTGAAACGAAATGATTCCACTGGCAACCACTGCTGCACCGCCGCCTTGTTCCACCCGAACCAACTCGTGATTGGAGTTGACCAGATAGCGATATAACTTACCATTCACCGTACGAATGCTGAGACCGCCATTTGAAATCGTCGTAGTCGTCGACGAGTGGAGATCTGCCTCTACGACACGTTCCATTTGAAGCCAAGCCGCGTCCACTTCCAGCCTGGAAGTAACAGCATTGCAGCCAACCCATGAGGTGAACAAGACCTTCATAGTTACCGTAAGCATCAAGGCGGTTCCGAACAACCCGATGATCGCTTCCGCTACCGACAGACCCCTATCGGCGCCGTCACGGGCCTTGCGGTGGATTCTTCCGCCAAATGCCATTTTGTCTTTATTACGATTACGACGTTGGCGCATGGCGTCCTACGAGTTCCAGGCGTTGCACAGCGCTGCCGTTTTGGACCATGATGACGTCGGGATGATACACTAATTCGTCGACTGGGGCATCCCCGGAGCTCGATTGCAGGATTCTGTTCATATCGCGTGCTAGCGCTTCTTCGGCTTCTGTGTTCGCTTGGTCGTCCACGCTTCGGGCCACCTGCGCTCGCTCTAAAACTCGATTGTCGATAGTCCAGGTCAACAAACTTGCCCCAAATACGAGGGCCGTAATTACGGCAGAGGAAAGCAGTTCAAGGAGACTCATCGGCAATCCCTCCCATCATTTGCCATCCGCATCCCATATAAAGGTTGATGTCCTCTTCCTTTCCGGCGGCAGTTAATCGCAGCACTCCGGCCATCTGCGCGTTGCCAAAGGAGTCGTATAGGAAGTTGCCCGTCGGCATCTGGAGATACCCATCGTGATAATTGACGCCCGGAGCGAAGCTATACGTGTTTAGCCGGTTCGTGCCTTCATACGTGGTATAAGTCGGAGAGTAACTTGCCATTCGGGCCTGCGTGTAAACATCCTTGGTTTGCGCCAGTTGTTGAAGATAGCGTAGTCGGTAGACCAGGCTGGTGGCCGTGGATTGTAAGTTTAACGCATCCACCATACGCAGGCTCGCCGTAACGACGAGCCCCGTAGTAAGGGCTAAAATCGCGAGTCCCACCACGGTTTCAATGAGGGTCAGCCCTGATTCCCCGCCATGCTCAGGGTTCATTTGCCATCATCGCCAAGAGACCCGTGCACGGAACAGTCCACGGTCACGGAACTGGGATCCGTATCCGTAATGTCGTACGTCCCTCCCGACGGGTCCTGCGGCACGCTGTCCAGCAGGCCATCCGTTACGAGCGCTTGAAGCTGGGTTTCTGAATCGCCCGTCGGATAGGAATGATGTTCCAGGTAATATTCCGAAAGTGCCGCTCGTATCATGCGCTGATTTTGTTCACAGGCAATTGCCTGTGCCTTGACCCCGATGCCGAGCAAATGAGGAATGACCACCGCCATCATCACCGCGAACACCGAAATGGCCACAACCATCTCTACTAGGCTAAATCCGCGATCGCCCCCCGATCTCGAAAGCACCGCGTTTTTGCCATCCACTTTACGTGCATCTCGACTACGAGTGTTCACATTCCGTCCTTCTTTCACCATGACTTCTGCCGCCCTTTATCCGGCCATTCCGAATTGTTCAACCTGTCCCAAAACCTCGTACAGGGGGACGAACACGAGGGTGACGGTATACAAGATGAGGCCACCGACTATCAAGAGAAACACCGGTTCCGCCAGGCGCATGACAAAATGCAACCGAACATCGACCGCGTGAGCGCTGATCTCCTCGATTCGTCGGAAGGCATTTGGCAGATCTCCCGAGTGTTCGGCCCACCCCATCACCATGGGCATGGAAATGTGCCAATCGCCAGAGAATGCCTCTTTGATGGGTTGACCCTGTAACAGGCGTGAATGGGCATTGTCGGCTGCACTCACGAGCCAAGATGGACCGCTAACGTTTCGTAGGAATTCGAGGGTGTCCATAAGCGGCAGTCCCGCGTCAAGGAGCGACGACAGAATGTGCGAGAGGAACCTCGTCCGTGCGTAGTTGCGCAACTTGACGCCAGGCGTCAAACGGAATATCCACCTTGTGAACCGCCGAGTTGAATGAGATTCTAAGGTGCGGAGAATCACCGACCAGAGAGCGACCGCCCCTAACGTGGCGAACAACAACAATGGGATTCTGTTCAACCAGGCGGAAAGCGAGTTCAGTGTCGAGAAACGGGAGTGACCGAGGGCTGAATAGAGGCTCGCAAACGTCGGAAGCACAGTGTGGCCGACGAACACAAGTAAAGACAGGTTGGACAACAAAACGAATGCAGGATAACCGCACAGTTGCAGCACGGCTCGATTGCGTTCCCTATCCCGCCGAATGGTGAGAGCCCACGCAGTCATCATGTGGGACAGTTGGCCCGTGATTTCGCTGACCCTAAGCAATACGAGAAACAATTCAGACCCCTGATGTTTCCAGGCGACCGACAGAGGGATTCCCTCTTCGACGGCACGACTCGCTTGAGATAGGGCTTTTGCTTCAGGGCCTCGCACGTATTCTGTTTGTAGGCAGTGCAGGGCCAATGGCAATGGGACGCCTGAAGCCAAGAGCTTTCCAAGTCCTTCACACAGAGATTCGAGCTTAGCCGACCAGCGACGTCTTCGAATCCGTTGCAACGATTTCCAACCGCGCTCCATCGTGGTCGACTTCATGGGAGGGTCACTGCGCTGACTTGAGAGCGAATTTGACCGATGGGCGCTGAAGAGGCCAGCAACCCAGAGAGGTTGTCATCGATCTCGTGGACGGCAAAGACCGGCGCCAAGTCGCGCTCAAATCCGGATCCTTTACATCCATCGCAACCAACTCCACCGCAAGCCGTGCAGGGTTTGCTTTCCAAGTGTTGAACAATGACGCCCTTTAGCACGTCCGTCAAAACCGTGCGCTCGATTCCAAACTCGACGAATCTCGATATTGCGCCGACCATGTCAAATGCGTGAGCGGTCGTGAGAACGAGGTGACCGGAAATCGCCGCGCGCAGCGCTACGTGAGCGGTCGTCGCATCTCGGACTTCCCCAATCATGAGCACGTCGGGGTCCTGGCGCAACAGCGCCTTCAACCCGGAATCAAATGTGACTCCAAAGCGTTCGCGCACCTCCATCTGTTGACAGTCTGGCAGGCGTGACTCGACGGGGTCTTCGATACTGAGCACGCGTCGACCCCACCTTGCTAACTGCGTCATCATCGCGTACATGGTGGTGGTCTTCCCCGCTCCCGTCGGACCCACCGTCAAGATGAGCCCATACGGTTGTCGCAGCATTCGTTTGACGCAAAGGCTCTGGACTGCGCTCATTCCGAGCGTCTCGAACGAGATGTCTGGTGGCGTTAGTGGAAGCAAACGCATGACTACCGATTCGCCGGAAACCGTGGGCACGCTGGCAACGCGAACATCGCAGACGCGCGTCTCAGATTCGTAGCGAAAGGAACCGTCTTGGGGAATCCTTGACTCGGAGACATCCATGCGGGACAAGGCTTTGACTCGGCGAATCAACGACTCACCGTGCCCTGGCAGCGACAAAAATGGGACCAACTGACCGCTTGAACGAAACTGGACGTGCAAGTTGCCGTCAGTGACTTGCAAGTGCACATCCGTGCTCAGTTGGTCCAAGGCATCATGAAGAATTCTCTCCAGCAGAATGCTCGCGGACACTTCCATGACCTACACTCCCTCCTTCATGGGTTGAAGAAGATATGGTCATGGATTCGCCGTTGCAACCGAGTCGCCTGTGCTCAGGAAGTAAATAACCGGATTACATTGTAAATAATCACAAACTTATATGTAAATCTTCGGACGAGGAAGTATGAAACATCAACGTCCAACCATCGTTTGTTCTTGAGAGGAGAATGTGCACGCGGGCCCAGTCGAAGAGGCTGCAATCGCGTCGGGAAAGCGACGTTCGACCGTTTGGATGAGAGTGAAACGACGCCAAAACGGTGCCATTCGTAGCCAAGAGACGATAGGCAAACCGGATGACCGATTGCGCTTCAGCGTCGAACTGCGTCTCGGTAGAAAACCCGGGAAAGGTCACTATCTCCGGGTCATTCCCAGGAGAAAGACGACAAACCAGGCCGAACGCTTCGTTAGGCAAGGCTCGTTTTGCGAGGAGAATGCACTCGTCTCGAAGTTGATCATTCCACCATGCCGGTTTGTCACTCGACAAAATCAAACTCCATGTCTCCTATCTGGATAACATCACCCGCCCGGGCACCGCGAGTGCGAAGTGCATCGTCAACTCCGCGCGATTTGAGGATCCTCTGAAAGCGTTTCACCGCATCGAATTGCCCGAAGTTCGTCATCTGGACTAGCTTCTCGAGGTCTACGCTCGAGACGATGAAGCGAGATCCCTCCCGGTGAATTTCGAATTCGTTTTGTGGTTCGAATCGATACGTATGAATCGTTTCGGATTCTGATGGTTCGTCGGATTCAATCGTGGCCGGTTCTTCGATTTCGGCGCTTTCAGACTCAACGCGCTGCAGCGTGGCATATATGGCCTCCAACAGTTCTCGTACGCCCGACCTCGTGACTCCGGATATCTCGTAGACCGACAACTCGGGGTAATGCGCTCTGAACTCTTCGAGATTTTCGTTTGCACCTGGAAGATCCATCTTATTCGCTGCGACTAACTGTGGCCTAGTACGCAGGCGATCGTCGTACGCGAACAACTCTTGATTGATGGTTTCGTAGTCCTCAATAGGGTCGCGTTGTGCCACCGCAGCCATGTCGACGACATGGATAATCACCTTCGTTCGCTCCACGTGTCGGAGAAACTCGTGCCCAAGCCCGAGTCCCTCGTGAGCGCCTTCGATTAACCCGGGCAAGTCGGCGATGACGAACGATCTCCCTTCACCCAGGTCCACCACACCCAACTGCGGGGTGAGTGTAGTGAACGGATAATCGGCGACTTTCGGGGTCGCTGCCGACACCACGGATAGCAGCGTTGATTTTCCGACACTCGGAAAACCAACCAAACCAACGTCTGCAAGTACACGCAACTCTAATTGAAGGTATTTCTCTTCGCCCGGTTCCCCCTTTTCGGCCATATCCGGGGCCTTGTTGACGACGGACGCGAACCTTGTATTCCCTCGACCACCCCGACCGCCCTTAGCTACGACGAGGGTTTGCCCTTCCTTCGTAAGGTCTCCTAGCACCTCGTTTGTGTCGTCATCTCTCACGATGGTTCCGGGCGGCACCTTCACAACAAGATTCTCAGCGCCGTGGCCGTGCTGGTTCTTGGTGCGACCGTTCTCGCCCTTTGCGGCTTTGAAGTGCTTTTGGTATTTAAAATCCATCAACGTTCGCAGCCCTCCATCGACCACGAAGATGACATCCCCGCCCCGCCCTCCGTCTCCGCCGGCCGGTCCGCCCAAAGGTACATATTTTTCGCGGCGGTACGCAACCATTCCGTTCCCGCCATCGCCGCCCTTGACGTAAATCTTGGCTTGATCCACAAACATGTCTATCCCGCTTTCCCTTCGAAAGTCGTGTTCCTTGAGTCCAATCCCCTACGCTAGAAAAATGAAGTGTTGTGCTGCCTCACAGATGTTGTCTTGATGTTGAAAGAACCTGTCTGTCAATTCGTCTGACTGCACTCGGATCATGAACCTAGAGTCTACTGTGAACGCGTCCGTATTCGTTGGCGATTCCTCGAAGAAGTGCACGCTGGCCTTTGCGGATCGAATGGCTTGTTCTGTAGCTGCCCCGTCAAACCATCGCCACGAGTCGGCTAACGCTTCGTAGTCTGCCAGGCTAGCGCTCCTGCCCCCGGACAATTCTGTCAACACGACGTGTGGGCACTGCGCCGCCGCGTTCACCCAGGGACTCGCTTCGGGCCCGAGATTGGAGATGAGCGTCAAAGAATGGAGCCAAGAGGAGAGTCCGTCGACAACTTCGATGGCCTGATTCGGACGATTCAACTGAATGTATCCCCGGATCAACTGCAGGGCGTTCTGAACATCGTGCCGATGATAGCGAAATGTCTCCAAGCTTGCCTCGGTCCAGTCCATGGTTTCACGACTCCCTACGAAAAAAGGAACTTGGCAAAAGCCAAGCCCCTCGTTCCTCTTGTAAGACCTCACATCAAGTTCTAGATGATGCTTTCCCTACGGGCTTTCGCTTATCAAACCTCAACCGGGACCGCTTCGGCTTCCGGGTAAACAGATACCCGTTTCCTGTCACGGCCAAACCGTTCAAACTTCACACGACCGTTCACCGTGGCGAACAGGGTATCGTCCTTGCCGATACCTACGTTGTTCCCAGGATGAATCTTGGTTCCACGTTGACGCACGATAATGTTTCCAGCCAAGACGGGCTGTCCATCCGCACGCTTTACTCCCAGACGCTTCGCTTCACTGTCGCGGCCATTGCGGGTGCTGGAGACGCCCTTCTTATGAGCAAATCTCTGCAAATCCATCAACAACACAATCATCAACCTCCCGTTTTGCATCGCTATCATACACTACGCTCACGAATTTGGTTCTCTCGCGTCTTGTACTCGAACGTGACCCGGATATTGCTTCTCAATCTGGCGAACTCCGAATATCATGCTCTGAACAAGCAGTTGTACTTTTTCCATGGACTCCTGCGCAGCTACGATGTCGCACTCGAAAGTCTCTTCATCCTCCACAGGCAAGGACACGCGAAGGAACTCTTCGCAGCTATTTACTGCATTGTAAACGAGGGCAGAAACCGCGGCACAGACAATGTCCTTTCCAGAGGATGCATACCCGGAGTGCCCCGATAAAGTAAACCGTCGTACCCTCTGGTCTGACCAAACAACGCAAAGCCTAATCATTTGCTTAGGCTTGGATAGACTCGATGGTCAACTTCGTGAACGGTTGGCGGTGACCCTGCTTCTTGTGGTAGTTTTTCTTTGCTTTGTACTTGAAGACAATGATCTTCTTTTCTTTGCCGTGTTCCACGACCTTCGCCGAAACGGATGCGCCTGACACCGTCGGTGTTCCTACCTTCGAGCCTGCGTCCGATTGGACGAAAAGCACCTTGTCCAAGGTTACCAGATCGG
>JAJZAV010000149.1 GCA_021799255.1 Bacillota bacterium
CACTTGGTTTCTCCCAGAGGTGTACTCGAACAAGAACGAGTCTCGTTGTACACGCGGCTATCATCTTCGTTTGCGAGGCAGTTTGAAATCCTGCTGTCGTCTGGAGATAGAGCGGCGAGAGGGTGATGCGTGCGGTGGTGCCCTGCGTGGCGCGTAGTTGTATGGCGCACTTTTCGCGAAGGAATTGCCCCCTACGTTTGCGTTTCATTATAATGTTGACAAATGTTCACAACGAGAACATCCATGGGTCGTATCTAGGAGGGTCCTGATGGGCAGCCAACTCACCGTAGACGTCGTCGTTGAAATCCCTCAAGGCAATCGAAACAAATACTCTTACGACAAAGGGACTGGCCGCCTCCGTCTTGACTCTGTGCTTGCCCGCGCTTCTGCCTTGCGCGCGGATTACGGCTACGTGCCGAATACCATTGCGCAGGATGGCAAGGCGCTTCACGCGATGGTCCTGATCAATTCCCCCACCCTGCCCGGTTGCGTCGTAGAGAGCAAAGTGGTCGGTTTACTCCAAAGTGTCGTCGCAACGGACGACGGACGGACCATCCACGCACTCTTGTGCGTCGCCGTCGCAGATCCGGAATTTGCTCACTTCGAAAAGGATGAAGACATCCCTTCGCCCATCAAGGACGACATCCTGGAAACCATCTCCCTGTACTCTTCAAACCCCGATGAATCGAAGGAAGGTTTTCAACTCCTGGATCAAGAGACGGGACTTCGGGTTTTGCATGAATCGATTGCCAGATCAGCGTCGTGATTGAGATTTTCATGATGAAATCAATAGCTCTTCCAAGCATCGGGATCGTCCTTCTCCGGATGCTTCTTTTTGTGAATATAGCGCGATATATACCGAATCACGAGAACCAGGCCGCACGCAACCACGATGCCCATTCCGACATCGTGGCACCAGTTCCAGTGCAACTTTTTCACGGCGAGATTACATAGCTCCCAGCCGCCGATGGCAAAGGCAGCAAACATCCAGTCAGGAAAAAAGTGGTTCATAATAGAATCGTTCAGCTCCAATCCCCTAAAACAGCCTGCCTTGAACTCCCCGTTGACGGGGGCGCTCCCGGACGCCAAGATCTAGAATGGACAGCCAGTCAAAGGCATTCGTTACCGCGTAGTCGCCCTGATTGTTGTTCATTAGGACGTGAACGTCCGCGGAGGCCTTTGCCCATTGTTGAACATAGGAAGAGAGCTGAGTAAGCTCTGCGACCGAATACTTGTAATCGAATCGTTGGGAAGACGACTTCAGACCCTTTTCATACCACATGCGTTCATTTCTCCCGTGAAGCCGAAAGACAACACACGACGGATTGGTGACATTCGGGATGAGCGGAATCGTCCCCATGCCAACCTGAGGTTCATCGCAGACGACGTTCACGAACTCGTGGTCTCGGAGCCATCTCAGAGTGTCCTCCGTTCGTTCTCCGTCCATCCACCAACTGCGATGACGAAATTCGATGGCAACAAGGTCGTCGTGAAACCAATCCCTTACCTTTTTGAGGTATTCCGCGTTCTCTTCCCGAAACACGAACCAAGGAGGGAATTGAAAGAGTACCGCCCCTAACTTTCCAGACTCTCTCAGCGGGCGGATGGCTTCGTGCATCTTGACGACATCCTCTTCTACGGCGATTTCCTGATTTTGTTTCGTGTGCCGCGTTAAGGACTTGTAGACCTTCACGTCGAACCGAAAGTGATTCGGCGTACGATTGACCCATTCCTGCACCGTGCGCGCCGCTGGTATTGCATAATACGAGCTGTCAACCTCCACGATTGGAAAAAAGCGTGCGTAATACTCCAACCGATCCGTTGGTTTCACGGACTGAGGATAGAATTTCTCGTGATCAGCCCAGGCGCATGTGCCACACAGGATTGCCAATCGTCGTTCACCCCCGTGTAAGGCTCCGCTTGTACACCTACCCATTCATTGAATCACGCTGACACGCGCAATTGCAATCTTTATAATAGTGGACGTGTGCATGGACGACAATCGCACGAGACATCGCGAGACCACAGGGCTTGCGAAGAGAAGGGTTGAGGTGACAAAAGAATGGCAGGAACTGGTCATGCACTAATCTGTCCTCAATGCCAAGGTAAGAAGTTTCGGGAAGAGAAAATTGTGGAAATCGATGCAAGTGTCGTCGTTAGGGAGGATCTTCCCGTGTCGGCCAGAACCGTATCCGTCGAGTACCGCTACATCTGCATTTCGTGCGGACATATCTTGAATGAACCGTGGTCCGGCCATCACGACTGACGCTGGCTTTTCTGCTCCTTCGGATCCAAGGCCTGTCCCGACTCAGCATTAGGATCCTCGTGTCGGGTTAACCTTTGAATGCGATTTTCGCAGTGGGACGGAGTGCGGGAGAACGACTCCGTCCTCGCACTGCGCCAAGGAGCGATGCCCATGCCAAGACGCAGAAGCCCGGATCACGCGCAGCAAAAGTCAGAATCCCATCGGAATGAATTGCGACGGGAACCAAGCCGCTCTTTTTCTCGGCGCCGCAAGCGAACCACGCGAATCGCGTTGTGGTCCGGTGCGACCGCCGGACTGTTGGTGGCATTGGGCCTGCATGCTTCCTGGACGCGCGTAGGCAGCCCTGAATCGACGCGTGGGATGATAAATTCCGACGTTGACTCCGCTCTCCAATCCGAAGCTCGCCCCAGTTCTCCTCCCGTAGAGAAGCCAAGAAGCCTTACGGTGTTGCTGATTGGGACTGATTCTCGGCCGCGACAGGCCTTGGGGAATACTGACACGATGATGGTGGTGAACGTCGACTACCTACACCGACGAATCGAGATTCTGTCAATTCCGCGTGATACGAAGGTGAGGTTTCCGGACGGAGCTTCACGCAAGATCAACGCCGCATACTCCGTCGGAGGGGTCTCTCTGGCCAGCAGGATGATTGAAGACCTCATCGGATTTGACATTCCGAATTACGCGGTGACGCACTTTCGTGGACTCGTAGACATGATTAACACGCTCGGAGGAGTCTCGCTTTATGTTCCTCAAAGGATGTACTACAACACCGGCGACAAACAGTACGGAATCATCAATCTTCATAAGGGATACCAGAAACTAAACGGGCAAAAGGCCCTCGCATTCGTTCGGTTTCGAGCCGACCCACGGGGTGACATCGGACGCACACAGAGGCAGCAGCAATTCATGAAGGCGCTCATCGCTGCAGCCCTGCGTCCCAGCACCGTCATAAAGCTGCCGATGTTGGTGCCTCAAGCCGCGAATGCCTTTGAGACAAATCTCAGCATGGCGCAAGTGCTCAAAATTGCGTCGGAGGCAGGGAAAATGAGGGGGTTTCGCGTCGTCTCGCAGACGCTTCCGGGAGCCTATCACAACCCGCGGTATGCGGGAGATCTCAGCTATTGGATTGTGAGCCCAACTCAGGCCAAGTTGGTCACGAAGCGATTGTTTGTCGATGGAATCGTTTCACCAAACATCTTTGAAACAGAGGACGCCGTCGGTAAATTTGCGTCGCCCGTGAAACAGGGAGACGCGCGGTCCAACAAAGGGACGACGGCCATAGGCCAGAGAAATCCCGCTTTTGCTGAAACCCACCAGAACCTTCGCTCTTCATGACCACCAATGCCCCTCAAACGGAAGAAACATCCATGGGTGGGCCCAGTCAGTCACCGCGCTGGGAATGGGATAGTACGGGGCAAGGTCAGGGTACGACTCTGCCATCCACTGCACCCCGTTCGCTCTTGCCCACACTGGCAACTTCCACTCCGACGCCCATGCCGGGAAAGGAATGCAGCGCGCGGGTACCCAGTAACGCCAATCCACTGGCGGCACAGACGCGCATGAAGCGGTTATCACCTTCACCACCCCCATATCACACTATGACGGTAGCATCTGAGAAACTCTGGGCATTCGCCCAAATGAAGAATTCATACGAAGAGATTAGAGGGAAGCCGCATGGATGATCCAATCTGCGGCGCTCGTGAGGTCCGGTGTACAAAAATCCGCCTTCGTTTTTGACCGACCGATACGGACGGTCCTCATTCCGACGGCACGTCCGGCGTCTACGTCCGTCTCCCTATCTCCAACCATGAAGCTCGTGGCGAAACAAAATCCGAATTCGGACTGGAGGGTTTGGAGCATCCCGGGTTTTGGTTTGCGACAATCACACCCCTCGCCGGGCGCATGCGTGCATACTGCAATCGCATCGACGCGCGCGCCTTGCTCGTTCAGCTGGCGTACCATTTCAACATGGATGTCGGATAGTTGTTCGGAGGTCATATAGCCGAGTCCCACTCCACCTTGATTGGTGGCTACAAACACAAGCATTCCGGACTCGTTGAGGCGCTTTATCGCACGGGGTACGTCTTCAAATAAGACGAACTCGTCCGGACGATTCACGTGAACAATGGCTCGATTGTCGTTGATAACCCCGTCCCTGTCCAGAATCACGGCATTCGGTTGCTTCATTACGCCCTTTCTCTCTGTTGTCGCCACAGATCCTCCACAATATCTACCACCCTCGTCATGATTCGAATGAACTCATCCGCGTCGGGTTGACCCAGCAGCTGCACGATTTCGTACATCCTCTCGGTACGGTTTGCGCGGATCTTTTCAAGAACCATTCTGCCCTCGTCGCTGATGGCGATGTGCACGACGCGCCTATCGAGATCGGATCTTGTGCGATCAATCATGTGGGACTTCACCAATTCGTCACAAACCTGTGTCACGGCACCGGGACTCAGACCGACTTCTTTTGAAATATCCGAGGCTTTTGCAACCCCCTGCTTATCCAGATACCGCAGAATGAAAGCCTGGGTGGCCGTTAACCCTCCGAACTGATCTGCAGAGGCCACTTTCATGACCCGTTGCAGCCTCGCCATCAAGTCGTCAAGCTTTCGCAACTGTTCTTGTCCCTCTGTAGATGCCAAGACAATCTCCTCCGCTCTTCCATCAAAAAAGCCAATCGAGGGCCAGTTATCATCGTCCTCAATCGCGATGAAGATTCCCGAAAGTGGAAACCCGTTCACGCCTTAGGGGGACTTCGTGCGCAGCAATCCAAGGTACGTAGTTCTTTAATTGTAACAAACTCAACCCCAAAGGTGGGAGTTGGCACGAAGGATTGTGGGATGCGGTAACGGATAAAACAGTGCACACGATGTGCAAAAGTCTGAAATCGGTATTTGTTTTCGGCTTTCGCCGCG
The DNA here is from genome assembly GCA_021799255.1 of Bacillota bacterium. Classification (GTDB taxonomy): domain Bacteria; phylum Bacillota; class Bacilli; order Alicyclobacillales; family Alicyclobacillaceae; genus JAJZAV01. Next base: position 5,191 of record JAJZAV010000149.1, read on the forward strand.
GTATACTTAGCTTCTAGTTTCCAGTCGAAATCTAGCGCAACTTGCAATAAAGCTGTCACCATACTTCAGGGAGTCGTTTTCATCGTGGCGAGAGTCTCAAAGTGGTTGTTGAGGCAGTGGCCGACCGTTGTGGCCATGACTGTCTTTTTAAGCTCTACGTGCAGCCTTGCAAGCGCAGATCCGTCCAGTAGAAAGGCACCAACGCCTGCCGTATCGCACCCGATTTCCTCAGAATTTCCATCGGCGGACTCGGTCGTGCTTGGTCAAACAAGAGTCGACGGCATTCCCATGGTATCCACGCCGGCCAGCGTTCCAGCACCCTCGATTGTCGCCCAATCGGCGGTAGTGATGGACATGACCACGGGCACCGTCGTCTACGCCAAGAACCCTCAGGTCCCCCATTACCCAGCCAGCCTCACGAAGATTATGACGGCCATTTTAGCGCTAAAGTATGGGCATCTGTCGGACATGTTGACTACGCACGTGGACGCGACGCTAGTTCCTCCGGACAAGCTCTATCTCGTTCCGGGCGAGAAAGAACCCCTTAGAAAATTGCTTTATGGGCTTCTACTCATATCCGCGAATGACGCGGCCGTTGTCATCGCCGACCATTACGGAGGCAGCGTCGCCGGATTCGCGAAGATGATGAATCAGGAAGCCAAATCTTTGGGCGCCGTGCACACGCACTTTGTGAATCCAAACGGATTGCCAAACCCCTACCACGTGACCACTGCGTACGATCTCGCTCTCATCTCCCGCCACGCCATGGAAAATCCAATATTTCGTCAAATTGTGCGCACGAAGTACTACCAGTGGAAAGGCGAAGCGTGGTCGTCGGACCTCATGAACATTAATAACATGCTATTCACGTATCCCGGCGATATCGGGATTAAGACGGGCTTCACCAACGCGGCGCACGAAACGCTCGCGGTAGCGGCGACCCATGGTAAAGAGACGTTTCTCGCCATCTTGATGGACGCTCCGCTCCTCGGGCAGATCAATCAAGACGGGACCAACCTCTTGAACTACGCGTTCGCCAACTATAAAACCGTGACGATTGTGCAGAACGGTCAGCCAGAAGGGTACGCGCCGACGAAGACAGGCACACGCATTCCTCTCAAGGCGAGTGAGTCTGTTGTTTTCACAACGGCGCTTCACGAGCCCACAGCCCATTACTCATTCCTCGCGAAAAAAAAGCCGATTACACACTCCATTTCCGCGGGTGTGCGCATCGGTACGCTCGATGTGCTGCGAAACGGCCAAGTGGTCGCCAGCGTCCCCCTTTCTGCTGCGGCTTCATGGCGGGCACCCCTGCCGCCGAGTCCGAAACACGACGGCGACATCGTCTGGCTCCTTTTGGTGATCGCGTTCATCGGATGGATGCTCGGGTACAATAAGCGACATCAGAGAACGAGTCGACCGTGGGTGGAGGTTGATAGAACCTGGGCGTCGTCGGCATGGCGCCATCGCGTCGAGTGGCGGGACGAGTATTCACATAGAAAGTAGACGGAGAATCGGGTGCGAGTGCATGGAATTCGAGGCAAATTGGAGAAACTGAAACAGGGTCCATGAGAAGGGAATGAACATGCATGTCATCGATTGGTACAGGCAGGACTCGTTCGGGAATTCCGGAATCGGGTCGTCAAGCGGTATCGGGAAGCAATAGCCTCCCTGTTTTCGATCTCCTGAAACGCGAAGAGTTGCGCAGAATGGTTGAGGACGACGGCATGACGGATGCGCAGATAGCCCGCATGTTCGGAGTGTCCACCAATCAGGTCCATCGACGCCGAGAAAAAATGAACTTGGTGCAAGGACATCGAAGCGCCGAGACGCTGGCCCACATCGTTCAGTTGGCCGAGACGATAAAGACCCTTCCCGATGAAGCCATCGCGGAGATTGAAGGCATCGTCTCTCGGTACACGAATCCAGGCGGACTGTCGTAGAGCACGATGGGGTTAGCCGCCCACCCTCCTCCTTCGGTCAACACATAGCATACCGAGTACGTGATTACCAAAGGAGGCTGAACCGATGACAGGAGCTTTCGGCGGATACACCCAGTGGGCAGTTGTTTTCCTGATCATCTTCGTGCTTTTCTTCCTTTTTGTCCCCTCTGCAGCAGCGGCCGGAGCGGGGTACTAACTCGCATATAGTTCGTGGCAGACGCGGATACCGCGCGCGAGCGCTCTGTATCCGCGTCCTTTTTGGCTCAACCCCCAGAGGCCCCTTACCGCTCTCTTTGCGTCTCAATTCCCTGAAACAACAAAAATGCGAATCACCGTTGGGTAATTCGCATGTGACAAGTCCGTCCGTCGCCGTCTTATTTTCCTAAACAATGATCCGTTTCATAGTCGACGGTCTGTCATGTATCCCCTTTCACACATCTCCCATCCGCTATGCTACCATGAACCTTTTCTAACGTCAATTCATGTCGGAAAGGTTACATTTCACCCCCGTTTTCTTGATATGACGAAGAGACAATGTCGGGGGAGACGCGTGACGTCTGCCATCCAACGACAGGCAACGACAATTCGACAACCGTACCCCGACCATCCGCGCGACGATACACGGAGAATTCCCCGTCGTGAGATTCAACAATTCGTTGGCATACAATGAGTCGAAGGCCCGTTCCGTCGGACTTATTGGCGAAGATACGGGAGCCTGACTCGAGTTGAGTTAAGTCGTCCGCCCCTGTTCCTTCGTCCACAAACTGAACGGTAACGCGGTCTCTCGACTTTTCCGATGCCTTCACTAGAATCGCGCCGCCAAACGGCATGGATTCTATCGCCCTATCGAGGATATTCACGAATACCTGTTTCACTTGGTCCTGGTGACCGAAAATCGGAGGCAGGTTTGGTTTCGTCCGCAGTTCGATGTGAACGCCGAAGGACTCTGCCTTGTCTCGAACAACAGAGGATGCTTGCGCGAAGAGGTCCTGCAGGCAAATCGGCGCAAACCGAAACGGTTCCGGTTGAGTCATCATGAGAAACTCGCTGATAATGGCTTCCACCTTGTCCACTTCGGCGAGCATCAATCCCAGGTATTCAGACGACCCTTGCCCGTACAGTTGGTGCAGTTGCAGAAAACCACGCACGATGGTTAGAGGATTGCGGATTTCGTGAGCGACCGCCGCAGCAAGCTCAGCAACAACGTTCAGGCGTTCCGTTTGACGCATGAGGCGGTGGGCATTTTGCCTATCGGTGATATCTCTAGCCACCAGAACCATCCCGCCGGATCCAACTTGACCCGACAGAATGGGCACCCCGCGAACCTCGATGGACGCCCAGGATCCGTCTTCCCTGGAAATGCGAACTTCTGCGTCAAACGCTGATCGTTGTTCTTGAGACGACCTGTACCCGTCCATGAGTTTCTGATAATCGTCGGGATGCACACCGGTTAGCGAAAAATGCCCATCTTCAATGACCACCGCGTTTCCCATCAGCGAATTTAGCGAAGGCGACGAATACATAATTTTTCCGCATTCATCCAATACGCATAGGTAGTCTGACATGTTCTCTTCAATGGCCCGAAACGTGTTCGCATAATTCTGAAGAGCGTCCTCCGCGCGGACCTGCGCGCTTCTATCCTTGAACAGGAGATGCATCGCGGCGTCTCCATAGTGCGGCGCCGGAATGGTGGCGACTTCCAGATGCAACGTCGTGCCATCGAGCCTGCGAAACTTCATTTCGTGCATTTTGGCCTCGGTTACGGGCCCGAAAGGATCATAGGACTTCATCGGTTCGTCAGGGTGAACGAAGTCACGGATAGGACGTCCAACAATGGAAGTATCGGTTCCACTCAAGAGTTCCTCTGCGTATCGGTTCGACTCGTGAATTATGCCATCCACGCAGACCACGATGGGTTCATGCCCCAACGTCACCAAATCGCGGTATTCTCGTTCGCTGGTTCTACGGGATTTGTCCATTCGGTACATGAGGAAATGGATCACCAGCGCGGTCAGGCAGATGTACAATCCGCGCAAAACGAAGAAAATGGCAGGGTCCGTAAGATGCTTGTGAATGGTGTCGTATGAAAGGAGTACCCACAGGGTGCCCATGAGTACGTACAGGAGTGTAATGTGAGCCCTGGAGATTCCGTACGAACGAGGTGCCTTGTACCGCATTTACGTCCCATCCCCGCTCTGGCTCCCCAAGGAGAGTTGGGGAGCCAGACACGTCTAAGTATCTCGTTAAAATATAACGATGCCCAGCTAGTATCGCAACTTTCCTCCGGCGCACGAAAGGTCCGTCGTGCGCACCGGATGATTGCTATCTAACACTTGCTGTATCCGCAAGCTTCGCACTCGTAGCATCCTCCGGTGTGGATAAGGGAGTTCTGATGGCAGTTCGGGCAGAGGTCCTTCGCGACCGTGTAGGATCGCAATCCGACGTTCGCATTCGGCGTGTTAAGCGTCGGATCCGGCACTTCGGGAGACGAAGT
>JAJZAV010000150.1 GCA_021799255.1 Bacillota bacterium
GAGGGGGGAGAAGCGTCCAAGCAGCCCACAAAGACCCCAAACACCAACGTGATCGTCTACATATTTACCACTAAATTGCATTCCCAGTCTTGCCGTCTATCAAATCACGAAACCGTCGAAATCCGGGTTCATTGCTTCGGAAGAGTCACTCCCCTACCTCGCGTTTGCGAAACAGTTGGCCGATCACAATGCGCTCGAAGACCCGTCGCGCGTGTTACAGCTTGTTGCCGAATTCCTGTCGGATCGAAAACCACCATACAAACTGCCTGGGCAGTAAGCCGTGCCGCCATCGGCAGAATTTCTCGCAACCCACCCGCAGATGGACTTGCTGGCCAGCATGCCGACAGCGACTTAACGATACTCGGACGGAATCTTGGGTTTCAATCGACGACCTTCGTCCATCCCGGAAGCCTGATCACTCGCATGGGTGCTGTCGGAGAATTCTTGCACGGTCGCCGCAAAATCCAGGGTTTGCCCCCTCAATACTTCCGAGCCCAGCCTCCACTCGGATCCTTGGCTTGGCGCAAGGGAGATACACATGGAAAACGGCATCCAATTGCGAAAGCGGTAGGTCGCGTCGGCCAGATACACGCGGGTCCATTCCCCATCGCGCTTGACTTGCCAGATGAGGTGCCGAGCAAACGCTACAAATATGCGCCCCCCTGTCGTCTCGTTCATGGCGAACGACACCGCACTGTCCTTCTGAGGGCGACGCCACCTCACTTCCACCCCGTCCCTTGCCAACAGACGGATGGCTCCAGCCTCCACGCCATCTTGACTCTCCGCAACGTATCCCCACCACCACGGCACCGCCTGCGGCAACACGCTCACGCGTTCAGCACCGGGATAGTTTCGTCTTACGCGGGAGGAAAGCAAGACGACAATCAAGGCCCTTGCCAAGATATACAATGCGGCAATCCCAAAACTCCAATGAATCGCGGATCTTTGCGCCCCATCGTGTGCAAACAAGACAAATCCGATGGCTCCGATGGCGAAAAACACGGGATCCAGCGTGAAGAGCACGTCCAAGCGAAAGCGATGTTTGCTGATGGGCCACAGCGCCTGTGTCCCATACGGGGTCAGAATATCCAGCAATACATGTACCACTACGCCAATCAACGCAATAGAAAACAGCAGCATGAAATGCCCTGGATGCCACAGAGACAGCCCGGACGCAATCACGACGGACGACAAGAGCCATGCCGGAAAGCTGTGCGATGCGGCGCGGTGATGCTTGAGATAAGCTTGTGGACCGCGAACCAGCTTGACGACGTAGTCCGCGTCGGGTGCTTCAGATCCCAGAACGGACGCCAAAAATACGGTAGTGGTCAGCGGACTATGGACGACGTGCGGCTGTTGCGCAAGCCATGCTCCGTAAATGCCGATACCCCACAGGCCATGCGAAAGATTATCCACTTACCGCTCCTCCTTACTGGTGGTTGTCCCAGTATCCAGTATGTCTCGTACGAGGGTTCTCTAAATATTAGAACAAGACTAGCCCCACAAATGCACATCTTTGACGCCATTTTAGGGTTATATGCAGCAGGTGCCAAGCGAGACACCACTCCACTTCACACCATGCTTGGTTATGGACTCAGCGGGCAAGTTCGCCTATCATACAGCGTAGCGTATTTTATTGGATTGGTGAGCGTCATCACCGAGACAGTCTCCCCGCACATTCGCTCGTTGCTTGTTCGTTTGCAACTTCGCGCCATTGATACACTATTGCTTCATGTCCACCGACAGGGTCGGCGCGAATTACGGGGACAGCGCAGGAGGTTTGGACCATGACCGAACGTGTAGGAATCATTGACCTGGGATCCAACTCTGCACGTCTGTGCATCTACGAGATATACGCCAACAACAGCTACCGCCCCGTATTTGAGATGAAACAGAACGTACGCCTCGCCCACAATATGGCGGATGACGGACGCATTACGCCCGAAGGGATCGCACGCGCCATCAGTTGTGCCAAACTCTTCTTTCATGCGGGAACGCTGCACGGCGTGTCCCGTTGGATCCCGGTTGCAACCGCCGCGGTGCGCCAAGCGCGCAACCGAGACCAGGTGCTTGATGCTCTAGAACGGGAGGCCAACATTCGATTTCGAGTGCTTTCGGGAGAAGAAGAGGGACACTACGGCTTCCTCGGCGTCGTGAACACGGTTGCCATAAAGGACGCGCTCCTGTTTGACATTGGAGGCGCCAGCAGCGAACTGACGCTTGTTCACAATCGCCGATTGACCCATGTCGTAAGTGTACCATTTGGGGCCCTGAACCTCACCGAAATGTTTCGCGAATACCCTGACAAAGACGCTGGAGATCTCATCCGCGACTTTATGAGCGCCCAATTCGAAGCCGTCGATTGGATCCACGAGGCCGACGGCCTCCCGCTTGTCGGCCTTGGAGGAACCGCCCGCGCATTGGCCAAGTTGGATTTGTGGCGCCGTCAGGAACGTGCAATTCGCGTCCACGGCTATCCGGTCCATCGAGAAGCCGTCGTCGAGTCATTCCAACAGATGAAGTGCCTTCCCGCCACGAAGCGACGCAAGATCAAGGGGCTCTCGGGGAACAGATCGGAAATTATCGTCGCAGGCCTCGCTGCAGTTGTCGCACTGCTGGATACCATGGGAGGTCAGGATATCACTGTCAGCCGCAGCGGCCTGCGCGATGGAGTGTTTTACGAGCATCTCCTCAAAGGCACAAACTTCCCCGTCGTGGGGTCCGTCCTCGAGCACAGCCTGACGAATTTCCAAAAGGTGTATCACGTTGACAGACAAGTGGCAAACGTTGTGACAAACGCCGCTTTGCGTCTATTCGACGGCCTATCTTCTATCCACGGTCTCGACGAACATGCCCGACAACTCCTCTATATCACGGCCCAGATTGAAAGTTGCGGCTGCTATATCAACACCGAGAAATGGACCGTACACTCCGCATACTTAGCGGTAGGATCCAATCTCTACGGTCCCACTTATCCGGAGCTGTTGGAAATCGCGGATTTGTTGAATGGCAAAGGAGACGAACGACTTCGCAAATTGTCCGTGCTCATCCGCTTGGCGAAGACCCTCACCCTTCAACTAGGTATCGTGCCGGACATGATTGCATGCGAAGTGAATGGCAACGATGTGCTCGTGGGTCGCGCGTACGACATTCGCGAAATCGTAAAGGCGTCATCCGAGGCCGACTTGGCCGACACGTTCCAGGATATGTTTGGGTATCGACTCGTATACGAGGACTTCACAGACATACGCTGAGCCATCACACGCGACTTCGACTACGACAGCTGGTTCCCCGACTGAGCGGAGTTCACGCTCGAATGGCTCGGTATTCCTGTTGGAGGCGCCACCCTTTTGTTCGCATACGCGATGGTATTGGAAATCGCTGCCGATTCGTCCACCTGTGAGATGTATTTAGAAAATTGGGCCACGGCCGAATCGGACAGGCTCTGTCCCGTCATTGTCCCGAAATCCTTTGCCGGGATACGCACGACAACATGGATATCTTCCTTCACAACATTGAACCAAGACTCGTGGGGCGCCAGTTCAATGTCATATGTGACGGTAGTGTCAGCCAAGTAGCGAGAGATAAGCGAGGGTACATTCACAAATCCGGGTGAAAGGGAGAGTGCCCGCGTAACAACCTGTCTTTTTGCTGCCGGGGTGAGACTTGCGGTCAACTGATATCCACCGTCCGCCAGTGCGACGGCTTGCACGTCGGATAGTCCTGACACCATGAGGTTATCCGACAGATCGTCCACGTGACGGATGGAAGCAGGAGGAAGCGAAGTTTTTTTCCACGCGCCGTTCAAATACGTGTATAAAGCGTTCGTACGAAGATACTGCGTCGACGCCGAAGTGGCCTCACCATCCGCGGTTCGGTTTACTTGCGTCAAGATAGACAAGGTCTTCCCCGAGCCTGAAGACTGAAGAACCGTCTCGTTAGCGCTGATCCGCTTCGCCTCGTTGTTGGCTTCCTCCACATATGCCGCCTGATTTTGACCAGCCTTGGTCAACACAATTTTGGGCGCCCAAGACTCGTTTGTCATCAACTGATAGGTTGTGGTGGAACCCGCTGCGGAAATGGCAGAAGCCAAAGCCGTACCAGCCTCCTGCGACAGCGTCCAAGACTGCGGAAATTCGTTCTGCAACAACACCCAGGCGGACAGAGATCCCAGGATGGTCAGTACCTCTTGATGAGTCATGTAGGCCGCCAGTTTTGTCTGGGTCATCAGCCCCACGTCTACTGCCCAGTCGCTCGAAGAGAGGGACGATGAAGTTGGGACTCCGTACAAGTGAGCGACCGCCGAAGCCACTTGCCCGCCCGTCACAGGCGACTTGGCGCCAAACAAGTGTGGACCGTCCGGTGCTACGATTCCGTATTTGAGAGCGAGTTCTATGTATGGCCACACGGGAGAGGTTGTGGCGACGTCCGCGTACGGGGAGGCCACCCCACGAGGAAGGTTGCGTTTTAAGTACGAAATCAAATCGACGGCAAGTTGCGCCTTGGTTTCAACGTTCGCTTGTGACGAAAAGGCGGCACGCACCTGCGAAGAACGTGAAAAGCCATGCGGGTTGCTTTGCCCATTGATGTCTGTGTGAGCGAAGACAGGAGAAATGCCCGCAAAGGCAACCGTCATGGCCGGCACCAGAGCGCACCCTCCCCTCTTCAGGGCCATCCTCAAAGATTCGCCCCGACGGGTCCGCAGTAACCGCCTCGAATCATTCACTGCACTTCCTCCCAGAAATTAGCCCATAAAAATGACCCTCTCCCTAGAACTATGTACCGAACGAGCACACACATAAAGGGGAGGGCATGAATCGTAAAATTAGTCCATTTTACCGCAATAAGTAGACTTCCAAATTTTGCTCTAGCGAGAGACGGCGTTCGGCGACTTAAGCGAAGCGACCTCGGTCTCCAACTCGTGGATCCTATCCGTCAACTGGCGAATCACATCCACGGCGCTTTGAATCTCCACCGTCTGTTCATCCGGCAGAGTTACCATCGTTTGGCGCAGTTTCGTCCTCCATCGCTTGTACACGGCGGGGAAACTCTTGTTTGTGTGCCCCTCCATGACAAACTGCAGAATGGCTTGCCGCTCATTGGTTCCTTCTGCGACACGCTGTAATACGAACTCTGTTAATGACTCTTCCAATCCTGTCGGCCATTCAGGACGCAAACCGCACACACCCCTTCTCCAATACCCTAAGGAGCCCCGGCCGTATTCCGTCGTCACCAACGTGGCCCTATCCTAAGTCCATTGACGCCGGACAAGCGACGTGCAGCCTCCTATAGTTGTTGGGCATCCCTAGGCTGACAACATTCGCTACTTCTCGACAAATTCCTCTTCGATCCGCTGTTTATTTTGCAAGGAAGAGGAAAACCGAGGATTTTCTCGAAGGTTCCACAAGAGCAGTCTATCGATCTCGTTGCACGCGCGATGTCCCTCGTCTTATTACTTCGCGGGGACGCACGCAAGCGCGTGTTTCGCAGGCTTTGTTCAATGCAGATCAATTTGTTCAATGCAGCTCAAGTGGAGGCCTACCCATGTCCAGTCCATCCGCCCCCGGAGAGAATGCTTTTCGGGGCAAGAGTCGAATTGCCTTTGTCAGCGTCGCGAGTCTTTCCATTCTTGCCTTGTTAACGGCGTGTGGACAGAGCACGTCGCAAGACCAGAGCAAAACGCCGCCCAGTCTATCGAACGCAGTGGTCAGGAGCAGTTCGACAGGTTCTCGCCCCACGGCAGAGCTCGGGTCCACCGAAAACCAAACTTCGAGTGCACCGGCGCATCGTACCACATCAGGGGAAACGTCGACGACGAGCGGATCGAAAAAAGGCAACCCGCAGAAGGGCTACACCATGCCTGACGCCACGACCCCATTTCAATCCATCGGACAGAGCCAGAACGCTGCCTCTGCAAGTTCGTCCCCAAAGGCCCCAACGGTGTCTAAAACGGCCCTTGAGAAAGGCGCAGGCACATCGACATTAAAGCCGACTGAGCAGCAAATCGTGAAACCGTATCTGAGCCAGCTCGCTTCGCTTCAATCCCAGTACATCAATCAGCTGTACAGCCTCTATAATCAGGCGCGAGCGGAGTATCACACCACGCACGAGAGCAAACTGAGAATCGAGAAGAAGTACTTCCCCGAAGTGCTGGGGCTCGAAAACTCCGCACAGGACAAGCTCAACTCTCTCTTGTTTTCGCTGAGAGACAAACTGGTCGCAAGTGGCTATGGAGCAGGCGAAGTGGATGCCATACGAAACGCGTACTACGCACAAATGGCGAGACTGCAGAGCCAAATAAAGGGGTAAAGGTGTTTCTGACCTAGAAGGATCAAGGCGCGCAGTGCGGGCAGCCTGAGGACTGCGGCAATGCGCGCCAATTCACTCGTAACGCAGAGCGTCCATCGGTTGAACGCGCACGGCCTTCACGGCGGGCCACAACCCGAAGATGAGCCCGACGGCCAGCGAGAAGGCGAGGCTCGTCTCGACAACATAAAGCGGCATGTGCGCCGATATCGCCTTGTAGTAGTGCCCTAAGAGCCGAAGAAGCCCGTAACTGACTCCGACCCCTGCTGCCGCCCCAACGACGCTGATAAGAAGAGACTCCGAAAGAAACTGCAACAGAACGTGGTACGACTTTGCCCCCACCGCCTTGCGCAACCCAATCTCTCGAGTGCGTTCCTTAACGACAAGAAGCATCACGTTCATGATCCCGATGCCGCCGACGATAAACGATATTCCGGATATGCCCATCGTCACGGCCGTGACCAATTGCATGATCAGGTTTAAAAAATGAAGCGCTTCGTAGGGTTTAACCAACGTGAATCCCTTGTCTCCATGATGATCCCCACTGATCACGGCGTATATCTGGCCGTCCGCCTTGTGTAGATTGGACGCCGAATTGACCATGAAAAAGATCATCGACGCGTGCCGAACCGACGTGGTGTCGGTGAACATCTGATACTCGGTGTACGCCCTGTCGTTGAAATCAAACCCAATCAGTTGCTTCGGTTTTAGGACCCCCACGACTTTAAAGGGCACGCCCTTGATGGTGACGGTTTTTCCAACGGCCGGTTTGCTTCCGAAAAGATTCTCCTTGGCTGCGGATCCGAGAACGATGGATTGCGCCTCATTTTTCACGTCCGCGTTGTTCAACCAACGGCCCTCGGCGAGCGGGATCGAGAAGACTTTCGTATACGCTGGCGTCGATCCGGTATACAGCACTTCGGTCGATGTCGATCCGGTGTTGGCCGAAGTCACCACCTCAGACTGTGGCACGGCAGCCGTGACATCGGGAACTTCCCGCTTCACGTTCTGTGCGTCTTGATACGTTAGATCACTGTTCATCGAAGTCACCGACAATAGGCTCGACAGGTCCATCGACTTCGAGAACTGCTTATTCAAAAGTTGTCCGGGCATCGCAACGATTTCGCGGAAACCAAAGCCCTGCATCTCCCCTTCCATGGTAAGTTTGAAGTTGAAGAGAAGCGCCAGCAAAAATGCCAGCAACAGCGAACTGACAAGCATTCCAAGCAGCGCTAAGGTCGTTCGTCCTTTGTAGTCCCACAAGCTGTGAAGCGCCGTGGAAAATCCACGAAACAAGCTCACGACGGCGCCCCCTCCCTGGCTTCTTCGTCCGTTTCGATGCCGACTGCGACCGGAACGCGGGCCCCCTCGTCACTACGAATCGCCTCGCTCGCGATTCTGCCGCCTCGGATGGTGAGGTACCTATCGGCAATTCGCGCGGCTTCGGCATCGTGGGTGACCATCACGATAGTCCTGTTCTGCTGCCTCAAACGGAGGAAAATGTCCAAAACCGCTCGTTTCGACTCCTCGTCCAGGTTGCCCGTTGGCTCGTCTGCCAAAATTAGCTTAGGATTATTGACCAGGGCTCGCGCGATGGCCACTCGTTGCTTCTCTCCACCAGAGAGGTGTAACGAGGTGCGTTTTTGTTTTGTAAGCATCCCGACTTGGTCCAGGACCTCTCTCGCCCTGTCCCTGCGAGCACGTCGGCCGATGGGGGCATAGAGGAGTGGAAGCTCCACGTTTTGCAACACGGTCATCCTTGGCATGAGCATGAAAGATTGAAACACGAATCCAATACGCCGATTGCGAAAGGTGGCCAAACGCCCCCCGGACAAACCGAGCACGGATTCTCCACCAAATTGATACTCGCCCTGCGTAGGCTTGTCCAATAAACCGAGAATGTTCAGCAGCGTGGACTTGCCGGACCCCGAGGGACCGACGATGGCAAGGAATTCCCCCTCGTCAATTGATAAAGAAACGTCGTCCACAATTCGCTGTTTGAGACGCCCGTCGGCGATAGTCTTGGTTACGTGTGATAACGAGATCAAAGTCATCCGTCCTGTTTAACGCAGATTATAGTCCGCTGTCTATTATATCCACGGACATCAAAGAAGGATAGACAGACAATCTTAGGACTTTCGTCCAATTCCTCTCTTTCTTCCATTTCATGACCGAGAGAAACTCGCGCAATGGTCCGGCGGGCGCCTCAGATCCACAAACCATCCATGATACAATGGATGTTAGCAAACAGATGGGCAACGTTATCCGGTTCCCTTGTTCGCGACGCGAAAGGAGAGGTGCAGCCATGTCACATCAACCGGCAGGCAATCGCTACGACGAAATGGTGTATCGTCGAGTAGGTAGATCGGGTCTGAAGCTTCCAGCCGTTTCTCTTGGTTTGTGGCACAACTTCGGAGGTGTCGATACATACGAAAACGCCCGCGCCATGGTGCGCCGAGCGTTTGATCTCGGCATCACTCATTTCGATCTCGCTAACAACTACGGACCTCCGGCCGGGTCCGCCGAGAAGACGTTCGGCCGCATTCTGAAGGAGGACTTCGCGGACTACCGTGACGAGATGGTCATCAGTACCAAAGCGGGGTACTGGATGTGGAACGGTCCTTACGGGGAATGGGGAAGCCGCAAGTATCTCGTCACGAGTCTGAGTCAGAGTCTTAAGCGTATGGGTCTCGACTACGTGGATATTTTCTACCATCATCGACCGGATCCGGATACTCCGATTGAGGAAACGATGGGGGCGCTCGACCACGTCGTGAGATCCGGCAAGGCTCTGTACGTCGGCATTTCCAACTACAGCGCCGTGCAGACCGAACGGGCCGTGGCAGAATTACAGCGATTGGGCACACCCCTTTTAATTCACCAACCTTCGTATTCGATGTTTAATCGCTGGGTAGAAGACGGATTGTTAGATGTCCTTGCGAGAGAAGGAGTCGGTTCCATTGCGTTCAGCCCGCTCCAACAGGGATTGCTGACCAATCGGTACCTCAGGGAAATCCCTTCAGACTCCCGTGCGGGCAAGAACGGCCCCTTCCTGAAACCCGAACACGTCACCGATGCCGTGCTGGCGAAAGTTCGCAAGCTGAACGACATTGCTTCCTCTCGCGGACAGACTCTTGCGCAGATGTCCCTCGCTTGGGTCCTTCGCGGCGAACGCGTCACCAGCGCTCTCATCGGTGCCAGCAAGGTGTCTCA
>JAJZAV010000151.1 GCA_021799255.1 Bacillota bacterium
GTAATCCAAGGCGTCATACTGGACAACCAGCGAGCAAAAACTTATGCTGAGCAGTATGAACCCATCGAGGAGGGCAACTACATTGCCGACAAACGGATCAAAGCCCACTCCCCGCATGAGACAGGGCCGGGTGCTTTCGATTGCCCTGGCCGCCGTTGTTACGGCCGTCGTCGCGGGCTGTGGTACCACGAATTCCAACACCAACAATGCTGTTAGTGGATCTGCCCAGACCACACCGTCCACAAATACCACCAACAATACCTCGAGTAGTTCGTCGAACCTGTCCCCGTCCTTGCCATCAACATCAAAGGCCACCCAGAGCAAGGCACCTGCCCTGCCAGCCAACGCCGTGTTAGCTACGTATAAGGGCGGAAAGGTTACGAAGGGGCAGTTTGATACGGAATACGCGACCATCGCCTTTCTTTCGCCTTACATGAATCCGGGTGCTGGCACTCCGACCAAAGCGCAGTTCCTTCCACAATACGCCACTTACTACCGTTATATGTTGGACGTGGCGCAGAAGGATCCAACCATCACCAAGCAGGCCAACTCGGCGGTGAATCAGGGCTTTAGCCAATTCATAACTGCGCTGGCCTCTCAGTTCAAATCGAAAGCGGCACTTGAAAGCAAGCTTAAATCGCTCGGCATCTCTGACAACGACATCAAGAGCTATATGTATCAAGACGAGGTATTGAACGGATACGTTCAGAAAGCCATGGGGAATCCGACGGTGACCACCGCACAGGTGAACGCCTACATCAAGCAGCACCAGGCACAGTACACCCAAGTCGATGTGCGCCACATTTTAGTAAAGACTCTAAAGATGGCGGACATGATTGAGGCAAAGCTCAAAAAAGGCGCTAGCTTTGCGAGCATGGCCAAGAAATACTCCATCGATCCAGGTTCTAAGAACAAAGGTGGGAATCTTGGGACGGCCGTGGCCAGTTCGTACGTGACCCCGTTTGCCAACGCGTGTCTCACGCTTCCGCTCAACACCATTAGCCAGCCGGTTCATAGCCAATTTGGGTATCACATCATTGAGGTCCTCAGCAGAAAGGTTCTTACCGCGCAGGCGAAGTCAGACATGATCACGAACAAAAAGAACAGTTTGGCAAGTGCGTTGCTGCAAAAAGTGAAAAAGGAATCCGACGTCAAGATTCTCGTCAAGTCCAATCAATCTCTGTAAAGATCTCGGTTCAAACATCCGCGGGCCGCGCTAGATCTCCCAGCATGTCCCCCATGCGAGGTTTTGCGCGGGCCGCGGTTGCATCCCCCCCCAGTTGCCCCTTGTTACTTAGCCACTTCCTCCACCGCTTCGTCTTCCTTCCAGGCTTCCTTGAATTGGGTTACGAACAAAAGCAAGTGTTTGCAGATCTCGGAATCCGATTTCCCGCGCAAGCGGAAGGCTATCTGAAGGTTGCCGTTCGGCCTCTTCATGTACTGGCCCTGGTGCTGTTTGGCCAACATGAACAGTTTTCCGTGATCGATGGATGGACTCATGCTCGCTGGGATTGAGATGGCGATATCGAGTCCTGTGGCTGAAATCGATTCAACCCCGAACTTCTGCGCGAGCGCTTTGATGCGCGTGATGTCCAGCAGATTGCGCACGGGTGAAGGCAGGTCTCCGTAGCGGTCCTCGAGTTCCTCCTCGAGGTCATCCGCGCCCTCGAGGCTGCGCACAAACTTGAATTTCTTGTACATCGCGATTTTCTGCGCCGTATCGGAGATGAAGGTATCCGGTAGGTACGCCTCGACGGCGAGTTCAATGCTCGGTTCAGGCGGCTCCTGCTGGACATCGCCACGCACTTCCTTTACGGCTTGCGCCAACATTTCACTGTACATGTCAAACCCCACCGAATTGATGAAGCCGTGTTGCTCGGCGCCGAGGAGATTCCCTGCACCGCGAATGGCCAGGTCTCGCATGGCAATCTTGAACCCGCTGCCGAGTTCAGTGAACTCCTTGATGGCCTGCAAGCGTTTCTCGGCAACTTCGGTCAGGACTTTATCCTTTTGGTACGTAAAATAGGCGTAGGCAATGCGGTTGGACCGTCCTACCCTGCCCCGCAGCTGATACAGTTGAGACAGTCCAAACCGATCCGCCTCAAGAACGATGAGCGTATTTACGTTCGGAATGTCGAGGCCCGTTTCGATAATCGTGGTTGTGACGAGGATGTCGATATCACCCTCTAGGAAGTCCAACATAACGCGCTCCAGTTGGTCTTCGGCCATCTGACCATGGGCGATGGCAACGCGGGCCCCGGGGACGATTCGCGCAACCCTGTCAGCCATAGACTGGATGCTGCTGACGTTGTTATAGAGAACGTACACTTGTCCATCGCGGCCCAGTTCTCGCTCCAACGCCTCGCGCAGCAAGCTCTCGTTGTATTCCACGACGTAGGTCTGCACGGGAAATCTGTTCGCGGGCGGAGTTTCAATAACGGAGAGGTCACGCACTCCGAGCATGGACATGTGAAGGGTTCGCGGAATCGGCGTCGCGGTCAAGGTGAGGCAATCGACGTTGGTGCGCATCTGTTTCAGGCGCTCCTTGTGGGTCACGCCAAACCGCTGCTCCTCGTCGACGATGAGCAAGCCTAGGTCCTTAAACTTGATCGTCTTCTGCAACAGACGATGCGTCCCGATGATGACGTCGACGCTGCCGTCCTGAAGCCCCTTGATTATGCTTTGAGACTCCGCGCGGCTGCGAAATCGGCTCAGTACATCCACGGTGGCAGGGAACCCAGCAAACCTCTCTTTAAACGTCTCGAAATGCTGATGGGCCAAAACGGTTGTCGGAACGAGAACGGCGACCTGTTTTCCGTCCATGACCGCCTTGAACGCCGCCCGAATGGCAACCTCGGTCTTGCCGTACCCAACGTCACCGCACAGAAGCCTATCCATCGGTTGCGACTTTTCCATGTCTCGCTTGATCTCTTGAATGGCCCTCAGCTGATCTGGCGTCTCTTCATAGGGAAACATGGATTCGAAGTCTTTCTGCCAAGGTGTGTCCGCAGCAAACGGGTGTCCGGGCGAAGCCTGTCTCGCCGCGTAGAGCTTGACGAGGTCCTCCGCGATGTCTCGAACCGTTCGCGAAACCTTCTGCTTGACCCTCGTCCACTCGGCTCCCCCGAGGTGGTAAACCTTCGGTTGCTTGTCTTCGGCACCCACGTATCGCTGCACCAGGTCAATCTGATCCACGGGGACGTACAGGGTGTCGTTTCCTGCGTACGAAAGATGAAGATAATCCTTATGCCGCCCGTCAATCTCCAGCGTTTCAACTCCCAGGTACTTCCCAATGCCGTGATTCACGTGAACGACGAAGTCTCCCGACTTCAGTTCCTGGTAACTCTTGATCCGTTCCGCGTCCGTCATATCCTGGCGGTAGCGACGATTTCTCTTCTTTGCCGAGAAGATCTCGGTTTCCACGATGACCGCCAGCCGATTCATCGGCAACTCAAACCCCGCGGAGAGGTTGGCCAGCATCACCTGAGGCGTTAGGGTCGGCAAAAGGGACTCCGTGCGAACCACGTCAATCCGATAGTCCGACAGCACGCGTTCCAGGCGCTCGGCCCTTTCGTCGCTTCCGGCGAGCAGAACGACCTGAGTGCCGCCCTTGTGCCATCTTCCAATCTCGCTCTTAAGGAGATTCATCTGCCCGTGAAAACTCTGCATGGTCTTGCTTGTGGCGTTCAACACCGAATGAAACCGATGTTGCCCGGTTGGGCGAGCAAACATCGAATATTGGACGCGAGCTAGCCTCCTCTCCCATACTTCGGAGAAGCGGATGGCTGCCATCGTGCCCGACAACAACTCGCCTCGCATCAAGGCGTCCGTCATCCATTCGGACACCTCCCGCACAAGACCCTTTTCCCGTTCTTGGATCCGGGACGGCTCGTCTAGGGTCACGAGAGTCTCCGCCGGAAAATAGTCAAGCAACGTCGACATGTGCTTTGACAACAGTCCCGTGTAGCGTAACAGGCCGTAGAAGGGAATTCCCGAAGCGAGCTTACGCGCATCTTCCCCTACGATGGATTGAAGCTTATCCCGTACAATCACGTCCGGAGTCGTGCGCACTCGTCGCTCCAAGTGACTCTCGACATCGGACGCGACGTCCCTCATGGCGCTCGGAGGGACAAGAATGTCGAGCGCGGGGTCGACGTAAGCATCTTCATACTTGTCGATAGAACGCTGACTCGATACATCGAAAGAACGGATGGAGTCCACTTCATCGTCGAATAGTTCAATTCTTAGGGGCCACTCTGCGGTCATTGGGTAGACGTCGATAATTCCGCCACGCACCGAAAACTGTCCAGGATGCTCGACAATCTGGACCCTCTCATACCCGGCTTCGACGAGCCGTGCAAGGTGGTTATGAGAGGGAATCGGTTGCCCAACCACGTAGTGTTGTATGGAGTTGACGAGATAGTTCCGGTTCATCACGGGCTGCATCAGAGAAGCTAACGTCGCGACAACAATCCCAGGTTTCCCTTTCGCAAGGTGAACGAGGGTGGAGATTCGCTCGGAGAGGACTTCGGGGCTGTATGCAATCGCATCGGCGATGGATAGTTCCCTTTCCGGAAACATGAGAATCGGCACGTCTCGCAAAAGTTCTTTCAGGTCATCCTGGATGGACTCCGCTTGGCTCGGCGAACTTGCCACCACAACCATGGGCACACCGGGCCTTCGCTCCTGTAGCAACAAGTACTGTGCCGCAAAGTAAAGATGCCTCGCGCTGCCCGATAATCCAGTTATGAGAACGTCAGCACCAGAACTGGGAACTCCGAGAATGGTACTACGAAACTCATTGTCCGATGCAATCATGCGAGCCAGTTCTAGCACGCTATCCCTCCTTGCTCGAAGAACACACAACTCACACCCGTGCCGACATGGGAAATAGCCCTAGCTTACGCTTCGGGCTTTGCGGCAGGGAAGGCTTGTGGCGTGTCGGTAAACCGTCAATGAAAAACACCCTTACATCGTAGGTCTCTTGTGCAGAACTCTTGAGGGCGGACCCACCCATGGGAACACGTCCGCCCGAATTATTGCGTGAATAATCGGGATATCATTTGACGGTGAGGAATCCTGCAGCCTGCCACGCCCGTCAAGAGCTTATCTACTGCAGGGGGTTCCCCTCAACAAGCAACTCCGGATGGGACTCTACAGCATCTTGACAGTAATCACAAACCGTCTTCACGTACATGGTACCGTCCTTCCCATTATAGTCAATGGTATCCCTCTGCTCCACCGGGCTTAGGTTGGCAAATCCAAGAAGGACTTCGGCATCCGCATACGACCAAAGCGGTTGGTTTACCTCTCCGACGAGATGTTTACAGTACTTACACCAATATTCTATGCGCATATCCAGTCCTCCCCACCACTGTCTTTCATGGTTAGTATGGGAGGCTTGGCGGCGTCGCATACTCACGACGGCCGACTACGCATAGATGAGATCACACTCCGCCGTTATAGCGGTTCATGGCGGCAGAAAAGGAGTTCTTGCATGCATATTCAAGCGCGTCGGCCGATTTCGAAATCGCCGACTTCACTTTTGGCTCATCTTGCGGCGAGAACGTCGATAGGACGTGGTCAATCACCGCGACGTCCGTTTCCGGACGGCCAATGCCGAATCTCACGCGCGGAAAAGATGAAGTTCCGAGATGAGCGATGATGGACTTCATCCCGTTGTGCCCCCCCGCGCTTCCCGACTCGCGCAGCTTCACTTGTCCAACCGCAAAATCCATGTCATCGTAAACCACGATGAGATCCTTCGACACATCTACCTCTGAATAAAACGAACAGACTTCATAGACCGATTCGCCCGACAGGTTCATGAACGTCTCTGGTTTTACCAAAATCACTTTCTCCCATCCGATTTGACACTCCCCGATGAGAGCCCTCCACTTGTGCTTGGTAACCGCGGCATCGAATCGCTCTGCTAGCTCGTCGACGACCCAAAACCCAGCGTTGTGCCGAGTCCTTTCGTACTTACGGCCCGGGTTGCCAAGCCCAATGATAATCCGCATTGTTTTGTCCACCCCGTCTTGCCGCGCCTGCGTTTCGGCCACAAAGAACCACGTTCTTCGCTACCGTGCCAAGGTCGGACAATTCCAGGGGGAGATTTCAAACGCTCAAGGATCTGGGCAATTTGCGACCTCCCCCTTGTCCGGCTATTCCTCGTTGTTTGGTTGCTGTGCGGCTTGTGATTCGCCTGCCTCCGGCACCGTCAGCGTCGGAGGAGCCATCGCCGTAACGAGCACATCGCTTCCGTCAGTCTGGGGCGCAACTCCAGCGGGAAACACAACGTCTGCCACCGTGAGGTGCTGTCCCGGTCGCAACGACGACACGTCTAGGGCGATGTACTCCGGCGCATTCTTCGGCAGGGCCCGAACGGAAATCGTACGCAGTTGCTGCTGCACGATGTAACCCTGTTGTTTCGCGGCTTCGATCCCAATCAGATGAATCGGGACCTCGAAATCTGCGGGTTGATTCACATCGACTCGATAAAAATCCGCGTGCGTGATCCTTTTTGAGACCGGATGCATTTGAACCTCTTGAATCAATGCAGTCACGGTCGTGTTATTCACGGACAATTCGACAAATCGTCTCGATGCCGACACGTTCCTCTCGAGTTCACGCAGGGGAACAGAGATAGGCTCACTCGGTTGTGAGCCACCGTACAACACTGCTGGAACGAAACCAGTGTCACGAAGTTTGCGTAATGAGCTTCTTTCATCCCTCAAAGCGGCGTCCACGTGCCCTTGTTCCATCCGAATTGGTCACTCCTATCCTGTCACTCACGTTTCCTGAGATCCAAGGGTTACTTCGCCCGCATGTATCGTCGAGGGCAGTACCCGCAGAAAGCAGTCTAGTAGATGAGCGTTCGGAACTAGGATGACCCACACCGTTCGAATTTAATCGAAGGGTAAGCGGCGAAACAAATGTGCAGCTTGTGCCTGGGTCTGTTGCCCGTTCAGTTCCTATCAGTCAAACAGTTCGCTGATGGAGCGGTTCGTGTGTACGCGCACGATGGCCTCGGCAATCAGCTTCGCCACCGAAAGCACCTTGATTTTGTCAATCCGTTTTTCGGGCGGCAACGTGATGGTGTTGGTCACGACAACTTCTTGGATGTCGGACTGAGCCAACCGCTTCACCCCATCACCCGACAGAACCGGGTGGGTGCAACACGCGTATACCCCTTTGGCCCCCCACTCGAGCAAGGCCTTTGCCCCGAGGGTGATGGTGCCGGCGGTGTCAATCATGTCGTCGAAGAGGATTGCCGTTTTTCCTTCGATGTCGCCAATGATGTTCATGACTTCAGCCACGTTGGCTTCAGGCCGCCGCTTGTCGATGATGGCGAGGCTGGCTCCCAGGCGCTCCGCGAACGCTCGCGCCCTGGAGACCGAACCTGGGTCCGGGGAGACCACGACGATATTCTCGAGCCCCTTCTGGATGAAATACTCCGCCAAAATCGGCATGGCCACCAAATGGTCTAATGGGATGTCGAAGAACCCTTGGATCTGCCCAACATGCAGGTCCATGCAGATGACCCGATGGGCCCCGGCTTTGTCCAACAGATTGGCGACGAGCTTTGCCGTGATGGGCTCTCGGGGGCTCGCTTTTCTGTCTTGGCGCGCATATCCATAGTACGGAATGATCACGTTAATGCTTTCCGCCGACGCTCGTTTCAACGCATCTATCATGATCAAGAGTTCCATAATGTGCTCATTCACCGGATCCGAAGTCGGCTGAATGATAAATACGTGACTGCCACGGACGCTTTCCGTGATATTCAGGCGAACTTCACCATCCGAGAAGCGGCTGACCGTGCACTGACCAAGCGGAATCCCAATGATTTTGGCGATCTCCTCAGCCAGCGGTCTGTTCGCATTTCCCGAAAAAAGCTTGATCTCACCATCTATGGGCACTAGAACCATTCTCCTTCAATCGCGTTTTGCGAGGCGCCGCTGTTTCCACGCCGACACGTAATTGGCCTTCGTAACCTGCTGTGGACGACTGATGGCGAACCCATCGTCAGGAACGTTTGCAGAGATTGTGGACCCTGCACACAGGTAAGCCCCCTTGCCAACGGTCAAAGGGGCAACAAGATTGACGTTCGATCCGACGAAGCTGTCGTCACCCACTACCGTGCGCTGCTTTAGCCGCCCATCGTAGTTTACCGTGATGGCACCGCAGCCCACGTTCACCCGCTGACCGATGTCGGCGTCCCCGACGTAGGCCAGATGACTCACTTTTGTATCATCGCCGAGGTTAGAGTTTTTAATCTCGACAAAGTCCCCGACTTTCACCCTTGCTCCAATGTGGCTGCCCGGACGAATGTAAGCGTACGGTCCGACAGACGCGTTGGAATCGACTACGCTGTCGACGATGACGGCGTACTGTACGTTCACGTCCTCCCCAATGACGCAATTCGATACACGGGCGTTCGGTCCTACGACGCTGCCTTGTCCGATTCGAGTCGCGCCTTCAAGCACGGTTCCGGGAAGCAGCGTGACATCAGCGGACAATTGGACATCCATGCCGATGTACGTCGTCGCCGGATCCAAAATCGTGACGCCTTCCTTCATCCAACGCGTAGCGACGCGCCGACCCATGACGGCCTGTGCTTCGGCCAATTGCGCCCTGTCGTTTACGCCGAGCACTTCGGTGGGATCCTCGACTACAAACGGAACGCATACTTTGCCCATGGTTCTCAGGATGGCAATCGTGTCCGTGAGGTAGTACTCGTGCTGCGCATTGTCGGCCTTGAGCTGTGCGAGCGCATCTTTCAGATCCGACGTCCGAAATGCATAGGTCCCGGCATTAATCAAACGAATTTGCTTCTGTGCCTCCGTCGCGTCCTTTTCCTCTACGATGGTAAGGACGTGGTTATCATTCGACAACAGGATGCGGCCGAGACCAAACGGATTGTCCAACTCTGCAGCGAGCAGCGCTACCGCCGAATTTGACTCTTCTCTCGCCTCAAGTAGACGCGAAATGGTCTGTGCGCGGATGAGGGGGGCATCGCCATAGAGCACCACGACCTCTTCCACACCGGAATCCAGAGCGCCCATCGCGCAACGGACCGCGTGTCCCGTGCCCAACTGCTCGTCTTGGAAAACGGTCTTGGCCCTTCCCAAGAGCGCCTGCTCGACGGCCTCGCGCTGCTGTCCTACCACGACGAGAATCTGCTGAAACGGTAGAGTTCGAAGTTCATCCACGATGTGTTGGATCATGGGCTTCCCACACACCTCGTGAAGGACCTTGTGTCGGTTTGATTTCATCCTCGTACCAAACCCAGCTGCCAACACAATTGCCGCTTTTCCCAAAAACATCGCCTCCACAAGGCCCTGCGCGCGTCAAATACGCGTCTTTAGCAGAACGCTATTTCAAGTTCGACATGTTATGTCAAATCACGTCATTCGCCGCACTAAGTGTAAC
>JAJZAV010000152.1 GCA_021799255.1 Bacillota bacterium
ACAGACGACTGTCCCACCCATACTTTCGCTCACTGAGTCAATCTGTCGACGAAGGTCCTGCTCATCCTGCCCTGTATCCTTGGCTCTTCGGACCTTCGTCACGGTGGAAGTACTTTCTTTGCTCGGATCGGTCGCAAGTCCCGCTATTTGATGTGTGCCTGAAAGAATAGAAGAAGTATAATGGGGTGAAAGGTATTGGCACGATCTTTGTACGGTTACGACCGTAATTGACGTTCATATTTTAGGGGACGACTGATGAGACATCTCATTACATCCGACACAATCCTAGATCATATGTCCGACTTGTTGTTTGTCATGAGCGTAGATTCTAATCGTCAGTTTCGTTACTCGAGAATGAACCGTGCTGCGATGAAGGAAACCGGCCTAAATGAGTACGCATACGGGGCTACCTTTCAAGACGTTGTGACGGACGACGAGGCTGAGATCCTCCAGAGCGAATACACGAAAGCCTATCATTTGCGAAGACCCGTGGTACTCGTCATGAACCATGACGGGCACATTGGAGAATCGCTCTTGAATCCCGTGCTCGGCCCCAACCATCGGGTTACGCACATTGTGACCACGGTCAGAGACATCACGGACAGGTACACACGAGAGGAACAATTGACGCGCCAAGCCAACCAGGATGCCCTGACGGGGCTATTGAATCGTCGCGGCCTGGTTAACGAGTTGGAGAAGCGGGCGGCGGAGTTTCGAGCGTTAAGCTGTGTCTATAGCGTCTTTTTGGTAGACGTCGATGACTTCAAGCATGTCAATGATACATACGGACACATGATTGGCGACCTCTACCTTCAGCACGTGGCCAAGCGTTTGGAGTTGGCGATGAGAGCAGAAGATCTTGTCTCTCGATTCGGCGGAGACGAATTTATCGTACTCGCGAAAACCACAGACGCTGTGGATATGGAAATCATCGCTCAACGAATTCAGCAGTCCTTTGATGGTCCCTGGGTTCATCATCAGTTCGCCATACACACACACCTGAGCATCGGCATTGCCGCCTATCCGATTGACGGCATGACGATATGGGATGTGGTAGAAGCCGCCGACAGGGCTCTTTACGAGGCAAAACATGCCGGCGGAAGCCGTTACGTCTTTACGAGAGCCTAGTAGTCAACTGCGGATGCGAGCGATGATGGCGTTCATTCATCGGCGAATGCACGAACGGATGCGAAAAATAGCAGGCGAGCGGGGTGAAACCGATGGTTTCTCAAGTACAACCCGCTCGTCCTATTTGCATTCTTAAACCATCATCCGAGTAAGCACCAGCCGTATCTCCTCTGCGCGATGATCCAATTAAACAATATGGCTGTCCACCACAATCGCGGTGCCGAGTACGACGATGATAATCGCCGCCATCCAGAAGACAGGATTGTTCAGGAACTTCACAGTCGTACCCCCTTTGCCAGTTAAGAGTAACGCGGACCAACCGTGGCGTCGAGACGGAGCCACCAACAATTCCGTGAACACTTCGCTAGAACCCCGAGCCATATACTCCTGCACGAATCCTTTGGACTTTGGTATGATTCGTATAAGATCAGGAGGTTTTAAACACATTGCAAAAGCCTTTCGTTAAGGAAGGGTTTCCGGCGCAGATTGGGCCCATTCCCTTTTTGGGGCTCGCCTTGCTCTCTCAGACGGGCATGTCGTTCGTTCAACAAGGCCTAGTGATTCTCGGAACCTTTTTCGCCGTCGCGTATCAATTGAACCTCACAGAGCTAGGGTTAGTCACCACCGCGCTGTCGACCGGCGTCATGGTGAGCATGGTGTTTGTCGGCGTGGCCGTCGACAGGCTCGGCCCACGAAACGTGTTGTTTGTCGGCGCAGCCCTCATGGCTGGGGCGTGCTCGCTGTTGTTCTTTGCGAGAACGTTTTCTGTGCTGCTTGTCGTTCTCTTCTTCGTTGGGACGTTTCTTGCCATTGTCCCTTCAACCGGGACGAAGGCAGTGTTCAGCGCATTCGCGAATCGACCCAGAGGCTTGGTAATGGGCATTCGTCAGACAGGAGTTCCTTTAGGGGCTGCTCTCGCGGCGTGGTCATTGCCGCGATGGGCCCCCCATTTCGGACTGCACTTCGTATACGAGATCTTTGTGGTGGAATTGCTCGTTACCGGGTGGTTGTTTGCTTCGATGATTCCGCGGCCCGCCGCTCGTGTAGGCCCCACCGTGCACGTGCGCCTGGAACGCCGGCATTGGCTGCGCCTCATCGGGCCGGTGTGCGTCGCCTTCCTGCTGGTGTCCGGCCAGTACATCTTGCTTACCTACTCGATTTCGGATCTGCACAGAGAGCACGGCTTGTCTCTGGCCCTGGCGGGGACGATATTGGCGTTTAGCCAAATCGGAGGAGGTACAGGTCGCATCCTTCTCGGTCAAGTGAGCGATCTCGCTCATGGGCGGCGCACACCCGTCATCGCATTCACCGCGCTGCTAGGAGCCCTAACCGCCTTTTGCGTTGGTGCGTTGCCGAAGAATGCTCCTATCTGGTTGCTGTTCGGAATATGGGCCCTGTTTGGCGTCGGTGCTGCCGGATGGAACGCGCTCGTGTTGACTTGGGCCGGGGAATCCGTCCCGTCATCGCACAGCGGCCTCGCGATGAGCCTCATAGGATCCGTGGTGTTTCTCGGATCGGCCGTGTTTCCACCACTATTCGGATTCACCGTCGACACGACACATCACCTCTTCGCAGGCTGGTGGACGCTATCCGGCATCCTGACCGTCGCCGCAGTGACGGCCCTCGTGGCGGGACGCAGGGAAAAGCCCGCCCTATGAAAGGAAACCCATGGGCGAAGCGATACACGAAGAGAGGCTTCGCCCGCCCTTCCTTTACCGCTTCTTCAGTTTTTGGCCCTCAGACTGCCATAGCTTTTTTATAAAACGCTTCAAACATAGGGGAAGACATCGGCTTGCTGAACAGGTATCCCTGAGCCTCGTCGCATCTCCTATCCCTTAGGAATCGGAGTTGCTCCTTGGTTTCCACACCCTCTGCGACAACCTTCATTTCTAAACTCTGTGCCAGAGAAACCAGCGAGATCATGATGTTCTCGGAGACCGAGTCTTTGCGCAGAATCCCGTTTACGAAAGATTGATCAATCTTGATGCTGCTTATCTCAAACCTCGTCAGGAACGACAACGATGAATAGCCTGTGCCGAAGTCATCGAGGGTCATCGTTACCCCAATTCTCGCGAGTTCACGTATGGTCTTACTCGCAACCTCTTCATTCGTGAGAATGGCCGTTTCCGTGATCTCGAGTTCCAACCACTTCGCTTCGATGCCATATCGGCTGAGTGCCTCCCGGACAAACTCCGCAAAGGACGGTCGCACCAATTGTTGTGCAGAGACGTTCACCGCGATGGGGATGATTGGCTTGCCCTCGTCACTCCACCGTTTCAATTGCCGCAAAACGCCTTCTAGGACCCATTCTCCAATCGGGATGATGGCTCCCGTTTCCTCGGCAACCGGAATGAACTCGTTTGGAGGAACAAAGCCGCGATCAGGGTGGAACCACCTTATCAGGGCTTCGGCCCCCGTGATGGCACCCGTAGTAATGTCGACCTTGGGCTGGTAGTGGAGCGAGAACTGCTCCAAACGCATGGCCCCCCGAATGTCGCGTTCCAAAATCAAGCGATCCAAGAGCTTTTGGTGCATTTCCTCGCGGTATATCGAAACCGAGTTCCGACCCTGACCCTTGGCATCGTACATCGCCGCATCCGCATTTTTCAGGAGATCATCGAGGCGTGTCCCGTGTTCGGGGTAGAAGGCGAGGCCGATGCTCGTCGTCAACGAGAACTCGTGACCGTCGATGCGAACGACCTCCTGCATCGCCTGATGAATTCGCTGGGCCACTTCATGCGCGGCTTCCCTCGTCTTGTTTTTCGCCAGAAGGATGGTGAACTCGTCTCCGCCGATACGACTAACAACATCTTCCGCGTTCACGCACCTCTGGAGCCGATTCGCGATGACCTGTACGACGCGATTCCCGAATTCATGCCCAAACGTGTCGTTGATAGACTTGAACCTATCCACATCCAGCATCATAACGGTGCACGTCGTCACGGGGTTGACACAGTCGCGGATCTTCTCAAACTCCGCCTCCACGACTCGCCGATTCGGGAGTCCGGTAAGCGCATCGTGATAGGCAAGATACGTGATCTCGTCCTCTGAGATCCTTTGGGCGATGGCTAACGCCGCGAGCGGACCGTACACCTCGCGCGATTCTATGTAAGACGAACAGTCGTCACAGCGCATGACAAAACATCCCAGGGGTTCGCCAGTGGGACTGAACAAGGGAGTGGCCCATATTCCCTCTTTTCCCCATTCCGGCGAGACGCCTCCATGACCATCTGCTTCTTTGAGGCACAAATGCAGGTTCTCGAGTTCCCTCTTGCTCACATTCGGAGCCACCAATAACTGATATTCGCCCTTCTTAACGTAAATCGCACACGCCATCTCCGGGTGAAACCCCTCGACTTGGTGAACGATTTCCGTCAGCACATCTGTCAGTGGAACTCCCCGAACAATGAGATTTAGAACCTTATTCTGTCCCCGCAACAAATCCTCCGTGTGCTTTTTCGCGCGCTGATTCTCCTTCTTCGCCGTGATATCTCGAATGAACAGTTGGACGGCCGGATGTCCGTCATACAATATGCCAACCCCCGACACCTCGATGATCAGCCGAACATTCGGCAAACGAAGGGTATGCTCCATCTGCTCAATCGTATTGCCAGTGCGCGCCATAGCGTGGTCGGTTCGTCGCTGGACTTCGTCGCGCTCGTGGGGCATTACGAGATTGAAAATGGACACGCCTATCAGGCCATCGGGCAAGCAACCCGAGAGGAGTTTCTCTGCCGCCGGATTTGCGTACACAATCCGTCCATTCCTATGTACAATCATGGCCTCTGGAGAATATTCCACCAAGTGTCGATAACGCTCTTCGCTTTCGGCCTCTAGTTGCGCCTGCCGTCTGGGAGGCAACGCGTCATCGCTTACCTCATCCAACCTCGTCATCCTCGCGTCTCCCTCGCACAGCCCACGTGAACCCTTC
This sequence comes from Bacillota bacterium, assembly GCA_021799255.1. GTDB lineage: Bacteria > Bacillota > Bacilli > Alicyclobacillales > Alicyclobacillaceae > JAJZAV01. The sequence continues at coordinate 5,060 of JAJZAV010000152.1, forward strand.
CGCGTTGGAATCACGTTTTGGCAACTGCGCCATCTTTCAACATATTTCGATTGTCAACAGAATAATAATAGAGGCCGAATGGTTTGCTGTAAAGCATAGGATCGTCAGACTATTCTCAAAACATACCTTCCAATTCGTTGACGAGTGAACCCACGTAGGCCACGGCCCTGCGGATGGCGTCCGGGTTGGACATGTCCACGCCCGCGAGGCGAGCCAACTCGAGCGGCTCCAGAGTTCCACCCGCCTTCAACGCAGAAAGCCATCTGTCGACAGCCGGCTGACCTTCCGTTTCGATGAGCTGTGCGACGGCCGTGGACAACGTGAGCCCCGCCGAGTAGGTGTACGGGTACAGGCCCATGTAGTAGTGAGGCTGACGCATCCACGTGAGTCTAGCACCATCGTCCACCACCATTGCGTCACCCCAGAACCGCTCTAGCACGTCGCCCTTCTCTTCACAAAGAACGTTCGCCGTGATGGGTTTTCCCGATTCCGCGAGGGCGTAAATGCGCCGCTGAAGTTCACCCTCGAGCAGGTGAGTCACAAAATTGTGGTAGTACGTTCCGAGCGATTGTGCTAACACCCACCGACGCAGGCGTGCATCTTTTGAATTCGCCAAGATATACTGAGCAAGCAAGCGTTCGTTCATGGTGGACGGCGCCTCGGTGAAGAACATGGATGGCCGGGTCGATCCGATGCGCTGGTTCCTGCCCGCCAACATAAAGTGCCCGGCGTGGCCTAGTTCGTGCGCCAGAGTGAACGCGCTGCGCATGTTGTCCGTCCACGTGATCAGGATGAACGAGTGGACCCCGTATGGGCTGGAACAAAACGCCCCCGTCGATTTGCCTACGTTGTCGGCGAGGTCCACCCAACGGTTCTTTAAGGCGGTGTCGATGATCTCTTTGTATTCCGGCCCCAACACCGACAGAGCTTCCCGAATCATGTCGGATGCTTCGGCGAACGTGGTGGAAGGGCTAAACTCTGGATCCAAAGGCACCTTCAAGTCACAATGGAACAATTCGTTTAACCCATAGAGCCGTTGTCGCAGTTTGGCCAAACGGCGCATGTGCGGGGCCAAATCTTCCTGAATGATGTCAAGAATGTTGTTGTACATTTCAATCGTCACCTGCTGCGGCTGCAGCAGCATGTGCGTCGTGGACTCGTACTCGCGCAGTTGGGCCAAAGCTACCTGCTTCTTCACCTCGGTGGCATACGTGGCGGCAAACGTGTTCTGGTATCGCTTGAGCGTCTTGACGAACGAGACATAGGCCTGCCTGCGCAACCCGGTGTCCGGGGATTGTTCGTACAAGTCCTCGTACAATGCGAACGAAACCGGATGAGATTCGCCCTTTGAATCGACGACGGAATCAAACGACATGTCCGAAGACTTTGAGCGCTCGTAAATCATGTAAGGAGCGGAATGAACTTCGCCGAGTGCAGCAAGCACTTCTTCGGTTTCAGGACTCAGTCGATGAGGTTTTGTCACAAGGATCTTGCCCAAAGGAACAAGGAAGTCCTTGAGCCTCGGCTCCTCGTTCGCGCAACGCTCGACGGTGCCGTCAGGCAGAGCCAAAACTTCGGACGACAAAAAGGACAACCTTCGGCCTATGGTCGCCAGCGCCGCAGCCACCCGTGCTGAGTTCGCTTGATTCTGCGGATTTGCGCCGTCCTCGGACGAGCGCAGATTCGCGTACGTCACCACTCGGATAAGCCGTTTCGACAACTCTTCCTCGGCGAGCAGGCACGCGAGAAGAGTTTTTGCGCCTTCACCGAGGCGTCCTTGGTACTGCGTGACGGTCGTTAGGTCCGTGACGACGGCCTCGAGTTCGTCTTCCCACATCTTTGTAGTGGGAAACAGGTCCTGCAGGTTCCATGTGAGGTGCTCCGGAACTTGAGATCTAGTAAGTCTTTCCATGCTGTAAGGTAGTCCTCCTTCGTAGTAACCCCTCAGAACGGACGCCTAGAACGCCACGCAGCGAGTCGAATCCCTCGCTGCCCTAATACATGCCCGCGGTCGCTTGTGATTCCGCCACAATCCGTCCAATGTCCGCCTTTAAGGGTCCGCAGCACTTCTTGTACTTCTTGCCGCTGCCACAGATGCAAACATCGTTTCGCCCTGGTTCCTTGTTTCCAGCCATCAGGTACTCGTTCAGCATGCGAGTGCGGACCCGTTTCGCCACCACCTCCATGCGAGTGTGAGCGTACCGATACACTTGCATGTAGCTCTCACAGAAGTAGTCAGGATCCACATCGTCGCTGGTCGCCTGCCATAAGCGATTGCGCGGGCACCCTCCGTGGCACAGGTTCAGAAACTCGCAAGACTGGCACTTCACGGGAAGCGTCGGTTTCTTGCTCAGGAACTGCTGGTACACGTAGTTCCCAAGGATGTCCGTGAGCGGATCAATCCCAACGTTGCCGAGTCGATAATCCTCGCTAATGTAAAAGTCGCACGGATAAGCGTCGCCGTTCTGCTCCAGGATCAGCGTCTTCGGGCAAGTCTTGCGATGGACACACAGCTCCGGTTCCTGATTCACGTAGACGCTCAGCATATTATCAAAGAAACGGATGGAGAACTTCGGGTTCCCGTCGTTGTACCAGGCGTCAAACGCGTCACACAGGAATTGGCCGTACTGCTCGGGGGTGATGAGGTACCTCGGCGGCTTATCCGTCTCCTGAGCCCGAAAATCCATGCACGGAATGAACTGAACGTAGTCGAAGCCTTCCGACTCATAGAACGCAATCAGATCCCGAGCACGGGTCACGTTGTTCTCGTGGAGAACCGTAAGGATGTTGAAATCCACCTTATGCTCGCGAAGATGCTCAATACCCCGCATGACGCGGTCATAGCTCCCAGTTCCAGAGTGGCTCACTCGCCTCGCGTCGTGGATCTCCTTGGGACCATCGAGGCTCACTCCCACCAGAAATTCATACTTTTTCAGGAACCGAGCCCACTCATCGTTCACAAGCGTCGCATTGGTCTGCAACGCGTTACTTATCACGGTGTTCGGCGGAGCATACTCGGCCTCGAGGCGGACCACGTCCTCGAAAAAGTCGAGCCCTGCGAGCAGCGGTTCACCGCCCTGCCAGGCAAACGACGCAACGCCATTCGTGAGTTCCATATATTCCTTGATGAATTTCGCCAGTACCGAAGGCTCGATTTTCTTCACCTTGCCCGAAATTTGACCGGCGATTCGGCTGTAGTAGCAATAGTCGCAAGCGAGGTTGCAATCCTCCGAAACGGTTTTCCACATCACTCCGAGCGGAGCAAGGTGATTCGTGGTGGAACATGATAGGCTCATAGACAGCCTCCTTCCTGGGTTGCCGCCGGTTTCCTACTCGGCGAGACCCATCCTCTCGAATTGCTCCTTCGGCGCATCGTTCTTTGTCATCAGCCGTATCATGTGGGTTGTCATCCGCCCCTGGATCTCGAGAGAATCGATAGGGTGTTCCTGCATCGGATCCGCGTCCACGTCAAACAGCAGGGTACCAAACGAGTGAGCGATGGACGAAGGATTCCCGGAAATCCGGAGAACCTGGCAGCCCTTCGTGAACGAAAACGGGCCGCTTAACGACAAGTCGGACAACTCCGCGACCGAAAAGCGAGATGCCATGTGGGTCGGCATGAGCGTGTACTCATAGAGGGGCTGATTGTCCGCTCGGACCGGAGCGCGCATATAGACGTATCGCCCATCCGTGCAGTTCACGTGTCCGCCGTGCATCCCAAACAAGGCCGCCTCGCGAATCGGTTCGTCGCGTAGAATCACGTTCTTCAGCGATTGCCCTTGCATGTCCTTCGGTGTCTCGACACCGAAGTACTCAAGGAGAGTGGGTGCCATGTCAATCATCTGCACCAGGCTGTGCCTCACCTCTCCCTCCACTTTGCTCCTCGGATCCCAAATGAACAACGGAACGTGCGCAATTTCGTTATAGAACGGGGCCACCATCTTGGCCCAGTAGCCGTGCTCGCCCAGCAGGAATCCGTGATCCGTATTGACAATCAGCATGGTGTCGTCCCAGAGGTTCAACTCATCCATCACGTCGAGCACCCGTCCTAGGTACGCGTCACACATGCTGATGAGCGCGGCGTATTCAAACCGACAGTGCTCCACCTCTTCCTTGGACTCGCGCACCTCTCGGTACGGGGGCCAGTCGAAATGATCCCCATGGTAATCGTGTGGGTAGAGGGACTTGAAGGCAGAAGGAGAGTGGAAGGGCTCGTGCGGATCGAACGTTTCGATTTGTAAAAACCAGTTGTCTTCTTCATGATTCGTGCGGATAAACTCGAGTCCAGCGGCGAACGTCTTGGCCTGGGGGAAGTCTGCCTCTTCTTTCACGTATTTGCGATTGA
>JAJZAV010000153.1 GCA_021799255.1 Bacillota bacterium
TTGGAGCCAAACCGATGGGCGGTTTCGAATCCGAGTCCAATCTCGACCCCTTTTATAGCCTGAATGCTCATCAGCGCTCCGGCGAATTGGCCGTCGAGCTTTCTATCCGGATGAACGTGGCTGCCTAGCCCGATGGGGACTCCCCGTATGATGATTTCAAAAATGCCGCCGACCGTGTCGCCTCTATCTTTGGCCTCGTCAATCTTGGCAATCATTCGGGCCTCGGCTTTCGCATCCGCGGTGCGCACCTGAGACGCGTTGCAGCGCGAAACGAGCTCATCCCAGTCGTCCGGGATCTCGTTTGCGCATTCTCCGCCTATCTCGACGACGTGCGCTGTCACGTCGATGCCAAAGCGGCTGAGCAATTGCTTGGCAAGCGCACCTGCCGCCACCATCGTCGCGGTGTTTCGAGCGCTCGCTCGCTCCAACACGTTGCGAATGTCTTCGTGGTCGTACTTGATGGCTCCCGCCAAGTCGACGTGCCCTGGTCGAGGACGAGTGACTTGCTTCAAGTTCTCGGGGGCCTCGTCCCACACGGCCATCCTATCCGTCCAATTCTTAAAGTCGCGGTTTGTCACATGCATGGTGATGGGAGAACCGAGGGTTTGTCCAAACCGTACTCCACTCGTGATCTCGACCGTATCCGTTTCAATCTGCATGCGCCTACCGCGGCCGTAGCCCTGCTGGCGACGCCGAAGCTCCTCGTCGATGGCATCCTTGGAAACCAAAAGACGGCTCGGAAAACCTTCAACGATGACGGTCAACTCGGGTCCGTGAGACTCTCCGGCGGATAAGTAACGAATCATGACTGTACGCTACCGCCTCTCTGCGTTATACCCCTCACAAAAAGATAGGGTTGGCGGCCGGGAACCGCCGCAGCTTTCTCTCTTGCGAAGTTTGTAGTATTATGTGACATTCTGGCTGGGATTGCAACAAAGGATTGGCCGGACGAGGGGGATTCATCCCTCGTACGAGCTGGCCGCTTCCACGATGAGGATGGCCGCGTTTTGTGCGTCTTGCACGTCCACGACGGTGGAGGTGCTGCCCACGTAACGGGCAGGATAATGCACGCCTCCGACGGCTACTCCAGCCTTCGTCAGCTGAATGGCACCCGCATCGGTATCCGCCGACCCTTTTGGCCACACGCCAAACTGCGCCGCGATGCCTTTCTTCTTTGCACTCTCCTCGAGGTGTCGACGGATCCTTACGGAAACGATGGCCGTCCCGTCCATCACTTGGATGATGGGTCCCTTTCCGAGTTCAGTGGAGGAAACGTCGTGCCCCGGAACGTCGTCGCAGGGCCCCGCGTCCACGACGATTGCGAGGTCAGGAGACAGGGCGAACGTCGCGGCACCGACCCCTCGGGCTCCCACCGTCTGCATGGCTGTGAACACGACGGACACGTGGCGATTCATGGCCGCGAGGTCTCGAAACGCCGTAATCGCGATGGCGCAGCCCACGCGATTATCCATGGATCCTCCGCAGATTCGGGTGGCCCCAAGCTCCGTGAACGGGGCGACAATCACGCCCGAGAGCCCGATGTGAACCAATTCGCTGGCGGATGCTTTGGAGGATTTTCCGATGTCGACAAACAGGTGATCGAACCGAATCTCGGCATCCTTCGTGTTGGCCTCGAGTTGTACGACGCCCTTGACGCCGTTTTGGAACACGACTTGGCACCCGACGAGCCTGCCTGGTTCCAAGTTGCCGGCTCCGATGATCCGCAAAAACCCCTTGTCGGCGATATCCATGATCATCACGCCGGATTGGTCCGCGTGGGCCATGAGGACGACGTGCGGTCCATCCCCATTCTTCGTCGCGATGACGTTCCCGAGCCTGTCGATGGACGTTTGATGTGCGACGTCTCGCACCTTTTCGAGGAGCTCGTTGGACAGAGCCCTCTCCCCGCCCGGCGGCGCGATATGTTCACAAAGCGACTTAATGAGTTCCTTCACTGTGGGTTCCTCCCATACGTACTATCTAGTTTGCGAACCGCTCTTCCACCCAGTTGCCGCTCGCTATCTCCTGCAGGATAGCGTCCACTAGGCGAATCGCGTTCTCAACGTCCTTCGAGGATACAATCTGCGCCGGAGCGTGCATGTACCGAAGCGGGATGGAAATCGCGCCGCCCACGACTCCTTCCCTCGATTTCTGGATGGCGGCAAAGTCGTTGGATCCGCCCTTGACCCTGCGCAGTTGGTACGGAATATTGTGCTTCGTCGCCGTCTCCATCATGAACCGCAAGAAGCGCACATCCGCGACGGTACGCCCGTCCTGCACGGTGAGTGCGGGTCCGCCGTGAAGTCTGGTGCCTTCGCTGTGGCTGGGCACAAACGGGCCATCAAAGCATACCGTGGCCTCAAGGGCGATGGCGATGTCCGGTGCGATGCGGTGGGCGGCCGCCGTGGCCCCGCGCAAACCGACTTCCTCCTGGACCGTGAACGCGCCGACGAGCGGCACGGCGTAGGACTTCTTGAGAATTTCCGAGAGTATGTAACACCCGACCCTGTCGTCGAACGATTTCGCTTTGACGCATCCGTCGCCAATCGTATCGTAGAGCGTGTCAAACACCGCCACATCGCCCAACTGCACGTTGGCTAGCGCGTCTTCCTTATCTTTGGCTCCGATATCGATGAAGAGTTCATCTTCCGGAATCGGGTGCTTTTGTTCGTCCGGCTTCTGCAAGTGGATGGGCTTTGAACCAATCACGCCGGGCAGCTTGGAAGATCCTATGCGGACGCGCTTTGCCACCAGAATGCGCGGATCCACACCCCCGAGCGGTCGAAATCGCAGCAACCCCGAATTCTCGACGCCAACCACCATGAGGCCTACTTCGTCCATGTGGGCGTCCAGCATGACGCAGGGTCCCGGCTGACTGCGTCCCTTCTCGCAGATCAGGGTTCCGAGGACGTCGGTGTAGATTGCGTCGACGTACGGGGACACCTCTTCCCTCAGGATGCCGCGAACTTCGTCCTCAAATCCGGAAGGTCCCATGGCTTGCGTCAATCGTTTCAATAGCATGTAAGTCCCTCCACGAACGAAGCATCAATGGTTTGGATGAAACGAGCCAAAATCTTCGCGCACGTCTCGATGTCGTCGTAACTTCCGGTTTCCACGGCCGTGTGCATGTACCGTATGGCAATGCCAATCACGCCGGTCGCGATTCCGTCGGCCGCGATTTGGAAGGCCCGCCCATCCGTTCCCGTTGGCCCTTGGGACAGTTCCAATTGCCAGGGCATGTGTGACGACGACGCGGCATCCTTCAGCGCACGGAAGACTTTGGGGTGGATGTTGGGCCCAAACGTAACGGACGGGCCCTCGCCCATTTTGAAACTGAGATCCTGCGGCTGTTCCGGCATGTCGGCCCACGTCACGTCCACCGCGACGGCGACATCGGGCTTTTCTCTGTACCCGGCCGCGATGGCGCCCCTCGTACCCACTTCCTCCTGGACCGTCGCGACCATGATGACGTCCGCCTCGTGAGGTTTGTCGCCGAGGTACCGCAGGCATTCGAGCAGGATGGCGATGCTGGTCCGGTTGTCGAGCGATTTCCCAGAAATGCGGCGGTTCAAGAGGTGTACGGGCTGGCTGGCGAGCGTCACCACGTCGCCGACGTGAACGAGTTGCTTCGCCCTTTCCTCGGAGAGGGCCACGTCGATAAACAATTCCTCGAGAGGCGGCGTGCGTTTGCGCTCCTCGGCCGTGGTGACGTGGGGCGGTTTCGATCCGATAATCCCCCGCAAGGTCTCCCTTCCGTGAACGAGGACCTCCTGCCCGACGAGGGTGCGCGCATCGAATCCTCCGGCCTGCACCACTCTCAAGTATCCGCCCGGGAGGATGGCCTTTACCAAGAGGGCGATTTGGTCCATGTGCGCCGCAAGCATCACGGTGGGGCGTTTGCCTTCCCCCGTTCCTTGTACCGTCGCAAACACGTTGCCAAGCACGTCCGTTTGAATGTCTTGCGTGTACCGTCCAAAAGCGCGCTTGACGATGGACGCGACGCCCTCTTCCGTTCCGGGGCCCCCGTCCTGTTGCAGCAGCGCAATCAATGTATCCAGGTGACTAATATCGTCGCTCATCGCGTTCAACCTCTCTGTAAGTCGTGCGCTAACGCAAAGTTCTCTTTGTGGCCGCCCACTTCGTCCCAAAAGGAAGCTAGATCCGCTGGAGCCTTAGCGAAGATTTCGAACCGTTCTTTGGTGAGCGGATGCTCCCAGCGAAGGACCGCGGCGTGGAGTGCTTGACGTCGCAATCGCGGGCCTCGCGGGCGGCGCATCAACAGATCCGCCCCGCTCTGGGGACCGTCGGGCGCCTGATTCCCGTAATGCGGTTCGCCCGAGAGGGCCATCCCGATGGCCGAAAAGTGCAAACGAATCTGGTGCGTGCGACCTGTCTCCAGCATGATGCCCATCAAGGCGTAGTTACCGGCGCGTTCCAACACTTGATAATGAGTGATGGCCGTCCGTCCTTCTTCTTCGTCGATGGTGCGCTTGGACGGGGAGGCCCTGTCCTGGCCGATGGGCAGATTGATGGTGTGCCACTCGCCCTCGCGAAGGGCTTGCTCATCGGGGGGGGGTTTCACGTCTACTATGGCCACGTACGTGCGGTGAATGAGGCCGTGCCGAAGAGCGTGATCGAAAAGATGATGAAAATGCGCGTGTTTGGCCATCATGACGAGCCCCGATGTGTCCTTATCCAAGCGGTGAACACAATGAGCCACCAAGCCGCTCTGTGCGAGATGCGCGTTCGCCCCCGCCAAGAGCGATCCGTACTTCTCCTTGGCCGACGGGTGGGTGAGCATTCCGGGAGGTTTGTTCACAACGAGAATCTCGCTGTCCTCGTACGCGATGGTGATGGGGATGGGTTCAGGTGCCACGCTCGACGTCTCCCGAGGGAGATGCACGGTGAGCACATCCCCATGATCTGCCCTGGCCGTCAGGTAAACGGGTTGGCCGTTCACGAATACGGCGTTGTCCCTCGCGAATTGTCGCAGGAGTCTCTCGGATGCGCCGAATTCGCCGCGAAGTATGCTCTTCCACTGTCGTCCCGCCAAGTGTTCGGGGATTAGAATCTCGAAGTCCATAGTGGCTCCATTGTCCTCCATTGGTTTGCTAGAGTCAACGCGCAGCCTGAGCGGGAGGCGTATTGCTTCGTCCCTTATTTTGATAGCCGGACAAGGCGCGAGCCTGTATCATGGAGAGGGTCAGTACAGGAATAAGTTAGTTGGGGAGGAATGGCCGATGAAACGTTTGAAGCGATGGATGATGGGCGCCCTGTCTGCAGGCTCACTCGTCTTCTCTTTCTCTGGCGCCCTCGGGCACCCTGCATCAGCGGCCACTCTCTCCGGACTCCGAGGGCTGGAAAACACCATCTATCAAGATATGAACAACCGAGATCCCTCGTTCACGGTGCGGATTCCCACGTCCGAGTTCGCGGACGTGAAGACGGCGTTCCAAGCGGCCTTGGCGAAGAACGACTACCTACGCGAGGATACTCGCGGCAGCCAATTCGTTGAGTCGTCCTTGGGTCCCATCACCACCGTGAATTTCGCCGTCTCCTACTGGGAGTCCCGCGCTCAATACCAGTACGTTTTGCGCCGCACCGAGGCGATAGTGAAGCAGATTACCTCGCCGGGAATGACGCCGCTGCAAAAGGAGTTCGCCATTCACAACTATCTCGTGCTGCATCTTGCCTACGACGAGACCCAGCAAAACGTCAGCCCTTACGCCGCGCTCACAAAGGGCACCGTCGTGTGCCAGGGCTACGCGATGCTGACTTACCTGATGCTGACGGAAGCCCACATCAAGAACTACATTGTGGACGGCAGCGCGGGTGGACAGTCGCACGCGTGGAACCTCGTTCTCATCAGCGGCCACTGGTATAACTTGGACACCACGTGGGACGATCCCGTTCCCAACGAGCCCGGTGTCGTACACTACGACTATTTCAACCTCACCGATGCCCAGTTGCGTCGCACTCATACGTGGAACCCCAAGGGGCTTCCTGTTGCCGACACGAACTTCGTGACCTGGCTGTCGCATCAACCGGGCGTGTCGCAAAGCGGCGCCAACGTGACTGCCACCAGCAACAAAACCGCGGCTTCGTATGAATCCATTTGGAAAACGACGGGGCTCTACCTCGAAACCCCCGCGTACACGTACAATACTCCTTCGTCTCTGGTGGCAGCTCTGTCGCGGCTGAGCGGCACTACGTATCGGTTTCGTTACCCGTATGCCCTCGTTTCCAAAGACTTGTCAAACCTTAACCTCGCGAGCGGGTACCAGCTAACCTATGAACAGGATGGGCGAGATCCGACGTACGCCATCGTGACCATCCATTTGGGCTAACGAAAACATAGTTACTTCGGGAAACGAAGGCGACATAACAATTGTTATGTCGCCTTGTCGTCCGCATGGTGGATCCGCCTAATCCGTGCTCGAACGTAACGACTTAACGTTGTACACTCGGGTGCTCACGCCACATGGGAGACGCCATGCGATGCAAATAGGCCAAGCGCCTGAACGCGTCCACCGCGACTTCGTGGAACCCGTCGCCCCCCATTCGCACCGCTTCTTCCTTCGGAATGACTTTGCCGACCATGACTTCTCCGTTTTTGCGGTGCAGGAGCCTGTCCGCAAATTCGTGAAAATCGGCTTCCGTCATGTCCTCGTGCCTCGTGCCCTCAGGCCTCATATGGTCCTTCGACCACTGATAGTCTCCTGGGATGGCGGCCGCAACGGAGTCGCTCGACAAAAACAGATTGCGGGCGAACGTCCCTTTGTCCGCGGCCTCGTAGATGAGCCCCCACTGAATGAGTGCGTGCGTACTCCATAGGCAGACTTGGAAGTGAGGGCCCATCTTGTACCCTCGTTTCCCACCGAAGGCCACCCAACTGTCGTCGGGAGGATTTACTTTACGGCGCATGTGCTTCGCCACGTGGACGAACATCTCGTCGCCAACGATGGCGGACAGTTCCGGACGAAGGAGTGCGCCCAAGGCTTCGAATTTTGGGCGCACGTGACTGCGCAGGGCGTCCATCCGTTCGGCAAAGCCCGGGATGGTGAATACTTCGAAGTCAGAAGGGTGAAATCCCGAAAATGCGTTCTCTGTCAACATCAACACTCCTAGTTTGAATCTGCTTGGCGGACTCTCGAATCGGCCTACCGGCCGGGAGACCACCGGCCGAGCCGGCGTGGACCGCGAGCTCCCGTTGCCTTTGCAAGGTTGCTGGTGCGCCCTTGAGTAAACTGCCAAGCAAGGTAAGCGAACGCGACGGCTTCCTTGAAATCGGGGGGGATTCCAAAGGCTTCGGTGGAAAGGACGGGTTTTGAAAGACCCAGATATTCGGTCAGGTGGTTCATCAGGGTGGTGTTTTTGCATCCTCCGCCGGCGGCCATCAGCGAGAAACCCGAAGGCATGAACGAAAGGATGGCGTCGGCGATGGTGCGCGCCACAAAGGCCGTCAGGGTGCTCAGGACGTCTGCATCGCAAGCGCCCACCCCGCGAGCTTCCTTCACGAGTTGCTCCGTGTAGAGGACACCAAACGTCTCGCGCCCCGTGGACTTCGGCGGAAGGCCCTGAAGGTATGGGTGCGTTAACCACTTGTCCAGCAAAGGCTCAATGATGGTTCCTCCCGCTGCCAACTGGCCATCCGTGTCGAAGTGGGCCCTTCCAGAGGTAATGATTTCCATCGCACCGTCCAGGATCATGTTACCGGGTCCCGTGTCAAAAGCAATCGTGCTTTCCGGCGGCAATCCAGCCGGCAGGCAGGTCACATTAGAGATCCCGCCGATGTTCAGCAGCACCCTGTCCTCGTAGGGCGACGAAAACACCGCATAGTCAAAGTAGGGGACGAGCGGAGCCCCCTCTCCCCCAGCTGCGATGTCCCGGGAGCGAAAATCCGAGACCACGTCAATTTGGGTGTTCTCCGCAATGACGCTGGCGTCGCCGATTTGCAGACTAAACCCAGGAGAACGTCTCCCATCCTCGAGGAACAGTCCGCCGGGATAGTGAAGGATGGTCTGGCCGTGACTGCCGATGACTGACACGTCCGCTGGCGAAATGCCGCTCTTGTTCATCAATTCGGCTACCGCGGCCGCAAACCACTCGCCCATCGTCACGTGCATGATCCCGAGGCGCGCGATGGTCGCGTTTGGGTCAAACAACGAGAATATGGCTTCCCGTTGTGGGTTTGAATAGGGAACGTACAGGCAATCCACGACGCGGATGAGGGGAAATGGTGAGCCTTCTCGTTCCGTCAACTGCACGAGAGCAGCGTCGATGCCGTCCACGGAGGTGCCCGACATTAAACCAATCGCGTATCCCGTCATACTTCCCCCTTCGCGTGAACCTTCGAATCCGCTAGGCCGGTCGGAATCGTTTGCCCCCTACGGCGTGACAATCGCCGATCCGACCACGTTATGCAGCCGACCGCGCAGTCGGATCACGGCCCGCTGCTCTCGTCCATAGTGGACGTCGTTGGTGAGGATAATCATCCACAGGGATGAAACGGGATCAAAGGCCAGACTGGTGCCCGTGAATCCTGTGTGCCCCACGGCGGAAAGGGGCCATAGATCCCCCATGTGGTCGTACGAGTCGAATCGGCAAACCAATCCGAGCCCGCGACACCCCGAGAGACCAGGCGTCTGATTTTGCACCGCCGTGCGGCGCACGGCCTGTGACAATACCGGGCCCTTGTACCCAAGCCACATCTGCACATAGGTCACGAGGTCTTCTGCGGTCGAGAACAGCCCGGCGTGACCGGAGACTCCGAGAAGGGCTTCGGCGTTTTCATCGTGCACGACGCCGACTTTTCCATTCTCCGTCGCAGCGATGTTATTTTGCAAGGACGACGGAGGACAGAACTGCGTTTGTGGCATCCCAAGCGGATCAAAAACCCGTTTGCGCGCGACCTTGTCGAGAGGCTCGCCCGTTACTTCGCGGATGATTTCGCCGAGTAGGATGAACCCGAGGTCGCTGTACTGTACCGCTTCCCCCGGCTTCGCCACCAACGGGTCGTTGCGAATCGCCGAAAGAATCTCGTCCCTCGTCTCGTACAGGGCATGAAAGGGCCGGTGCGCGATGAGACCGGCCGTGTGCGTCAAGAGGTGACGAACGGTGACGGACGACTTGTCCCCAATTCGAAACTCGGGCAGGAAGAGGGCGACGGGATCCGTCAGGCGAAGCTCACCATCGTCGATGAGGCTCAGAACCACGGGCAGGGTTGCGACGACTTTCGTGAGGGAAGCGAGATCGAACAGCGTGTCCACGGTCATCGGGCGGGAAATCCCTTGACGGTTCTGTGCGT
>JAJZAV010000154.1 GCA_021799255.1 Bacillota bacterium
CCAAAGCGCAGGGCATTTTCCGAACGGACGACACGCTGGATCCTGTGTTCACGGACACCCTCGAACTGGATCTCGCCGATGTCCAGCCGACCATGGCCGGACCAAAGCGCCCGCAGGACCGGATCAGCCTGCGCGACATGAAATCGACGTTTGAAGGTAGCCTTCAAAAACCGATTGACAAGAGCGGGTTTGGTCTTTCAGATGATGCGGTGAACAAAACCGTCACCGTTCAACATGCGGACGGATCCACCTCGACCATGAAAACTGGCGCTGTCGCCATCGCGGCCATTACGAGTTGCACGAATACGTCCAATCCGTCCGTCATGATCGGTGCAGGACTCGTCGCTAAAAAGGCTGTCGAGAAGGGTCTAAAGGTTGCGAAGTACGTCAAGACGAGCCTTGCACCGGGTTCGAAGGTCGTGACCGATTACCTGACGAACTCCGGCCTCATCGAGCCTCTCGGCAAGCTCGGATTCGACATCGTCGGCTATGGGTGCACCACGTGTATCGGCAACAGCGGCCCGCTTCCTGACGAGGTTGGCACTCCGGTGAAGGACAACGATCTCCTCGTGGCCGCGATTCTTTCCGGCAACCGCAACTTTGAAGGGCGCGTTCACGCGCTGGTGCGTGCGAACTACCTGGCATCGCCCCCGCTCGTCATCGCGTACGCTCTGGCGGGTACGGTGGACATAGACCTGATGAACGATCCGCTCGGCACCGACCCAGACGGTAACCCGGTCTATCTTAAGGACATTTGGCCGACCTCGAAGGAAGTTCAGGACACCATCAACAGCTTCCTCACCCCGGATCTCTATCAAGAGCAGTACGCGGGAGTGTTTAACAGCAACGAACGTTGGAATAAGCTCGACATTCCCACGGGTCAGTTGTACGAGTGGGACGAAGCGTCCACGTATATCCAACACCCGCCGTTCTTCGTCGGACTCAGCAAGGAGTTGCCAGAAGCCGACGACATCGAGGGAGCAAGAGCTCTCGCTCTGCTAGGGGATTCGGTTACGACGGATCACATATCTCCGGCTGGCAACATCGCCATCGATTCTCCGGCCGGGCGCTACCTGTCGGATCACGGCGTAAAGCCTGTGGACTTTAACCAATACGGTTCCCGCCGCGGCAACCACGAGGTCATGATGCGCGGCACGTTCGCCAACATCCGCATCCGCAACCAAGTGGCTCCGGGCACGGAGGGCGGCGTCACCACCTACCTGAAGACGGGCGAAGTGATGCCCATCTACGATGCCGCGATGAGGTATCAAGAAGACGGTCAGCCACTGGTCGTCATCGCCGGAAAGGAATACGGTACGGGCAGTTCGCGTGACTGGGCCGCGAAAGGCACGGTTCTGCTTGGAGTTCGCGCCGTCATCGCAGAGAGTTTCGAACGCATTCACCGCAGTAACCTGGTTGGCATGGGCGTCCTGCCGCTGCAATTCAAGGATGGTGACAGTTGGAAGTCCCTCGGAATTACCGGACGCGAGACGTTCACTATTCTCGGCCTGAAGGGCGACCTGAAGCCAGGTGAAGACGTGACTGTCAAAGCGACGAGGGAAGACGGATCGTCGTTCCAATTCGTTGTCACGCTCCGTTTAGACAGTCATGTAGAAGTTGAATACTACCGCAACGGCGGCATTCTACAGACGGTGCTGCGCAACTTCGTCCGCGCCGTTTGATTCGAAAACAACGTCGATTACTGCGCACAAAGGCTCGAGGGAAAAGTCCTCGAGCCTTTTGCGCACGTCGCGTCGCTGATGCAATGCGGCTTCAAGAGTTTCACCGAAGAGCATCGGGCGGCCTGTGCGTCATCGATTGGACACATTGGGTGAACGCTGAGTGCTGCCACCCCAACCTACTGAAGATGGCTGACTGACGCGCCGTACTCGCCGCCTCTTCGACGGGAATAGCGGCCGACGACGGGTTTGCCGTGCTGATGATTCTCCAACTTCTCAAGGCTCTCCCCGCGGGCCATGCTCTCGCTTGCCTTTGCGTTCATGATGGGACCCGACGCTTCGTCGCCTCGACCGATGGACTTTCGTCTCGTCGTCATGGTCAACCCCCCACTCTCGTTGTGTCGAATCGGCCTTAGCATAGCCGGGATGTGTGGGCACCCATGCGCCCCGACGTCAGGTTATAATGGGCTGGCCGGGATGATTCGTCAGGAATGTACTCATCTCTCAAATAAGGAGACAGGATCTTCAATGAGTAAACCGTATCCATTACTTTTCAGACCCGCATTCAAATCTCGGATCTGGGGAGGTTCTCGCCTCTCCGGCTGGTTTTCTGGTGTCCCTCAGGATGAGAAAATCGGCGAAGCGTGGGTGTTGTCGGACCACAAGGAGGGCGAGAGCCCTATCGCCAACGGGCCCTATCAAGGCGAGGTCCTGCATGAGGTCATGCAGAAGGAACCCGCGTGGTTTGTGTCGGCCAAAGAACACGCCATGCCGGATGGACGCTTTCCCTTACTCATCAAGGTCATCGACGCCGCAGATGATCTCTCCGTCCAAGTACATCCCGACGATGCGTATGGATATAAACACGCGGGTGAGCAAGGGAAAACGGAGTGTTGGTGGGTTCTTGCGGCCGATGAGGACAGCCAAATTGTGTATGGCCACAACGCCAAGGACGCGTCCGACTTTCGTCAGCACGTAGAGGATGAGCGGTGGGACGACTTGCTTAAACGCGTTTGTGTCAATGTTGGCGACTTTTACTTTGTTCCCTCAGGGAAACTTCACGCTCTAGGCAAAGGGATTATGGTGATGGAAATTCAGCAGAGTTCGGACACAACCTACCGAGTGTACGATTACAATCGAATCGATAAGGATGGAAACCATCGTCAATTGCACCTTGAAGACGCCATCGCAGTCACACAGTATCCGGATTCACCCATCCCCGTCGATAAGCAAACTATTCCGATGCATGGCGTGAAGGCACATCGGATGGTTTCATGCCCATATTTCACCGTGGATCACTGGTCCGTCAACGGAACGGTGAATCTCACGGACACTGCGCTCAAGATCTTGTCCGTGATTCACGGAAGCGCAAAGGTAGACACGGTTGATGGCACGTCTTCGGCGAGCGTCTCTCGGGGCGAACAGGTTCTCCTGCCCGATGGTCTTGAAGCTTCCCTTTCGGGTAACTTTGATTGCCTAGTGACCTCCCTTCCGACGCGTCGCTGAAAGTGGAGGGATATCCCCGTTTGTCCTCATAATGCATCGGTCGGCGAGATACACTACCCTCGTCGTCGAAGGCATGGCGACCAACTTTCCACGGGTTGGAGGGAAATGCATGGCGAAACCGGACAATCGAAGTGACAACGTGTCTCACCTGCAACAGCATATCGACGATACCATGGAGAATATCCGCGACACACGTGACTATTTAAAGGCTCATTCCGACGAACTTGACGCGGGCGAGCGACAGAATCTGTCGGCCAAAAACGAACGGCGTGAGCGAGCGATTCAAGGGTTCCGCGAAGAAATACGAGATGAGGCAAACCACGAGTTCGATGGTGATTCTCGCTAGTCCCCTGGTCCTGATCTGTTGTCCTGAGCTGGAGCTGTTCCCCCATCCTTCCCTTCGGCGCGACGGGCGCGTACCGCCGCGCTTTTTGTTTTCCCGTCATGGAAGGGGGAGATCTCCGGATGTTAAAAATATGCTCATCCCTGTAAAGCTCACGTGAGTTGCAGAGGATACCGCGTTTCCTGTATCGTTGGATCCATGAGTCCATCGGATCATTCACACAACAACGCCCAAATGGAGTCGCCTGCCAGCGAGCGTATCATCGCGCCGAGCATCATCTTGGCATCAGGGTCGCCTCGACGTCGAGAGCTGCTGTCGTCGTTGGGACTCACCTTTTCGGTGCAACCGAGCGACTTCGACGAGTCTTCAGTAAAGGAATCGGACCCCGCAAAACTGGTGGTTGAGCTTTCGTACCATAAGGCCCGGTCGGTATTTGAGGGAATCAGCGATAAGGCCATAAGGAGCGACGACGAAACCAACGACGTCCTCATCATTGGTTCGGATACCGTCGTCGTCTTGGATGGCGACGTGCTCGGTAAACCACGAGATCCGAAGCACGCGAGGGAGATGCTTATGCGCCTGCAAGGCCGACAGCATATGGTCTACACAGGGCTGTGCGTCCTTGTCGTCTCGACAGGCATGAGTGTCGTCTCTCGCACGGCATTCGAGGCTACTAAGGTGTTCATGAACCCCTTGTCTGACGAGACCATTTCACGCTACGTCGCAACGGGGGAGCCACTCGACAAGGCCGGGGCTTACGCGATTCAGGGGCTTGGTTCCACCCTCATATCGGGAATAGAAGGCGACTACTTCACGGTTGTCGGGTTGCCGCTTCAGCGGTTGTCTCGGATGCTGGAGGAAGTCGGATTGCCCGTATTCTAGGAAGTGTCCCGTCGATGAGTCAATGACGGGACTTTAGCGTCTCCGGTTCAGCGACCAAAGCACGTAGCTCTTTCCGGTTTTTTCTTCACCCAAGCGCTCTATCCATGGTCCCACCGACGAGTCCTGAATCGGGACACCGTTGAACAAGTCCATGCGGATCTTTCGCATTCCGTAAGTGCGCACCAACGTCTGAAGCACCTGGTTCAGGACGGCCTCTGTCACCCCAGCCACGTCATCGCCCAACGAGGTCATTCGCCTGCCCACGCCCTCCACCCACATGAGCCACCGACCCTTGCGGACGACCAGATAATTACCGGGCTTGCGAGCAAACGTGACGCCGGCCATGTTCGGCCATGGGAGAAAGAGGCCGAAGGGGTTGGCGGGATCCATCGCGCTCACCAACGTCGTCTCGGTAGCCTCTGCGCTTGGCGACAACAGTCGCGCGACGAAGCGTCGATTGGCGAATTGCACGGAAGAGATGCCACTCACAAACAGTCCTCGGGTGACGATACCCATGTCCTCAAGCTTGAAGAGTGCCCCTCTGGCGGTGACGTAGTCGAAGTCAGCATCGGTAAACATGGCGCGGCAGAAGAGACCGTATTGCAACAACCGTTGCCTCACAAAGTGGGCTAATCCATCCCTCTCTCGTTCCACATTCGTCTTGGCCGAGTCTTCCCCATTCCCCGTAGAATTCGACGTTGCGTACCAGCGACCCACGGCGCTTTTAAGCGGAGAATGCCGGCGCGACGAGGGTTCGACGTGATGACGAATGGGAGCGAACTGATCGTTAGAGAGGTGCCCCGTCCACACGAGTTCAAACAAGATATCAAGCATCTGCTGCCCACTTGTGCGCCCATCGAGGAAAAGCGATGCCATGAACGACGCCCCCTTGTCGCGCAGGCGGCGAAGCGTGTCTTCGTTGCGGCTGGGCTTTCCAACCGGAAGGCTCATGTCGTAGAGCGCATTTTGATCCCATCCGCTGCCCCAGGAGAAGAAGGCGATTCTGCCCTCCTTCTGACCATCGTCCTTGCACCCTAGCCACCTCACGTCCCCCGTCGCGCATAAGAGGTCCAGATCCTCCTTGCGATAGCCGGATATGCGGCTGGGAAACACGACAGACTCCCAGTGAGACGCCGGGAGAAAGATGCCCAGGAGCAAGGACCCTCAGATCCATCGACACATCTTGATCCGATTCTACGATGGTGACGTGTCTCTTAAGATTTGGAAGAGACCCAACCACCAAGAAAAGCTGCGACTCGCGAGATGGGCTTTTGGGTGGCGGACAAACCAATTCGAAGGAACGCTCTGCCGGCTAGGCGCTCCAACCGCTCCACCGACAAGGAAAAATGAGTACCTCGCGGGGAGTCAGCAAGATGGTGAACTTCGTCGACGATGAGCGAATGAACCCCTCGGAGCATCTCCTGTCCGCGCACCGATGTGAGCAGAATGTAGAGCGATTCGGGCGTAGTGATGAGAATGTCAGGTGGGTTCTTGAGCATCGCTCCCCTTTTCGGCCGTCGTGTCCCCCGTGCGCACGGCGACGCGAAATCCGGGCCATTGCAAGCCGATGGATGCGGCCAAGTCGGAGGGGACGAAATCAAGACGCTTTCGCCATTTTGGATGGCATTCCACTCCCTCTGTTGCACGCTTGTCGGCTCACCGTATCGCCGTTTGAACCACTCGCTTAGCACGGGATGCCAAGGGGTCGGAAACGACCCCTCGGTCACTGGCAACGTCAACGGATGCCCGCCTCCTCCTTCACTGCAGTCCAAATGGCTTGCGCGTTCTCGAGGCTCTGGAGAGTACCGACGTGCGGATCTTCAATGCCCTCAAATTCAATCGACACAAATCCATCATAGTCAGCGTCTCGAAGCGCTCTCAGTACTGCCATGGTGTCCAGATCCCCGCAACCGAAAATGGACCCTCGATAATATCGTCCGCCGGCTGTACGTCCCCAACCTCGACTTGGTTGCCAGCTAAACTTGCGGTAATAGAAATCCTTCAAGTGGACCATAGAAGCGAAGGGAAGGTGCCTGGGAACGATAACGGCGGGATCTTCATCAATCACCAGAAAATTGCCTGTATCCAGCGTGGTTCGAAAGTTCGGCCGGCCCACCGCTTCGACAATTCTCAGGACTCTGTCGCTCGCCTGAACATGGAATCCGTGATTTTCGATACTTGTGACGATCCCATACTGTGCAGCATAGTCTGCGACGCGTTGACATCCATCAACCAGTCGAGGGAAATCCGCCTCGAATTGTGAAGAGGTCGTTTCCGCCGGAGCCCGCCACGCAATGTCGTGACGCATCCTTGTCACTCCTAGCTGGCGGGCGATGTCGACCTCGCCTTCGAGTCGCTTCAGTTCCTTTTCGAACGCTTCCTCATTCGGTTGCAGTAAATTGCCACCGACAGCATAGTTGGAAATCGCAACACCCGTCGAATTCGATTTGCGGACGATGGCGTTTAGAACTTCAGGATCAGTCAGCGAAAATCCGATGGGAACTACCTCCACGTGGACCGCGCCGTTCTCTTTCGCAAAATCGAAAATATCAAGAACGCTCATCGTGCCCCCTTGAATCGCTCGAACGAAACTGTACGTGCTGATACCCAACTTCATGCCCATGTCCCCTTCCCGCCTTCCGAATTTACAAATCTATTGTATAGTGATAAGGAGCTTATGGATAGAACGATGATTTCCGGGGGCGAGGTATTTCGTGGCGAACAGAGACATGATGATCCTAGATGGAAGTTCCATGTTGGTGCGAGCATACTTCGCAACAGCCTACCCTGGACGACCCATACGGTCACACAACGGAGTTTTTACCAACGCTGTGTTTGGATTTCTCAATATGATGTTTTCCGCCTTGAACCAATTCTCACCAACGCATCTGTTTGTCGCCTGGGACGTTTCGAGAGACACGTTTCGCAAATCTCTTTATCCAGAGTATAAGGGAACCCGAGGTGAACTTCCCGCGGAACTATTGGCTCAATTCGATACGATGCAGGAAGTGCTCGGAGCGATGGGCATCGCAGAGTACATGCATGAGGACTATGAAGCGGACGATATTATCGGATCGATGGCCGAGAAATCCAAGAAAGAGGGACTGTCCGTATTGATCCTCACCGGAGATAAAGACGCCCTTCAGTTGACTTCAGAAGGCATCAAAGTCGGGATTATGAGACGGGGGATGGCGGACATCGATGTCTACACCCCACAACAACTGTGGGACGAATATGGCCTCTCTCCCGTTCAGATGATTGACGTGAAGAGCCTAATGGGTGACGCGAGCGACAACATCCCTGGGGTGCCAGGAATCGGAGCCAAGACGGCCACTCGGCTGATTCGGGAACACGGGTCTCTAGAAAGGGTGCTCGAAAACGCATCCTCGTTTACGGGCAAGTTGCGCGAACGTTTGGAAACCCATGCCGATTTGGCCATCCTATGCAAAAAGCTGGCTACCATTGCCTTGGACGTTCCTCTCCCGCACGGCGTCGACGATTGCCGCCTTACGATTCGGCGCGACGCCGCTATGAGTAAGCTCGAATCCTTAAACCTCATGCACTCAGCGGAACTGATTGATAAATTCGCGTAAGTGGACGGACGTTCGCCCCCCTCAGTTACGAACGCACATGATAGGGTAGCGTCGTAATAGCGATGTCCTTTCGTGTAAAAAACCATGCTCGAATCAAAAGCGCACTGTGATTGTGAAGCGCGTAATGCCATAGTTTCGTAGGCACGATTTGCGAAATGATCAAATGAATGTGGTCCGGTTGGCCCCCCTCCCAGGCTTCCAATGTGCGGACAAATCGCGAAATCGGTTGTATGAGGGAGCGATATTCATTTTTGATGGTGATCAATCGGCAAGGGGAACCCCATTTTTCCCAATCGGCTTCCATTTCTTCGATGGACTCGTCGTCGAAACCAATGAAAAGGGCAATGGTTTCCGTACCCATGCTCTTCGCAAACGAAAGCATGTTCTCGGAAGACTGGTTGATGCCGGAAATCAGCACTATGGTTAGAATGCGGTGGGGTTGTGGGTGTGCTGCATGAATGTCTAACGCCATTTCGTTGTGGACGGCACTGTAGTGTCGGTGAATGGCCAGTGCTACGAGAATAATCACCGGGAGTGCAACGAAGATAATCCAAGCCCCTTCTGTGAATTTTGTCACCGCAAATACGATGGCGACCAAAGCCGTGATGATGGCCCCAAATAGATTAATGCCGGTTTTTATAGCCCAGCCTTTGCCCCTTACCCTCAGCCATCGTTTGACCAATCCCGCCTGTGCTATGGTGAAGGATAAAAAGACACCAATCGCAAACAGTGGAATGAGCGCGTTGGTTTGTGCATTAAATGCAATGATGAGTACCGCGGACAACGCGGTTAACACCAACATCCCATTCGAATACCCCAGCCTATCTCCACGCAACGACAACGCTCGTGGCAAAAATCCGTCTCGCGCAGCTAACGCCAACAGCTGAGGAAACCCATTGTAGATGGAATTCGCAGCAATAATCAGAATCAAAAAGGTTGTCCACGTTATCGCCTGATACATCAGTCCGTGTCCGAAATAAGCGCTCGAGAGTTGCGACAGCATCGTGTTTGATGGGTCAACAGAGATCCCCTTCACGTACAGTTCATAGGTGAAGAGGGTAAACGTGAATCCCGTAACCACCGTCATCGCGATGTACGCTTTAATCGCGCTTCTTTGTCTGGGTTCGCGAAATATAGGAACCGAATTAGAAATGGTCTCAATTCCTGTGAGGGA
>JAJZAV010000155.1 GCA_021799255.1 Bacillota bacterium
TGTGACCGATTCGCGGCCGATAACTTGATGAGGCATGTAGTGCACACCGGAAGGAAGGCGTTCGGGTTTCCCCTCGATGATGTCTAAAAGCGCTTTCACGGCCCGGGCACCGATCTGGTAAAACGGCTGTGCGACAGTAGTCAGTTTGGGCGTGACCATCCCGGCGATGCTCACGTCGTCGAATCCCATGACCGATACGTCCTCCGGCACCCTGATCCCCGTCTCGTAAAGAGCCCGCATCGCACCGAGAGCAAGCTCGTCGCTAGCGGCGAAAACGGCCGTGAAAGGTGGGGCGTTCGGCCGTGCGAGCAGCTGATTCATCGCATCGTAGCCATTCTGGAAGCGAAAATACTCGGCTTCGACGACGAGTTCCTGACGTACCAGAATGTCGTGGTGTTTTAGGCCAAGGCAGTAACCGTGGTATCTTGACTGGCCAGCCACTCTATCGGAAAAGGGGCCGGAAATCATGGCGATGTTGCGATGCCCCCGGGATACTAGATAGGATGTAGCATCGAAGCAGGCACGGATGTCGTCCACCTTGAACGCTGTCAGCCTACTTCTTGCACTCTCGGTCAGCACAAGCACCACGGGGATGCCGATGCGTGAAATCACGAGATCGTATTCTTCGGTCAAATAGGCACTTGAAAAGATGATACCGTCAATTTGGCGCTTTCGTAGCGAGTAGAATCCATCCATCACGTTGCCCGTGGGTCTTTGTGCATCGTAGAGCAACACGTCAATCCCATTTTCGGACGCGGTGGCATGAATGCCTTTGTGCAGATCCACGAAGAATTGGTTGCTGATGCCCGGAACAATCACGCCAATGGTATGCGTCTTTTTGGAACTGAGCGCCCTCGCGATGTCGTTGGGTTGATACGAAAGTTCCTCCATGGCCGACAGGACGCGAGCCTTCGTGTCTTCGCCGACCAGTTCCGGCGAGTTGAGCACGCGGGAGACGGTCGCGGGGGACACACCCGCGCGCTTCGCGACGGTTTTGATGTTTACCTTCAACGCCATCCCTCCCACGTTGCACGGCCAGAATTTGTATACGCTTTCACGAACCGACGTACATCACTTAAGGAAATCAAGGCTCGCGTGTTCTTTCATGCATTCTTGTGATTCACCATCACGCAAACTCGTGCAGCTTACGTTTTTCAGTAGACGAACTATGATTGGAGGCAATGAAACATTACATAAACCGATTTCATCATGAAGTATACATAGCGTAGTTTCGACTGTCAATTGAGTACAAGCAGAATATTTGATGTATACAAGTCACTCAGATAGAAGACTTGGTGAAGAGTATCAAACAAGAGACCTGGTAGGCTGCGTACGGTGCAAGTGTGGATGTCGGAGAGGTCCCGAAAGATGCGGGTGTCTCCCTTGATGTGCTAGTCTATTGGGGCGGGTCTACCCCGGCAAGGCTGCGCGCAACAGGCGCCCTATATACAGGACCCACGTAAAGGCCCTACATACAGGAGGAGAACGACGATGACAGCAAAGATGGCCCTGCTCGTGATGGACGTGCAACAAGGGATTGTAGGAAGATACGCGAAATCCCCCGATTTTCTCCAACCGTTTGAACGAGCCATTGCTACCGCAAGATCCGCACAGATTCCCGTGATTTACGTCCGAGTGGCATTTCGGCCCGGTTACCCTGAAGTGAGCCCGCGCAACCAGTTTTTCGCCGCGGCGACGCAAAACGGAGGGTTTGACGAAACCGCCGAAGCCACGCAGATTCACCCTGCGATTGCCCCACAACAAGGCGACGTGGTGCTGGTTAAGCGTCGCGTGAGCGCGTTCACGGGGAGCGATCTCGATGTCGTCCTACGCGGGCTCGGCGTCGACACGCTCGTCGTCAGCGGCATTTCAACGAGCGGCGTCGTCTTGTCTACGGTGCGCGAGGCGTCGGACAAGGACTATGGTCTTATCGTGCTGAAGGATGCGTGCGTTGATGGGGACCCCGAGGTACACCGCGTGTTGACGGAAAAGGTGTTTGTTCGCCAGGCCCAGGTGACAACGGTTGAGGAATGGGCGACGAGCGTGCGGTACATGTAATCAAGTGCGACGTTCACAGAAATGTGGGCGTGACAACGGGCTTTCGGCCATCAGGCGATGGCCGAAACGACAACGAAATCCCAGAGATGCCGTTTTTCGATGCGAATCACACCGTATGCCTGCTCTTGAACTGGTTCACCGCATTGCAGTGGGGGCACGTGAGCTGGATGGAGAACTCCACTTGGCTGGTTTGCGACATGCGATGGGACGCTACCA
The DNA here is from genome assembly GCA_021799255.1 of Bacillota bacterium. Lineage (GTDB taxonomy): Bacteria > Bacillota > Bacilli > Alicyclobacillales > Alicyclobacillaceae > JAJZAV01. Next base: position 2,275 of record JAJZAV010000155.1, read on the forward strand.
CGTGGTCCGCGGCCACCTCAGAGCCGTGGAGAATGACCCCGCCTCCCGAAAAGTCCGTCGCCCAGATCATGGCATGGTTGCACACGAAGCAAGTGTGACTGCCCCGTAACGTGGAATCCATAACAGTTCACCTCAACATTGAAGTTTTTGTGGTGTAGGATGCCGAGGTTCGCTTGAACTATGCTTCATGATCATGGAGCAGACGATGCAACGGTTGGCGAACCCACATGGCGACGGCAGAGCCTGAAGCGAAGAAGATAGGGCGAATACCAAGAAACGCCAATCCTTTACGTTTCGCCCGTCCCACGGTACAATAATTCAGATAACGATACTAGAACCAGTAAGGAGTTATCCGTTTATGCGTAGCGATATGATTAAGAAGGGAATCGACAAGGCGCCGCACCGCAGCCTGCTTCGTGCAACAGGGCACGTGAAGCAGGAGGATTTCAATAAGCCTTTCATCGGCATCTGTAATTCGTTCGTCGAAATTATCCCCGGACACGTCCACCTGCAGGAGTTCGGCAAGATTGTGAAGGAAGCCGTCCGCGAAGCCGGGATGGTTCCGTTTGAGTTCAACACCATTGGGGTGGACGACGGAATCGCCATGGGGCATATCGGAATGCGCTATTCGCTCCCAAGCCGCGAGCTGATTGCCGATTCGCTGGAGACGATGGTGAACGCCCACTGGTTCGACGGACTCATCTGCATCCCAAACTGCGACAAGATCACGCCCGGTATGATGATGGGCGCGATGCGCGTCAATATTCCAACCGTGTTCGTCTCGGGCGGGCCGATGCAGGCTGGAAAAACCTCGACGGGTAAGACGGTCGATCTCATGTCCGTATTCGAAGGCGTCGGCGCGTATCAGGCTGGCAACATCACCGAGGACGAACTCACCGACATCGAGCAGCACGGGTGCCCATCCTGCGGCAGTTGCTCAGGGATGTTTACAGCAAATTCCATGAACTGCTTGGCCGAGGCTTTGGGGATTGCGTTGCCGGGGAACGGATCGATATTAGCGACATCTCCCCTTCGCCGCGAGTTGGTGAAAAAGGTAGCGGAGCACCTGAAGTATCTTGTTGAGAACCAAATCAACATTCGCGACATCGTGACGATGGAGTCGCTCGACAATGCGTTCACGTTGGACATGGCGATGGGCGGATCCACCAACACGCTGTTGCACACGCTGGCCATCGCTCGTGAGGCAGGCATCGAGTACCCGTTGTCTCGCGTGGATGAGATCTCTCGCCGCGTCCCGCAGATCTGTAAGGTCAGCCCGGCGTCCGAATGGCACATGGAGGACGTCGACAGGGCGGGCGGCATCTCGGCCATTATGCACGAACTCTCGAAGAAAGCGGGATTGCTCAATCTCGATTGCCTGACGGTAACGGGCAAGACGCTTGGCGAGAACATCGCCGAGAGCACCATCAACGATGAACGGGTCATTCACCCCATTGACAATCCCTACACTGTCCAGGGCGGATTGCGCGTGTTGACGGGCAACCTTGCTCCGGATGGCGGCGTCATCAAGAGCGGCGCAACGCCCGTGACCCACTTTGAAGGTCCTTGCGTGATCTTCGATTCGCAGGAGGATGCGTACCAGGGAATCATGGCGGGCAAAGTCAAGAAGGGCGACGTCGTGGTCATCCGTTACGAGGGCCCGAAGGGCGGTCCCGGCATGCCGGAGATGCTGGCACCGACGGCGGCCATCTCGGGCATGGGGCTCGGCGCCGATGTCGCGCTCATCACGGACGGACGGTTTTCGGGCGCGACCCGGGGAATCAGCATTGGGCACATCTCGCCGGAGGCGGCGGCTGGTGGACCGCTCGCTGCGCTGCGCGAGGGTGACATCGTCGTGATTGACACGGACGACAGGGTGCTCGAAGTCAAGCTGTCGGATGAGGAAATCAAGGCTCGGATGGCCGACTGGAAGGCTCCGGAGCCGCTCGTGCAGCGCGGTTGGCTTTCCCGCTACGCGAAGTTGGTCACTTCCGCAAACACGGGAGCGATTTTGCAAGACTGAGGACGTCGAATCATTCAAATGAGGGCGGGGCACCCGAAGGGATGCCCCGCCCTGTTTGCTGTTAATAGCTCGACAGATTCACCATCGTGGCGGCGATTTGCGGTGCGCGCCAACCGGTGGAATAAAGGGCGTAGCGGGCGTTCTGCCACGTGAAGTCCACTTGGGACGGCGCGTCCGATCCGGTGCTAAAGACGCCTTCTCCCGATGGCGTCGGCATCGGCTCGCCCAAGAGGGATCCCACCTCTTGTCTGGCTTGACCCAGCAGACCACCGCTCACATAGCTGCTCTCAATTCCCCAAGTCCAACCGTCCTCTTTCCACGCGATGCTCTGTACTGCGGGTTGCGTCGACGTTTTCGCTTTTGTGTACAGAGTGCCAACAATTCCGTGGCCCAAGTTCTCCTTCGTCACTTTGGCCCCCTTGATGGCGACGTTCATATTCCAGCGGTAGTCGATGCTGAGAGGTCTGTTGGCCGCCTGAGCATCGAGCGTGAAGTCCGTGTTGGCTTCTCCGGCGAGGATGGACGGAGAATTTGCCGGCAGCTTGTTGCCCGCGTACACAGAGATGGAATAGCCAGCGTTTCCAACCGAATAGTTCACGTCCGCGTAATCCTGCGATAGGCTCACGATGCTGCTTGGAACTGGAAGAAATACTGGATAAGGCGATCTTTGTGCCAAGAGCGGGCCGATGGATGTAAAGACGTTTGCGTATGTGCGGTATGCGGACGGCAAAGGCCAGGTGGCCCCGTCTGGCACGTAGAGGTTCCCACGAATTTGGTATCCGGGAAGGGACGCGGGTGGTCGTCCATGGAAATACTTACGTTCTTTCTGCGGCGTGTCCAACGTGTAGATCGAGGATGGCAACGGATTCTTCCCGATGATCTGAAGCTCTGTAATCAGCTCCGTCTGGATCTTCGCTTGCTCCGTTCCCTTCACAGTCGGGAACTGCGCGCCGTAGAGCATTCCGCTCGGAACGTATCCGTGGTTGATGTACGCGCCGTCCGACATCCACGACGTCGTGGTTCCACTAACCCCTGGCACGTTTTTCTTCATCACGTAGTGATCCCACAGGTAAGCGATGCTACCGGCTTCCTGCCGGACCGCGGCGGAGAACTCGGTCTCTGCCAGCGTAAAGCGCGACTCGAGCGTCGCCATCGGAACCGGACGCAGGATTGGGGTCGGGAGCGCGATGGACCAGACGTTGGTTGACGTCGCAGAGGTTGTCCCCTCGGCGGCGGACGACCCCGAGGCCGACGCTCCGGACTTGGGCAACCCTGATGCAGGTGACCCTGATGTGGCAGGCGCAGCAATCGACGAGGGATCCGCGGGGAACGCGCCCACCCAGTCGGACAAACCCACGTAAACCTGCTTGCCGTCCGTGGCGAAGGCGGGGGGGGTGTTGGACACGTCCGTCACGGCGTTTTGGGCCGTCAGGGGAGGAATGGTAAAGAGGCGATAGGCGTCCGTCTTAAGATTGACCGCCAAGAGTCGGTCCCAGTTCCGAAAAAGATAATATACCGGCAGCGATACGGGCCGATTTGCGGGGCCTTTGAGGGCTATCCACAGCCAATCTCCCGATTGGCCGATGATCTGGTTGTCGACGGCGCCATAAGCCTCAGTTTGCGAAAAATCTCCGTAAGCGGGAACCGACTTGGGCCAGGCGGCCATCACCTTGTTGCCCGAGACTATCGTCGCCTGCTGCAAAGTTTTTGAGCTGTATGGGTTCACCCACTTGAGGGAGATGGGGCCATTGTAGCCCTTCGCCGCGGTCGTTTGGTGCGCCTTGCCGAGCCTTGCCGTGGCGATATTATATTCGGCTGACTGATACGAGTCGTTGGCGTTGTCAAATGCAGGCTTCGTCACCGTGATGGTGACGCCTTGCTTGTTTGTCGACAGCCCGGAAATCAACGTTCCGGAGCCAAACGTTTTACTTAAGTTGACATACGACCAACCGTATTTTGGGGCAGCCACCTGGGCCATCGCTGCCCGATGCGTGCCGTTTGCTGGATTCTGCTGTGCACCTCTGGTGGACAACGGGCTCGCAAAGCTCACGTTTGCGAGGAGGGCGGGCCCAACCGTGATGCCGGCCATGATACAGAGAGTCGCTCGAGCCTTTGAGTTCATATAGATCCGTCCTCATTTCGTTATGAATTCCGGGATTCCTTTCGATAGACGAAGCAGCGCGCGAAAGTGTGACAACCGCAACAACCCACTTCGCTCTAGATTTCATTCATCCTGCCAGCGTCACTCCAAACGGTGATTTTTGGAGGCCAATTTCGGTACCCACTGCATGGATTCGGAGTGTCATGGGGCATTATACGAAATACCTAAATGAGGGATGCGAGGGAGGAATTCGCGTGCAGTCTCGAACGTCCATAGCAGGGACGGCGTTGGTCACGGCGGCTGCCCTGGTCACGGCGGGTTTTCTGCCGACCAAGGCCGCAGCGGCGGAGCGCCCCACGTCTTCACAGGTGGGGACCATCGACTTTCGAATCGGATCGCGGGCAACGGTGAGGGTTGTCGGAGCCCGAATCATCGTCATCGGTGACGATGGCGACGTCTTGGCACAGGGGGTTTCCAACTCAAATGGGGAGTGGCGGGTATCCCTCCCACTCAAGCCCGACAAGCGGTTCGAAGCGGTGCGTGCCATGGACACCGTGACGGCCATCGCCGTCGCTAAAGGGTACAACGAGGCGGTCGTGTTTGAGGTGCCCATCACGGCGAACACGGTGCAACCCATCATTCTGAATCCCCTTCGTGCGAACCAGCGCAACGAGCCCTTGGCTTTCCTGGGCAATCTTCATCGGCACGATCTCGCTGTCCTCATCGACGCCTACGCACAAAAGGTCGGACTCGTTCGGCAGGCCCCGGTTCCCGGCGAACAAGGCTACGCGCCGTGGGGCCCCGACACCAAGAAACAATAGCAGGAGGTGTAAGGAATGCGAAGGTCGACCAAGTCCCTCGTTCGGGCCATGATCATGGGGGTCGTCAGTGCGGGCTTTATGGCATATCCGAATCATGGGATGGTCGAGGCCCAGACCGTTTACAATACGCCGATGCCTTCGGTGATTCGAGTCGCGATTCGGCCAAACAACGATCCCTTGGCTCCCATCGCTTACGTCCAGACCCTCGGATTTCAAGAGTACTGCGAAGATGTTTTACCGAACGAATGGATGCCGTCCTGGAACGCACAGACTCTGCGGGCGGGCGCAATCGCCATTAAAATGTTCGCTTGGTACCACACGCTTCATCCGGTCTCAACGGGCGGGTGGACGTACGACGTGGACAATACGACGAACTATCAACAGTTCAAGTACCTCAGCGGCACAACCATCACGAATCAGGCTGTACTCAGCACCTGGAATATTGTATATGTCCCTGCGACGGGCGACGTCACCCAGTTGAACTACAGGGCGGGGATACCCAACAACCCAAACTGGGCTTTCGTCGGTTCCAACATGATGGCCCAGTGGGGATCCGAGTATTGGGGGAGAACGGCGAGGTTGACCTTCCCGAACGTCCTCGGCATGTATTATCCAGGTCTATCTATCCAGTACATTTAGAAACGCAACTACAAAGGAACGGCAGAGGGCTGGTTCGATAAGGGAAAGGGCTGCATTTCTCTCCTGAGGTTGCAGCCCTTTCGACACTTCATCTTAGGCTTGTGTAGATGCGCTCGGGATCTGCACGCCAATCTTGTCGAGGAGGAACGCGTAGTTTTCTGCTAATTCCCGAATGTGGTTGAACCGTCCTGACGATCCGAAGTGGCCCGCCCCCATATGCGTCTTCATAATCAGCTGATTATCGTCCGTCTTCGTCGCTCGCAGCCGCGCGACCCATTTGGCAGGCTCCCAGTAGGCGACGCGGGGATCGTTTAAGCCCGTCGTAACCAGCATGTGCGGATAGTCCTTCGGCGTGACGTTGTCGTAAGGGCTGTACGACTTCATGTACGCGTAGTAATCGGGCTCGGCCGGGTTGCCCCATTCGTCCCACTCGAGGCTGGTCAGTGGGATGGTGGCGTCGAGCATCGTGGTGACTACATCGACGAACGGCACGCCGGCCATCAGCACCTGGAATAGGCCCTCGGACAAGTTGGCGACGGCCCCGATGAGCAGTCCACCGGCGCTGCGCCCCGTGGCCGCTAACGTCTCGGACGAGGTGTACCCGCGTTCTATGAGGTCCTTCGCGACGGAGATAAAGTCCGTGAATGTGTTGCGCTTGTGAAACAGCTTCCCGTCCTCGTACCAGCTATGTCCCATCTCGGATCCACCGCGAATCTGCGCGGTGACGTGAACCACCCCGAGATCCAGGAGGGGGAGGAGTATCGGTTGAAAATGCGGATCGAGCGAAAATCCATAGCTGCCGTATCCGTCCAGAATGAGCGGGGCTGGTCCACTCTGGAGGGCATCGCGTTTGTACACGGCCAGCATGGGGACGAGCGTCCCGTCCTCTGCGGTCGCCCATAGGCGTTCCTGGTGGTAGTCACTTGCATCAAAGTTGCCGGCTACCGGCGCGATTTGTAAAACGGTCCTGGCTCGTGTCGACAGGTTAAACCCGTACGTGGTGCGGGGGCGCAGATAGGACTCGTACTGCAGCAACACCTCGTCGACGTCATACGCTCGGTTCGCGCCAACGTGGACGGTGTAGACGGTGTCGTCGAAATCGATCCTATCTAGGGCCCCGTCTCGGTACGTCCAGACCTGCGTCATCCCGTCCTGTCGGCCCGAGATGAGCAGGGCGGTTTGGAACGGGTGCAGACCTTCGAGGTAGCGCGCCTCGTCGTACGGAAACAATTCGGCCTTTTGCGACGGATTGCCGACGGGAGCGTGGAGCAGACGAAAGTTGGTCGCGCCGTCATTCGTCAGGATG
>JAJZAV010000156.1 GCA_021799255.1 Bacillota bacterium
AATGGGGAGCAAGTCACCCAGCAACTTTTTGGTTGCGTATTTCTGAAGGTCCTCTTTCTCTTGGCGAGTGCGCTTGCGGAAATTGTCGAAATCGGCATGGACCCGCAACAATTGCGTTCGCACGTCGTCCAATTCCGCCTTCAGCTCGAACTCTCTCGAGGAATCTAGGTCCTGAGGAGCCTCCTGTATGTCTTGACCCGCCTCGCTTTGATTGTGTCCGTTGGCGTCGTTTACCCGAGACGAGTCGACCGTCGCGCCGTTTACATCGTTTACATCCCGATTCTCTGCTTCATGGTTCTCCTCACGAACATCCGAGGACACGAACGCTTTGTCCTTTTGCCTATCACCGCGCGCCAAGATATATCCTCCTTCACGTCATCTCTGTCCACCAGGGACGGCCGCTTGACGAAACCCGCACGAGCTCGCCATAGACTGTCAACCCCAAGGGGGGGGCCTGTTATCCTCCCTTGGCCTCGGTTATGGCTCTCGAGAGAGACTTGGCAACATACTCGACAATCCTCATCACCCTTGCGTAGTCCATCCGCGTCGGGCCCAAAAGCCCAATGCTCCCGATTGGCGTTTGCCCAATCGAATACGTGGCCGAAATCACCGTGCAATCGTGCAACAGGGGAAAATCGTTCTCCACGCCAATGCGCACGTGCATGCCTCCGGATTCGAATCTCGGAAGCACCTTCTGCAGTTGGCTGCCATGTTCCAGAAACTCCAAGACGGGGCGGGCCTTCTCCACATCGCGAAACTCGGGTTGGGTCAACATGTTCGTCGTCCCCCCGACAAAGACTTTGTCGTCCGTCTTGCCGTTATCCTTTAACAGTTCGTCCAGAACGCTGATTGCGTCCTCGTAGTGCTCCAGCGCAACCGACATCTCGCGCGCAATCTCGCGATACAAGTGGGATTTCACCCTGCTTACGGGAACATCTTTCAGCCGGGAGTTCAGAAGGTTTACCATCGCTACGAGTTCGTCGGCCGAAATTTGCTCGTCGAGTTTGACGTGCCGGTTTTCCACGTGCCCCGTGTCCGTGACCAAAATCGCCACCGCGGCTCCGTTCCCAATAGGAATCAGCTCGACGTGCTTAATTTTCCCTTCCCGTAACGTCGGCACCTGAACTAAGGATGTATATTGAGTCAACTCAGACAAAATCTGAGAGGTCTGCTGAATCATTCGTTCCACTTCGACGATGCGCTGTGCGTACACGTCCCGAAGAGCAACCACGGTTTTCTGATCTAGAGCCGTCGTTTGCAACAAATTGTCAACGTAAAACCGATATCCTTTTTGTGAAGGCACTCGTCCCGAAGAGGTATGCGGCTGATCCAGCAGGCCGAGTTGCTCGAGGTCCGACATCTCATTTCGAATCGTGGCAGGACTGAGCGGAATTCGCATCTGTTTGGACAGCGCTCTGGATCCGACGGGTTCTGCCGACTGAACGTAATCTTCTACGATGGCGCTCAAAATGATCTTTTGTCGATCCGTCAACACAGGCGAGATCCCCCTTCCCTGTCGGCACATAGGCATGCTGCACGGACAACATCCGTTGTGCCTCTATCCGTTGTGCCTCTTGTTAGCACTCGGTATGCATGAGTGCTAATGCATAAGATGACAATACCAAGGGCTATGGGAAAAGTCAATTTGCAAACACCGAGATCTTGATATTTAAGCCAATTTCGCGAGGGTTTCGCGTGCAAAGTCGAGTGATCGCTTGCCAGAGAGTCCCCGGTTTATTCGACAAACTTCTCGAAAACGACATTGGCGATGGGCCACGCCCTATCCGTGAGCCGAATGGAGTCTTGATCCCAGGTCAGGAGCGAGTTTCGCAATCCCCAGTCAATCGCCTCTCCAAACACCGCTTCCATCGACTTGCCATGCCGCTTAAGAAAACGTCTCTTTGAAACCCCTTCGGACAAACGCAGGCCGAGCATCATGGTGTCCTCCATGGCCTCATGGGCATCCACTTGGTTCGTCTCAAGAACCGGTCTCGTCCCCTTCATCAGATCCGCCGAATAACGCTGCAAAACGCGGTGATTTTCGTACCGAGTACCGTTCACGTATCCGTGAGCGCCCACCCCGGCCGCCAAGTAGGGCTCGTTGCGCCAATACACGAGGTTGTGCTCGGCCATCTCGCCTTCGGTCGCGAAGTTGCTGACCTCGTAGTGATGAAACCCGGCCTGCTTTAGCGTCTCGCGCACGAGGTGGTACATGTCCGCTTCCGCGTCCTCGCCGGGCAGCGGCAAGAGGCCGGCCTCCCGCCACTGATGGAACGGTGTGCCTGGCTCCACCTTGAGCCAGTACGCCGATACATGATGTACGCCGAGCTGTACCACTCGGTTTAGGGCTTCTCTTACGTCGTCCAGGGACTGCTCTGGCAGTCCGAACATCAGGTCGAGGTTGATGCGTGTAAACCCTCGGGACTGAGCCAGTTGCACCGACGACTCAATCGTCTCGCTGTCGTGCGATCTGCCGATGGCAAGCAGCAACCTATCCTCAAACGTCTGTGCACCGAAGCTGAGTCGGTTCACCCCGCGCTCGCGTAAGACCGACAATTTTTCCTCGTTTACCGTCCCAGGGTTGGCTTCGACGGTCCATTCCGCGGTCGGTTCAACGTCAAACGCCTCGGTCACGGCCGACAGCACAAGGGCAAGTTGCTCGGAATCAAGCGCGGTCGGCGTGCCTCCGCCAAAGAAGACAGTGCGAAGGGGCTTTGACGTCAGGGAGGAGACCATCGCCAACTCCCTCTTCAGATCCTCGACGTACCCATCCATAACCGAACGCGGGGCGACAAACGTAGTGAAATCACAATAATGGCAACGGCTCCCGCAAAACGGGATGTGAACGTACAGCGATGTCGGATCCGTGAACCCGGCGGTGGCCGCAAGAGCCGACCCATGTTCGCTTTTCATTCGATTTTGAGCACAGCCATGAAGGCCTCTTGCGGAACCTCGACGTTGCCCACTTGCTTCATGCGCTTTTTCCCTTCCTTTTGCTTTTCGAGCAGCTTGCGTTTGCGCGAAATGTCGCCGCCGTAGCATTTCGCGAGTACGTTCTTGCGCATCGCCTTAATGGTTTCGCGGGCAACGACCCGATTGCCGATTGCCGCCTGCACCGGGACCTCAAACATCTGCCGAGGAATGAGGTCTTTCAGTTTTTCGCAGATGGTGCGCCCTCGGACGTACGCCTTGTCTTTGTGGACGATGAAGGACAGCGCGTCGACGATTTCCCCGTTGAGCAATACATCGAGTTTCACCAGAGCTGATGGCTGATACCCAACCAATTCATAGTCAAACGACGCGTACCCGCGCGTGGACGACTTGAGCCGGTCGAAGAAGTCGTACACGATTTCCGAGAGCGGGAGCAGGTACACAATGGTTGTGCGCGTCTCGTCGAGATACTGCATGTCTTGGAATTGCCCGCGCTTTTCCTGTGACAGCTCCATCACGGCCCCCACGAAGTCCTTCGGCACGATGATAGACGCCTTGACGTACGGTTCTTCAATTCTTTCAATGCGATCCGCGGGCGGCATCTCGCTCGGGTTGTCAATCGCCGTCATGGTCCCGTCCGTCTTGTAGACGTGGTACACGACCGACGGTGCCGTCGTGATGAGCGTGAGGTCGTATTCTCGTTCCAACCGCTCCTGAATGATCTCCATGTGGAGCAGCCCCAAGAAACCGCACCGAAACCCAAAGCCGAGCGCCGACGACGTCTCTGGCTCGTACGACAGCGCGGCGTCGTTCAGTTCCAGCTTTTCGAGGGCTTCGCGCAAGTCGTGGTACTCGTTGCTGTCCACCGGGTACATCCCGCAAAACACCATAGGCACGACCTTACGATAGCCGGGCAGCGGAGCTGCTGTTCTCCTGTCCGCCTCCGTCACCGTGTCGCCAACGCGGGCGTCTCGCACGTTCTTGATGCTTGCCGCGATGAATCCGACTTCGCCGGCCGCAAGGCTGTCCGTAGGCGTCATCCGCGGCCGGAAAACCCCCACTTCCGTCACCTCGAATTCGGCTCCAGTTGCCATCATCCGGATGTGCGATCCCGCTTTTACCTCTCCGTCCACAATCCTCACGTACACGATGACCCCGCGGTACGCATCGTAGTGCGAGTCGAAGATGAGGGCTCGGAGCGGTGCGGTCTCGTCCCCCTGCGGAGGCGGGACTTTTTTCACAATCTGCTCGAGGATGTCCTCGATTCCGATGCCTGCCTTGGCGGAAGCCAACACGGCGTCGCTCGCGTCGAGTCCGATGATGTCCTCGATTTCTTGCTTCACGCGCTGGGGCTCGGCGCTCGGCAAATCGATTTTGTTAATTACAGGAAGGATTTCGAGGTCGTTCTCCAGCGCCAGATATACGTTCGCGAGCGTTTGGGCCTCAATTCCTTGGGCCGCGTCCACGACGAGCAAAGCCCCTTCGCACGCCGCTAAGCTACGCGACACTTCGTACGTGAAATCGACATGTCCAGGAGTGTCGATAAGATTCAATTCGTACTCGATGCCATCCTTCGCCTTGTAGTACAGCCGAACGGCCTGCAACTTAATGGTAATGCCCCGCTCTCGCTCCAAGTCCATCTGGTCGAGCAGTTGGTTTTGCATATCCCGCTCGGACACCGTACCCGTTTGCTCCAGGATGCGGTCGGCGAGGGTTGACTTACCGTGATCGATATGAGCGATGATGGAGAAATTTCGGATTTTCTGCTGCCTCTCATGCACGCGCGATGCGTCCTCCCTCGAATAACGATAACAACCGTTCATGCGTAACCCAAGCCAACGCGCGGCCAGTGCGGGCATCATGAAAGTAGCCGCGCATCGTTGCGCGGCGAGCCAATAGAAATCTAGGTTGGATTATACCATAACACGAGTGTTCCTAGGATGCCGAAAGACAAAGCTGCCGTGGAGGCGACTATCTGGCCCCCTTTGCTGTCCGCCTAGCGCCAAGTGGATGCAATTTGGAAGTGTTGAATGCAGGTGCTTACTATCGATGCTTAATGTTGGTGCGCTTCCCCGGTCAAAGCCGCCCTGGCGGATTCCATCGCCTCTTCAATCACGAAGTAGAGGATCCCGACGGCCGCGACGGGATCCATCCACCACCAGCCAAACCACCTCTCGACGAGGAGTCCGAACAGTAGGGTGAACGCCATGTAGGCGCAAGTGAACCCGCAGGCGGCATCGCCAATCAGAGCGTGGGAGTGCAGCAAGCACCCTAGGCGATGCTTTCTCATGGCCAAATAGGGCGTGATGATGCAGGATGTCAAGGCGAGCAGGATGGCCCATGTGCTCGGAACGGGAAGGGAGCGCGTGGCCAAAGCCTGTCCAGACTTGAACGAGATATACAGAGCGAGCGCGAATAAACAGGCGGCCACGATGGCGGAAGAGAACCGCTCCAGTCGCCGGACTTCTTCGCCGTGTCCGACTTGAAATTCGCGCCATATTCGACTTAGCACTACGAGACCGGAGATAAACTCCACACCGCTATCAAAGCTGAACGCGGACATCGCCAAGCTGTTGGTCATCGCTGCCAAGGCGGGGCCGACCACCGCCTCCACGCCCACCCACACAAGCGACGCGACTTCGATTCGGAGCGCAGCCGTGATGGCGAGATTACGGGGCAGTTGCCGAGCTGGTTTGGACACTCGGGCCTCCGGTTGACTGTGACGTGCCCGTGCTCCTATCTAAAAACAGCGTGCTAAGAACGCCGCCGAGGACGCTGCCTACGCTTTGTTCAATTCTGTTCCCAAGGACAAACCCACCGCCATCAATGGCGGCCGTCACCGAATTCGAAGCAAGATTGGTGGTCAGAGCGGACGTTGCAGTCGATGTGGCCGAGGGCTGAGATACAGGCGTCGAATTTGCGGCGGACACGGCGGGTCCGCCATTGTTCGCGGTAGCGGGGACGCTCGTGACGGGTACAGCCGAGGGGGTGATGAACGTCGTTGGTGCGGCGTTTACGGCGCTCGCCGAAAACCCGGAGAGAGCCGTAATACCCGCCGCCAGCGCGTAAAACGCCGTCGCGCTGGCGCCGAGAAGCAGCGCGATAAAAAGCCCCATCGCCAAGCCCCGCTTCAACCAGAATCGGATGAGTGCTACCGAATGATCCATCGTCAATCACACCCCGTCCAAGGTAAGATTCCCAGTGTCGCGGACCCGTCAACGCGACTTCGCTCGGGTCCGTCCTGTCACTGACGATGTATATGAATCGCCCCCTACGAATATCCCACTGCACTGTGATATGATTGGCTAGAATTACAATTCGCTTCGTAGAATTGTAGAATTGGTTCTTAGAAATTCGTTGAGGAATCAATCCTTGCGGGTACGCCGATTCTCACATGGATTACTAGTTTTTGCCAAGGAGGGTATTTCTCGTGAATCCGCTTGATTCCAAGGCTGCGGATGCAACAACGACCCGCGCCGGATTCGCCGCCTCAAACCGCACCAACGTGCCCAATTCATATGTGACGGGCTCTATAAAGAACGCAAATCCTTCTACGAGTCAGACGGATTTTATGCTAGAATTGCTCGCTCTCATGCAACTAGAACAGGAGCAATCGACTCTTAGCAACGCTGGTTTATCGGCGACGAATTCCGGGTTGTCGTCCGCAGGCGCGCTGCTTGCGAATCCCTCCATCGCAGGCAACCTATCGCCCACCACCGCAGAGTGGCTCGCCATGACGATGGAGTCCGCATTGCCCTTACCCGGGCTCACTGGCACGGCAGGACTCACGGGCAGTACCGGGCTGACCAGCGGCTTGCAGAACCCTCTAACCGGAGCGCAGGCGGGTTCCAGTGCATCATCTTTATTGGCCTCACTGTTGGCATCCGAGTTGTCAGGCTCGTCGGCCCTAGGCCTAGGGGGTAATCCCTCGACGAGCACCTTGTCGAACCCCCTTAGCACCAATGGGGCCTCGTCCCCGTTCCTGCCTCCGTCGAATAATCCGGTGGGCAATCTACCGACTAGCGAATTCATCCCGGCCATCCCCACCTCTTACCTCAACCCGTCGGATCCGCTTAACTTCCAGGTTCAACAGGCCGTGTCGGCCGCTTCCGCCAAATACGGAGTGCCGTCTTCGCTCATCCGTGGCGTAATTGAGCAGGAATCCGGCATGAATCCGAACGCCGTAAGCCCTGCCGGGGCCATGGGGTTGATGCAGTTGATGCCGAACACCGCGAAGGAAATGGGGCTAAGTAATCCATTCGACGTGGTTGGCAACATCGACGCCGGAACCCGATACCTCGGCAGTCTGATCAATCGTTATAACGGGGACGTTCCTTTGGCCTTAGCGGCTTACAACGCGGGTCCCGGAGCCGTCGAGGAGTACGGCGGAGTCCCGCCGTACCCGGAAACGCAAAACTACGTCAGCCGCGTTCTGTCCTATTCGCATTCCTACGCGGCCGGCTCATTGTAGACGTGTCGCTCGTTTAGTAATCCCGAACGACAAGCGCGACGCTTTTCCTAATGAGTGAACACGTCGACGTCGTCGAGCGACAGCCCGGGGTGCAAAGCAAAGTTCAGCCCTTTTGCCACTACGCGCGCGATGTCGTCGATGAACTCGTCAATCTCTTTCGGTGTGACCATGAGATTATCCCCGATGGGCTCGAGGAGTTCTCGGATCATCTGCCACTTCTCGGTGGGCGAGAAGTGATCGAAGATCTTTGTCGCCGCGTTATCCGGTACGGCTTGCTTCAGTTGCGCGAGAACGAGCTCAATGGAGTCGTTCGCAATCGTTGCAGCCTCCACTACCGTCGGAACCCCGATGGCGAAGCAGGGAACCCCCAACGTTTCCTTATCAAGGGCCTTTCTCCGGTTCCCCACCCCAGATCCGGGCTGAATTCCCGTGTCGGCAATCTGAATGGTCGTATTCACGCGATTCAAGGCCCTTGCCGCCAGCGCATCCACGGCAATGACAGCGTCTGGCTTCACGTGCTCGACAATCCCTTGAACAATCTCGCCCGTTTCAATGCCCGTTACGCCGAGCACCCCAGGAGATACGGCCGACACCGTCCGGCATCCTTCGTTTAAGACTTCGGGCATATAGCGAAACAAATGGCGCGTCACGAAGAGTTGCTTCACCACTGATGGCCCTAACGAGTCCGGGGTGACGCTGGAATTTCCTAGTCCCACGACTAGCACGGAAGAATCAGGGCCCAAATTCAGGAAGTCCTCAATTTCCTTGCCGAATCTCTCCGCGACGCTCTGTTGCAAATCCGGATCTCTGCGGCGTAGCCCCGGGACTTCGAATGTCACGTATCGTCCCTTTTTCTTTCCGATTGCCTTCGCACCTTTTTCCGTTCGCACGTGGACGCGCGACACGTGAATGCCGCCTTCAAAGTCCTCCGTCGACACTTCAACTCCCGACGGAGAAGAGTTACGGGTTGCCAGTTCATGCGCTTCGATGGCGAGGTCGGTCCGAGGTGAATCGGATTCCTCAAGTTGCGAAGCGACATCCCTTGTTGAAACATCATCAGGATGAAGGTCAGCGAAGTGGTGAACAAGTGATGACATGCGACTATCCAACCGAAACCCCTCCGTCATTACCGTCCAAAGGACGGTTGTTCTTGATTTCTATTGCAGTCTTTGCCCATGCTGTGATACACTGTCGTTTGTCTGCAACGACGGGATAACCGTAATGCGTACTAGCCCACGGATCACTCGGAGAATAAAACGAGTATGCCCCATTGTGGAACTTTATTGGTGGATGGGCGGTTGTTTCCGGATATGCCCAAACGCTCTAGTGACGAGGAGGTGAGACCGTGCCAAACATCAAGTCGGCGGAGAAACGCGTACACATTGCCGTGAAGCGCACCTTGCGCAACGCGTCGCTCAAGTCCTCCCTGCGCACCACGCTGAAGAAGTTTGAGGTGGCCATGGCAACGAATGATGCACAAAGTGCTGGCGTAGCGCTGAAGATCGCGACCCGCGCTTTGGATAAAGCCGCTACTAAGGGAATCATTCACCGCAACCAAGCAAGTCGTCGGAAGTCTCGTATGACTCGTCGGTTTAACAACCTCCAAGCAGCAAAATAAGCTCGCGAATGACTGCAAAACGACCCTTATTGGGTCGTTTTTGTGTTTGCGACGAGAGTAAGTCGTCTTTTCATCTGGCAAGACCCATCACTGCCGTGATTCAAGGTTCTGCTCAGCGAG
>JAJZAV010000157.1 GCA_021799255.1 Bacillota bacterium
CCGTCCCAAGTTAAGGAGTATCTTGAGGCGCATTTACTGTCCTTGCCGGGTTGGGCAGGAATGATGCTTTGGCACTCGCAGCAAACTCTAACGGAGTATTTGGCTGTCCGAGTTAGTATGGAATGGGTGTTGATGAAACCCTATTTGCCCTTACCTAAACAACAACCACAAGAATCGTCATTTCTTATTCGACTGATTGCGGCGTGGGCTCATTGGGGGGATTTTCCGATAGAATCCTGGTCGCAATTGCCCGCTACGGAGCAAAAAGCGCGCCTGACGCTTGCCCATCGCTTTGACGACTTGGTTCGTCGTCAGCTTTGGCTGGAAGCTTGGGAACAAACCTATGAAGAACGGTTACGAGAAAAGATCATCCCGAAGCCGTCGATATCCCATACGCAAAGACCTGTCTCGGCACAATTCGCATTTTGTATTGATACACGTTCAGAGCCTTTTCGTCGTGCCCTTGAAAAAGCAGGTCCTTATGAGACGTTTGGTGTTGCGGGTTTTTTCGGGCTGCCAATTGAGACGCGCGAACTTGGCACTAAACGTAGTCACGCGTCTTTGCCGGTGATACTCAATCCTCAACACAGAGTACAGGAATTAGCGTCGCGGGTTAATTTTGAATCCTATCAACAGCGCCGACTAGCAGCACATGCGGTCAAGAACACGTTTCAAGTGATGAAACACAACATCTTGACCAGCTTATTGTTGCCAGAAGTAAGCGGTCCATGGCTCAGCCTGCAGATGTTGGCTCACAGCTTTGTCCCGCGGAAAGCCGGACGGGCCCTTCGGCAACTAAGAAATGGATGGCTGCAAAAACCTTCGACGGAACTTTCGCTTGACTACGTGCCTTCGGAATCGGAATTACCGATGGGTTTCACCGAACAACAAAAACTGCGTTATGTACGGCAGGCACTCAAAATGATGGATTTGATAAAGGACTTCGCGCCATTAGTAGTCATTTGCGGGCACGCGAGTCACACTACGAACAATGCGTATGCCTCCGCGTTACATTGCGGAGCTTGTGGAGGGGCGTCAGGGGGGATCAACGCGCGGGTTTTGGCCACTTTGTGTAACCAAGCACAAGTGAGGCAAGCTCTTGCGAAGGAAGGCATCGTTATCCCAGAAGATACGGCATTTGTAGCGGCCGAGCACATCACGACGGTCAATGAATTATGTTGGCTTTACGTCCCCGAACTTTCAGCAGCAGCTCGAAAAGCATTTGACCAAATTCAGGAGGCCTTGCCAGGGATAAGTGAACAGGTAAACTTAGAACAATTATCGCGGTTGCCCCATACGGGTCTTCATTGCAAAAAACCGAAGAATGAAGTGCAACGGTTAGCGGAAGATTGGAGTGAAGTGCGTCCGGAATGGGGCCTGGCGCGCAACGCCGCCTTTATCATTGGCACCCGCCAACTTACCAAGGAGTGCAATTTAGATGGGAGAGTCTTCTTACACACCTATGACTGGAAAGACGATACTGACGGTGCTCTCCTTTCTAACATCATCTCAGGTCCGGCGACGGTGGCTGAATGGATAAACCTGCAGTATTATGCATCGACTGTTGCACCGCACTTTTATGGTAGCGGTAATAAAGCCACACAGACAGTGACAGCAGGGTTTGGCGTGATGCAGGGGAACGCGAGCGATTTATTGCTCGGACTTCCCCGACAGTCCGTCATGAAATCCGACGAAGACTTTTATCATGCGCCTTTACGGTTACTGGTGATCATCCAGGCACCAAATGACTATGTAGAGCGACTCATGGATAGCGATCCGGAATTTTGCCAAAAGGTTCAAAATGGATGGATTCGGCTGGCCACCATTGATCCGAAAGGCCGTTGGGAGACTTGGTCCAAGTATGAACGCACAAGGTAGGGAATTTATGACTAAATCAAAAGGCACGATTGAGTCCGAAATTAGCAGAGCTTTAACGCAATGGGAGAAAGATTACCTGGGGCGTGGCTCGCTTCAGGTAAAGTCAGACATCTTACGGGATATGATCATTGTCACCTTGCGTGGCATCTTAACGCCCGCAGAATATTCCCTTTGCAAGGATAAAGAGGGGTTACTGTCGATTAAGAACACGCGAACAAGTCTAGTGGAATCCGGTATCGAGGATCTGAAGGAGATGGTTCGCAACATTACCGATCTTGATGTTGTAAGTTTTCACACCGATCTTAGCACACGGACCGGAGAGCGGGTCATGGTTTTCCGGCTTTCAAGCGATTTGTCAAGCACTTTCTCATAAAACGTCGGATTCCAACAAGCGTAGAGGCACTCAAGCGAAATTCAGAGGAGGCGTGGCTCCATGTATTTCAACCGGGAGAAAAAAGCTCTATTTGTCATCGGAATGGATCAAGAATTGCCACGGTTAATACAACAGGCGACCAACATCAGTCCGGAAAATATGCTGACTATGCAAGTTTACGGACCGGAAATTTCCCAACCCTACGGTGATCTCATGCGGGCAATCATCCTGGCTGTGTATCAAGAAAACGTTGAGGAAATTTTCGTGGTTGGTACATCGGATGATCATCGGTACGATTTGCGAAGCAATATATATGCACAGGCAGAAATCGAGGAAAAAATCGAGACGATTGACTTCCTTTTTAAACATTGCACACCGGAATTTACCCGTACCACTTTCAATGAGTGGCTAGGAGGCAGCGGGACCATAATCGACGGAATACAAACCAGTGTCACACTGATTCGTAATCATCCGCTCATGCCATCGGATTTAAGAGTTCAAGGTTTATTATTGAACAAAGAGAACGGTGGACTGTCGGACGTTCACGTTTCCTAAGACGCCCGACGCGAATGGTGTCATTTGATAATTGGCATTACATAAATGAAATTCAGTACCAGCACCCGTGTGGCTGTGTCCACAAACGTAAGTGCCTTGTGTTTCAGAACATCTTCACCGAAAAGTCCATGCATCAATATGAAGCAAGCAAGGAACACGAAAGTGGTCCGGTAATGCGTGGCTGTTTTTTCGTTATCCACTGGGTTCCACCTCCCTGTCTGCCGCTGCCACTATGCTATTCAAAGACGAAGCTCGCGCGTCGGTACCTGCCTTTGACATTTGAAGTTTCTTTTAAAATATAAGGAAGGGAACGTCCGAGAATCGGGGGATGGTGGCGCGAACGGCTTTCGAGGAGGGGAAGAGAGGGGATTATCAAGCAGGGGCGGGCTTCGCACCCGGACTTCTGTCCGAGGTGGAAGCCCGCCTCGCGGTCTTATTCCACGGCGTCGGGCAGAGGGCCGACATAGCGCGATTGGGGACGGATGATGCGGTTGTTGGAGGATTGCTCCAGCGCGTGTGCCGTCCAACCCACGACGCGTCCGACGGAGAAGGTGGGGGTGTACAGCGGCTTGGGCAGATAAATGGCCTGGAGGACCACGGCCGCCCAGAACTCGACGTTCGCGTACAAGTGCCTGCCCGGTTTGTACTCGGAAAGCAATCGCGTCGCGATATCTTCGACCTCGGTAGCCAAGCGAAATAGCTCATCGTCTCCGGCGTGATGAGACACCACCGTTTTGAGAGCTCTCGCCCGCGGATCCGCCGTGCGGTAAACGCGATGCCCGAAGCCCATCAGCTTCTTACCGGACTCCAGGGCGCTGCGCAGCCACGGTTCCGCCTTCTCGACGCTTCCAATTTCCTCAAGCATGCTCATCACCTGCGAAGGGGCGCCACCGTGCAACGGCCCCTTCATGGCCCCGAGCGAGGCCGTGAGGGAGCAGGCGAGGTCCGCTTCTGTCGATCCCGCTACCCTCCCCGCAAACGTCGACGCATTCATGCCATGCTCCATCGCCAAAATGAGGTAGGCTTCCAGGGCCCGAACGTGGGCGATATCGGGCAGGCGCCCGGTAAGCATGTACAAGTAGTTGGCTACGTGGCCAAGATCGGATTTGGGGGCGGGGGTGGGGAGACCGGAGAGGGAAGCGGATCGACAAGCGATGATGACAGGGAACGCAGCCGTGAAGCGAATGGCATCGTTCACACTCGGTGGCCACGACGTGGCGTCCATCGCGGAAACGGCAGTACGCAGCACGCTCATCATGTCTGCGCTCTTCGGCAAACTCTTGATGATGCGCACGACGTACTCCGGCAACTGCCGCGCGGCGTCGAGCTTTTCGGATAACGCGAAAAGTTCTGATTCGCTTGGCAGATGTCCGTACCAGAGCAGATGTGCGACTTCCTCAAACGAATGGTTTAGTGCGAGTTGTTGGGCGGAATGCCCGCGATATACGAGGCGGCCATTTTCGCCGTCCACCATGCTGATGGCGGTGTCGGCCGCGATGATTCCCTGTAGCCCGTTTGTTGCGTCAATCATGGAACGCCCTCCTACACAATGTTCTGATCTCAGCATAATCATTACCATCAATTATGTATAATGAATTCCATGGAATACATTGATATGGAAACGTAATCGGAGTGATGGAGATGCAAATGGATTGGCTTGAAACGTTTGTCGTTGCGGCCGAAGAAGAGAATTTCCATCGCGTGGCGCAGCGGCTTCATCTATCGCAACCGACCATCACGATGCAGATTCAGAAACTCGAATCCATCTTCGGCGGCAAGTTGTTTGAGCGCAACGGCAGAGGGGTCATGTTGACCCCGGCGGCGAAGAAGCTGTTGCCGTTTGCGATGCAGATGCTTGCTGCCTTCGATCAAAGCCGCGAAGCGATGGCCCGCTGGCGACAAGGCTACGAGGTGTCCATCACCATCGCGGTCTCGCCTCTGGTGGCCACGACCTGGTTGCCCCGCTGGATCCAGGCGTACACGAGGGACAGGCCGGATGTGGAGTTCTCCATCCAGGTGTACGAATCGCAGGACATCGAGTCGAAAATCGTTTCCGGCGAGTGCGACGTGGGATTCACTCGCACGGAGGTGCATCATCCGCTCGTTTATTGCGACCTGCTCTATTCCGATCCGGTGATCCTCGTGGTCCCGAATACGCCGCTGGATGCGGGCAAGACGGTGGACGCGGGCAAGACGGTGGAACCGAATACGCCGCTGGGTGCGGGCTCGGCGTTGCATGCAGGCGGCTCTCAGGGCTGGCATGCGGGGAAGACGGCATGGGACTACTTGGCTGAATACCCGCTCTTTACGCACAATCACCCGGAGTACTGGGATGGTCTGCTGCACGATGTTCAGACGGTGAGTCCACGACCGCTCTTGCGGACAATGCGGGTAAGCCAGGTGCTGGTTACGTTGCACATGATAGTGGAACATATGGGAGTCTCGTTTCTGCCAATGAGTACGGCTTGTCGAGAAATGCAAAGAGGTACGGTGCTGGAAGCCCCCATTTCAGACTTGATACTGCCGACGGCACGGACGTGCATCGTTCATCACCGACACGCTTTTGATGAAGTTGTCCGATTCGCGGGATTCGTTCGGGAGTTCATGGATAGCGGTGGAGCAAACGGAGGGGCGAGGATGCCCACTGGCTGGGTAGATGCGGGGGAGACTTTCGGTAGCGGGTGGAACTGATAAGTCCCTTGGGAGTCTCATGTATCTCGAACCGGCTAAGCGAGCTAAATTTGGCGGTATCAAAGGCGTTTATGAGCCAGACCGCTTCCGACTGCTCACCTGTGCCCGCCTCTGCCCACGCGTTGAGGGGTTCCAGGCACCGTTGTCGAGCTTGTCGCCAGTTCCCTCCTCCGCTCTCTCGAGCAACAAGGCCCTGCCGGATATTAGAGCTCAGTTTCGAGGTGAAAAATCGCGCATTCATATGCGAAGCACCATGTGAATGTGCGCCTGGAGGAGTTGTTGCAAGCGGTATGGGAATTCATCAACTCGCCAGGTGCCTTGTTGGGTACCCCCAGTGGGTACTGCGCCTGCTCCGCAGTGTCACAAGGGAACGCAGTACCGTTATTTCCTGATAGCCGTCCAAATTAGGGAACGTCGTTCCCTTATCGTCGTGCGTATCACCCATGCCCCCTCTGAGACAAACGGGAGTTCAAGAAGAACGCGAAATATGGGCTTGAAAACGAGCTTTCGGACATGCGACGATGGCCGAAACGATAACATGATCCTCGATGCCATTTTTCGACGCGTCCTCCCAACGATTTGGCGGCATCAAAGTCCTTGATGCTCCTCAACTCTAGGGTTTGCCCCTGCTCACCTAAATCTGTGGCGGCGGCACGATGTGCCAGCGACCACACTTCGAGGTTCTTTATTGGAATTGTATACCACGTCTCCGGACACAGATCTGCCACAATTAAATAACAACGTTGTTAGTTTTCTGTTGACGAATTGCCTGATATCAATGTATCCTAAGTGTAAGCGCTTTACATGTGGTGATTTAGATATTTGTGTTTACAAGTCACACGCTGTCGCGAGAAATCCATTATTAATTGTGTGCAAAAATAACAACGTTGTCATTGAACTGATGGCAAGGCGCGGACGAATTATGCAGGCGAATCGTGCCCAACGCCATCCGTACCCGCCCGAGTCATCCGTGTCATCCGTGTTCTACTGAATCTATCGCGCCAATCGAAATCATCACTAGAGAATCGAGTGTGGGAATCGTGAAGAAGAATTACTGCATCGTGGGAGTAGGACACAGAGGAATGTCGATGTACGCAAAGGACCTCATTGAGAATTACGCTGATGTGGCGAATCTGACGGGGCTTTGCGACATCAACGAGGGGCGCCTCGCGTCCGCGCAGCGTGAGCTTGGGCAGGACATCCCGGCATTCACCGACTTTGACGAGATGCTCAACACCGTGCCTTGCGACGTGGTCATCGTGACGACGAAGGACGCCCTGCATCACGAGTACATCATCGGGGCCATGAAGCGGGGCAAGGACGTTGTCACCGAGAAGCCACTGACGGTGGATGCTAAGAAATGCATGGAAATCCTGAACGCCGAAAAAGAAACGGGGCGCAGCCTCAAAGTCACGTTCAACTACCGATACGCACCGTACAAGACGGAGGTCAAACGACTTCTGCATGAAGGAATCGTCGGCGAGATTCATTCGGTAGAGTTTCGCTGGTTCCTCGACACCATTCATGGTGCGGACTATTTCCGCCGTTGGCACGCGGAAAAGCGAAACTCGGGAGGCCTCGCGATTCATAAGGCGAGTCATCATTTCGATCTCCTTAATTGGTGGCTCGAGATGGAACCTACCGAAGTCGCGGCAATGGGGAGCCGAAGGTATTACGTCCAGGATCGAAAGCCCGGCCACGGTGAGCGGTGCCGGACTTGCCCCATCACGAAGGAATGCGAGTTCTATCTCGATTTGGAAGCCGACGACAGGCTGCGCCAACTCTATCTCGAGAACGAAGGCTACGATGGTTACTTCCGAGACCAATGCGTTTTTTCAGACAGAATCGATATCGAAGACACCCTTGCCGCCGTGGTCCGCTACGACAAAGGGGCCATCCTCAACTACGGTCTCACGGCCGCCACGTCGTTTGAAGGGTGGCAGGTGGCGTTCAACGGATCGAAGGGAAGGCTTGAGGCGTTTGAACCGGAGTGCTTCATTACGGAAGAGGAACAGCGTGATTTCGGCCGCCGTAGCAGCCATGACATAAGAAAGACCGTGGATTGGCGGGTTGGCCGCTTAGAGGAGGTGAGGGAGTTTCAGACGTTGCAAATCCGCTTTTACCCCTTGTTTGGTGGAGTTCAAGTGTTTGACGTGCCGTACGTGCGTGAGGGGCATGGAGGGGGAGACCGACGTCTGCGCGACGAATTATTCCGTGACGTCGCACCGGATGCTCTTGGCCACAGCGCTGGTAGCCATGCGGGCGCAATGGCCATGATGATTGGGGCCGCGGTGAACGCGTCCATTGCACAGAACAAGATCATCCGCATTCGCGACCTGATGCAGTAGGTTCCGTGTGAGGGCAGCTTCCATCGCAGCCTTCAATCCAATGATTGAAAGCGCTGTATCACCGCAGCGCGCGATTTGGCTAAGGGTTAGGCACATCGTACGTTCCAGAATAGATAGGAGGGGTTTGTTTGAAGAAGAATCGAGTTGTCGCATCTGCCATCATCGGTGTAAGCATGATTGCTCCGCTGATCGCCACATCGGCCCAGGCCAGCGCCGCTGCCGCGCCTACCATCAATCTTACCTTCGATTGGTGGGGCAACACGACGCGCGATCAACTGACGGAAAAGGCCATTGCAGGCTTTGAGAAGCTTCATCCGAACATCAAGATCACGCCTGAATTTGACGGCAGTTTCAGCGATTACTTCCAGAAGCTCACGACGATGGTGGCGGGCGGGAACGCTCCGGACATCATGCAGATGGACTACGACTACATTAACGCGTTCGCGCAACGCGGCGCCCTGGCCAACATGGCCACGATGGGGATCAATACGAAGAATATCAGCAAGGGCGTTCTTGATTCCGGCATCCTGAATGGAAAGATGTGGGGCATTCCTAACTCCCTTAACGCCTACGCACTCATTTATAATCCAGCGTTGCTGAAAAAGGCCGGTATCCATGCGACGATGAGCACGCACTGGACTTGGGCCCAGTTCACAAACGTCTTGAAGACCATCCACTCGAAGCTGGGCATTTACGGGATGGACGATCCGGAGGACGCCGAACACTTCGACTATTGGGCTCGCCAGTACGGCCAGTCCATGTACAACAAGACGCAGAACGCCGTCGGTTATACTTTGCCGACGCTGACCAGCTTCTTCAACTACTTCACGCAACTGCGCAACAGCCACGTGATTCCGAACGGCGAAGTGATGTTGGCAAACCCGATGCACGCGTCCAACGACTTGTTCAACACGGGTAAGAGCGCGATGGTGTGGTACTGGGTCAATGGACTTGAGTCGTACCGCAGCATGACAACCGAGCCGCTTGCCCTCATGCTGCCACCGTACCAGCCCGGCAAGAAGGACGGGATGTACATCAAGCCAAGTCAGTATTGGAGCATTTCGTCACAGACCAAGTATCCGAAGCAGGCGGCTGAATTCGTGAATTACCTGCTGAACAATCTGCAGGCGAACGAGGACATGGGGACGGATAGGGGAATTCCGGTATCCAGCGTCATCCAGAAGGAGATGGAACCTCACTTGACCGGC
>JAJZAV010000158.1 GCA_021799255.1 Bacillota bacterium
CCAAGAATTCCGATAATGATGATAGGCACGCCCCACCAAATAAACTCCAGCACCTTGCTCTCGGACCATTCCGGCTTGTAAGGAGCCTTGTTCCCTTCTTTGTCGCGATAACGGACAACGAATACACCTAGCAAGATGAGAACAGGAACAATGACGATTAAGCACAAAATGGCAGATAGGTAAATCAGGTGCAGTTCCTCGCTCGCGACAGGGCCCTGCGGGTGAAGGACTAGGAATTGCGGGCTACATCCGGACAACACCAAAACAAGGCCGAGTGCTCCTAGAACACTTAGCAGTTTGCCTCGCTTTATGCGGTTCAAGTAAGTCTCTCCTCTCCGATACCCGTCGTCTCGTTTTCAATAGTCCAGCGGTTGTATTGTAACGTCTTAATGGATGGTTTCGTTAGACTAGAAAAGCCTAAGAAAGATGGTCTTTTTGAACTACTTCATTGTGGTACAAGGGTCTAAATGTTCTATTAAATTGCCGAAACGTGTTGTGTATTCGCGCGCAGAGCGTATGCATTAAGGGGTGTGCTCGGGGCTGGTGCGAGCGGGTGAAGTCATCCAATTCTTCGGTACTCCGGGATCTGTCCATTGACTCTTGGGGAAGTACTCAGAATGTCGTTCTTTGAAGTAATCGTCCATCATGAATCGCGCGATGGGCACGGCAGTGGTCGCGCCAAAACCGGCGCCGGGAACCATGACGGCGACAGCAATTTGTGGGTGATCATAGGGGGCGTAGCCAATGAAGACCGAATTGTTGACCTTTCTGCCGTTCATTACGATTTCCGCAGTCCCCGTTTTGCCGGCCGCTTTGTACGGAGCATTACGAAAGTGAACGTATGCGGTTCCGCCAGGTTGGTTGCAAGCCGCGTACATGCCTTCCTGCGCAATCTGTAGGTAATCCTTCCGTAGGCTCACATTCTGCGAAACCGTGCTTTTCCGTGCGACGACCGGAGTTGTCTTGGCGAGCCTTCTCGCGAGCCCGGGAGGAAGGATTTCCTGCAAAACGTGAGGTTTAAGCCGCTTGCCACCACTTGCGATGGTAGCCACGTACTCTACGAGTTGCATCGGCGTAAACTGCTGCATTTGCCCGAACGCTGTAAACGCGAGGTCCAGCGGACTCCCGTAATTCACATAGCGACCGTTGGTCGACAAGTCGTGCAGCGCTTTCGAGACGGGGAGCGGCACGGCGGGAGAGGGGTTCATGCGGCTGTCCGAAATGTAGAAGGCCCCTGGCTGCTCCCAGGGTAGATCGATCCCGGTGAGCGCCCCAAGCCCAAAGCTCATCTCGCAGAGATCCATGGTGAGGATTCCACGAATGAACGAGGTTTCCTTCCAATGCTGCAGGTTCTGAAAGCCCCCTTCCGGTTCGCCGCCGTTGGTTGCTGAACTCCCGAACCACCGCCCCAACGCGAGTCCGAGGGAATAAAAGAACTTATCATCGGAAACGGCAAGGGCCCGTATCGGCGTCACCCGTCCGTAGGAGGCGTCTTCGCGCAACGGGTAATCTCCAATCCACAAAGGCAGCGACGTGTCGTTGAACACGCTGTCCGGAGTTACCACCCCGTGTGTAAGCCCTGCAACGAGGTTGGCGGGTTTGACGGTAGACCCAGGGTAATGCGGATTTTGGATCACGTTGTTTTGTTCCGCGCCAGACGCGCTGAGATAATGCCTGTGTTTTTGGACCGCGCCAGTGATGAACCAGTTCGGATTCAGGTACGGATAGCTCACCATGGCGAGGACGCCCCCGGTCCTCAGATCCATCATGACTGCGGCTCCATCCGTGATCTGAACGTGAGAGGCCCTTTCATAGCTTGCAATGGCCCTCCATACGACGTTCTGGATGTCCGCTTGCAGGCGGGAATCAAGGGTTAGGCGCAAGTTGTTACCAGCAACCGGAGGGGGGTTGTAACTCCCCTCTTCAAATCCGTTGTTGCCTCGACCAAGCCGTTGCAACTGATACCCAATCCGACCTTGCAAATACGGCTCATACTGCCGTTCAACACCGGACTGTCCGATGATCTGATTGAACTGATAATGCTTTTTGCGAACGTATTCGTCTTGCTCGGGAGGAGTAATGGGGCCCACGTAACCCAAAACCTGACCCGCGAGACAGTCATAGGGGTATCTTCGTACTTCGCTGACCTGCAGGCTGATGCCCGGAAGGGAACCGCGATGCTCCCCGATAAAGGCCACCTCTTCGTTGGAAATGGCAGCAAATAGCCGCACAGTACTGTACTCACGATTCGCCCATATCTTCGCCGCAATGGCTCGTGGCGTTGTGTCGAATTGCCGGGCCAACACCGATGCAAGCTGTGAAATAGCCATATCGCTTGTGTTCACATTCGGAATCTGAGTGTAGTAAACGTTATAGACGGGCTCGTCGTAGGCCAGTAAAACCCCATTCGTGTCGTAAATCCGTCCTCGTGCAGGGATCACTGGAATCGATGCAACGGTGGAATTGAGGGCCTCGACGCGCAGCGAACTGCTCTTCGAGATCTGGAGATAACTCACGCGAAGAATGAGTCCCACGCATGAGAGAGCAATCACCCCGTAAACGAAATTCACGCGGAACAACCGTTCCTTTGCCTGGTCGTACTCTCGCTTGGATTGCTCCTCGAACGATCGCACAGTTTCCTCGCCGCGTCGCCTGCGCTTTCGCCTCTGCCTTCGTATCCACACCGTTAGTCATCCTCCCCCACGACGACGTAGGCATAGCTCCCCACCTAGTTTCTTACGGCAGCCGGGAATTCATGCGCAAAACGCAAAAAGCGCTCGCCGAGGGCCCCCGGCGAGCGCAAATCGCAGATCATAAACTGCGCGACAGTTCGCGCATCAATTCCCAATCAGGTACTGATTTAAGACGGAAAGCAAGCGTTCCTGCCCGCCAGACGCGAGTTCGATGTCCGGCTTGTCGAGGACGTATTCCTCGAGTGACTGCAACGTCGCTTTTCCGCTCACAATGTCCGCTCCAACGCCCGTCTTGTACGACGCGTAGCGCTCAGCCAAAACATTCTCAAACACGTTGTCCTCAATCAGCTTCGCCGCAACCTTCAGGCCGTACGCGAAGCTGTCCATTCCGGCAATGTGTCCGTAGAACAGATCCTCGGGACGCATCGAAGCGCGGCGGACTTTGGCGTCGAAATTCAGGCCGCCGCGATGCAGACCGCCATTCTTAAGCACCTCATACATCGCCAGCGACGTACCGTACAAGTCGGTCGGGAATTCATCCGTGTCCCAACCAAGGAGCGGATCGCCCTGATTCGCGTCGACGGAACCGAGCATGCCGTTGATGCGGCTTGTGCGCAGTTCGTGCTCGAAGGTGTGCCCCGCCAACGTGGCGTGGTTCGCCTCAATGTTCAGTTTAAATTTGTCCGACAAACCGTATTTCTGCAGGAAGGCGATGGCCGCGGCCGCATCAAAGTCGTACTGGTGCTTTGTCGGTTCTTTCGGCTTTGGCTCAATCAGGAACTGTGCGTCGAAGCCAATTTCCTTTGCGTAATCGGCGGCCAACGTTAACAACCGAGCCATGTTGTCGAGCTCGAGCCCCATGTCGGTGTTGAGAAGCGTCTCGTACCCTTCGCGACCGCCCCAGAATACATAATTCTGCGAGCCCAACTCCTTGCCGACCTCAAGTCCCTTCTTCACCTGGGCGGCAGCGAACGCGAACACGTCCGCGTTGCAAGAGGTGGCAGCTCCGTGGGCGAAACGGGGATTTGAGAACATGTTGGCCGTGTTCCACAGCAGTTTTGTCTTGCTTCCGGCCATGCGTTCCTTAATCATACCTACGATGACGTCTAGGTTCTTGTTGGTCTCGCGCAGGGTGTCCCCTTCGGGGGCGATGTCCCTGTCGTGGAAACAAAAATACGGAACGTCAAGTTTCTCGAAAAACTCGAAAGCGGCTTCAACTCGCACCTTCGCTAAATCCATTCCGCTAAGCGAATTCCACGGACGCACCATGGTCGCCAACCCAAACGGATCCGTTCCTTGAAATGTAAACGTATGCCAATAGCTTACGGCAAAACGAAGATGCTCTTCCATGGTCTTGCCTGCCACAACTTCCGTCGGATTATACTGCTTATACGCCAGCGGATTGCGAGACTTCGGCCCCTCATACTTAATCTTGTTAACCTCTGGAAAATACGCCAAACAGTTCACCTTCTCCTACAGAATAATGACGCTTGCAAATCGGCTCAAAGCAAGAGTCCAACCCATATAATTTGAGTTTCCAACAAATAAGATCCTAGCAGAAAAGACACGACAACTCAATGCTTCCTGTGAAAATGTTCACACCTAGTATTTCATCTCACGATGTTCGTCATGCATTGGATCACGTCGCAAACACAATGGGGCTTGGAGACGGGCCAAACCTTGCCTGTCTGCCAAGCCCCATTTTCCGAAGATCCCGCACAGCTTGCCGGGCATCGCCTTAGTACGCCAAGGTATACAAACCGTTAATATGCGAGAGATATCGCATATTGCTCGCTTCCTTCATCAACGAAGCTGGCATTCCCTTGAGGCGAATCTGGTTGGATCCAACCGTCCCGATGGCGTCCTTACGCCCGAGGCTGGCCAGCGTTCCGGAAAAGACCGGCTCAAACTTCTTGAGCGGCCCACCTTTGATCACCGCGGCCAGGTTGTAACCTACGGTTTCTCCCATCTGCCAGGATAGCTGCGCCGTTGGCGGATACGGTCGACCGCTTGGGCTCATTACAACCGCGCTGTCCCCCGCTAGAAACACTTCTTCATGCGAGGTTGACTGCAAATAATCGGTTACCGTCGCTCGCCCGCGCTGCACTTCGAGTCCGGAATTCGCTACGACGCTGTTTCCTTGAACCCCACCGGTCCACACCAGAGTGTTCGTCTCAAGACTGGATCCGTCCTTCAGGTGAACGACGTTTGCGTCCATCTGGGTGATGGGCAGATTCGTGAGGAAACGAACGCGTCGCTTTTCAAGGCTGGTTTGGGCACGACTGACGAGCTCTTCCGGGAATCCGGGCAAAATCGTAGGCATCGCCTCGATGCAGTTCAGAGAAATGTCGTCGGGATTCACGCCGTATTTCTCACACAAGGGTGGCAGGGCATCGGCTAGCTCACCAACGAGCTCAATCCCCGTGAGACCTCCTCCGCCCACAACGAACGTTCCATCAGCCACATGGTGGGTCTCAGAAAAGCGTGCGATGCACTCTTCCACGTGGGCGCGCAACCGATTCGCGTCGTCCACCGACTTGAGGACGAAACTGTGCTCTTTCAGACCGGGAATACCGAAGAAGGCCGTCTCGCTGCCAAGCCCGATGACAAGATAGTCGTATTTCAACTTCGTCCCGTCGGCAAGCGCGACGACTTTGTCACCCAAAAGAATCTCCGACACAGTGCCGATGCGCAGGTTGACGTTACGCCCCCGCAATAGCCTCTCGAGCGGTAAGGCGACTGCCTTTTCAGAGACGGACCCGGCGGCGAGTCGATGCAATTCCGTGATGATCTGGTGCGTTCCGCTCTTATTCACCAGCGAAATCTCAACATCCTGCCCATCTAGATTGTTGACCAAAGTGAGCGCACTGAGCATTCCACCGTACCCGGCTCCAAGAATTAGGACTTGCTTCGCCATCGTCTTTCCCTCCAGCTCTCCTCTTTTTTATAGGGATTTCGAACGTTCCCGCTCAGACAACACGTTCATGAAGGCCTGCACGAACCGCAAAAGCTTTTGCGTTTGGGGGTCCTTCAGCAATTTCAACAACCCAAACAGGCTGATGGTACTGTCATCCTTCTGGGCTCTGTCGTTCGCCTCAATGGCGGCTGACGCAATGTCCTTGGCCTTCTTCTGCAGCGGAGAAATTGCCTCCAAAAGTCCTCCCGTGAAGTCGTTCAAGAGGACCCCGTCCGTTGCGACCAATCTCCCCATGTCGTAGACCCTCGTTAGAAGCGTGACCATTTCGGTCAGCTTCGGCAAATTGTTCAGCAATTCCGAAAGGGAATCCTGTACTTCGGGCCTCAGCAATTGATCCAGTATGTCTTGCTCCCGCACGCTGTCAACATGGGGGTTCTGGTAGTTTTCGGCCTGATTCGGCGCATCCATTGTCGCGGTTGGCGAAGCATTGGCTGCAGTTGTATCCGCCATGTCGATGATTCTCCTTTACGATGAGCTGAGATGAATTCTCGAGTCCTTGTTCCAACATGCGTTCATCATGCACAATTTGCGCTCTTGTGATTGTTTGCACAAAGCAGTTCGCACAATCACGCGTGAATGAAACTGAAGCGGATGATCAAACTGTTCCATAACCTCTTCACATACTCATTGTAACAGGGAATGGCTCTTGACAAAAGTCGAGCTAAGTATTTCTATGTGTCCTACGGCAAGGATTTGTGGGTTTATATTCGGTTTTCCGCATTCGTTCTTGCTCGATCTCAATATACTGTCGTATCTCTCGTTTGTAAGCTGTTTCACCCGAGCATCGAGCCTTACAGGGGGCTCGTGCCCCCTTTTCGGCCGACTAGATGGCTGGCATGATTCGTCCGCCCGCAACCGGTATGTAGGCACCAGTAATGAACGAAGCTAAGTCGGAAGCCATGAATGCGACGACATTTGCAATCTCCTGCGCCGTACCTCGCCGTCCCAGCGGGACCGTCTTACGATATACGGCGTCATGATCTTCAGGGAGGCCAATGTGCTGTTCCGACAGAGTCCATCCAGGCGCTACTTGGTTCACCGTAACCTGATGGTGGCCAACTTCTTTAGCTAGGGTCCGGACCACGCCGTCGAGGCCACGCTTGCCGGCGACGTAAGCCGACGAATCCGCAGCAGCCTCCATCGCGCACTCCGTATTGATGGCGATGTATCGCCCGTATCCGGCTTGTATCATCCCAGGGATAAACGCCTTGGCAAGGTACACCGTCTGCATGACGCAGGACTGAAACTGACTTTCGTAATCGGCTGGATCCTCCTCGAGGACGCTCGACCAAGGATGAATTTGGATGACCGCGTTCGCAACTACGATACTTGGCAGTCCGATTCCGCCTTCCACAGTCCGTTTCATTTCTTCGATGGAATTCTGGTTCGTGATGTCCGCCTGCACGGCCATGGCCTCGACGCCCATATTCCGCAGTTGTGCGCACAACTCCTCAGCCTTTTCCTGATTCCTTCCGTAATGAACGATGACGTTTGCTCCGCACGCACCAAGCGTACGCACCATAACCCTGCCGAGTTCACCCGTCGCCCCGGTGACGAGTGCGACCTTGCCCTTCAAGTCAATCTCCACAGTATCTTCTCCTTCGAAGTGCTCGTTATCCTTTTTTCAGCGAGAATTCAAGAAAACCAACGGCCCGTCATCCTCGAAAAACGTCCGTACTGTTGGTATAGGGAACGTCTGGGACGTCTTCTCGAGCATTCTGCGCGCGCGCGAGGACGAACAGCAGGTCGGACAGCCTGTTCAGATACCTCAACGCCGGCATGTGAATGGGCTCCACCTTCATGAGCGCTACGGTTCTCCTCTCCGCTCGGCGAACGACCGTGCACGCCAAATGAAGAGCACTAGACGCCTTCGATCCGCCGCGCAGAATGAACTTGGTCAGCCTAGCGGATTCCTCCTGGTACTTGTCTATGTAGGGTTCAAGCGAACTTGCGGCGTCGTCCGGCGTCCGGAACGAGTACCCCTTGGCCCCGTTCGGGGCGGCAAGGTCTGCTCCGACGTCCCAGAGCCTCTGTACGGTGCCCTGGAGGATCTCGTGGATATCGGCGTCGCGTTTCTCGTCGAGGTAGCTCATCGCCACTCCAATCGCAGCTCCGGCTTCATCTACACTCCCATACGCCTCGACGCGCACATCGTCTTTGCTTCGCCTTTCTCCTCCGATGAGAGCGGTTTTCCCTTCGTCTCCGCCGCGGGTGTAGATCCGCATGTCTCTCTCACTCCTCACGCTTAGTCATCACCGCCACTATAGCATGCCTGACTAGAAGCCGTGTCAAGCCCATCCACAGTATCAAACCAAAACCGAGCCGATGCTGCCGCTTAAAAGCGGCAGCATCGGCTCGAATTACGGGAGACTTTCTTGACGGGTATGGCTCAGGTCAACGCCACATCCCGCTTAACAAACAGGAACCAAGCGAGTCCGTTCATCACCACAAAGTAGATGACCAGCATTGTGATGGAAAAGCCCAGAGTCATGCCATGAATGAGGGGCCCGCCAATCACGTACTTGGACAAATCCACGTTCGAAAACAGGATGTACTTGACCCATGAGTAGTAGTTTGCGAGCACCGAAACCAACGTATTCCCGACCAGATACGCGAGAATCGAGATGGTGATGGCGAGCGCGGTGCTTCGAAAGATGGCAGAAATCATGAACGCGATGGTCATGTTCATAATGACCTGGACAAACAGGAAACCGTACTGCATTAGGACGTACGAAGACGTCGACATCTGCATGGCGACGTGTTCTGGATTCACGTAAGGAAACGGGAGCCCTCCTCCGCCAAATCCAAAAAACAGCCCTCCCGAGAGCAGAGAGACACCGAGCATGACGGCGGTGAGTCCGAGTGCAAACAAAAGTGCAGCAATATACTTTGACACAAGCACCTTCGTCCTCGTAGCCGTCTGCGTAAGGAGCATCTTGATGGTTCCCCCGCCAAACTCACCCGCGACAATATCACCGACGATGACGACGATGAACGCAACCAGCAACGATGACAGATTCATAGCGGTTGCGGTGAACTTCCACGCAGTGTCCAAATTCGGATCTAGATTGTGCGCAATTTCGTAGTTGTTAACAGCAATCATGCCCTTATACTGTTGCACGGCATCCTTTGGCAAATGAGGGCTACTCATGGCCTGTTGTAACTTTGCATTCTGGGCCATCAGACCGGCCTTCCAATTCGGATTTGGATGCTGGTGCGCATGAAGGATGACCGCAATGACGATGATGGCCGCCACCACAATAGCGGTCAGGATCCAAGTCCTCAGGCGAATGTAGATTTTAAAATTCTCGTTGGATATCAGGCTAAGCAATCGGGCCACCTCCTGTCAATTCCAGGAACG
>JAJZAV010000159.1 GCA_021799255.1 Bacillota bacterium
TATCTGCATGGCTGGCCGCAGGCTAGGGGTGTCCGTATCTATATTCGTCGCGAATTCATCGGCGTTGGATCAATACATCGTCAATCATCCCGCCGTCCTGACGGATGCCTCACCGGAGGCCGCCCGCCTGTATCCGGAAAACCTTCTTATCTTGATGGACCACTTGAAGTGCGCCGCCTACGAACTCCCCTTCGAACCCAATGAGTCTTTCAGCGTGGAGACGACGGCAGAGTTGCTTGATTACCTTGTGGAAGAACGGGTACTCAATCACGGAAGCGATGGCCGTTTCTACTGGATGAGCGATTCGCTGCCAAGTGGGTCCATCTCGTTGCGAAGCGCCGCACAGGACAATGTGGTCATCGTTGACTCGGCGGCTGGGCGTCCTCAGGTCATCGGCGAAACGGATCGATTCAGTGCCCTGACGACTCTGCACGAGGAAGCCATATACATCCACCAGTCGAAGGTGTACCAAGTAGAACGGCTAGATCTGGAGAACGGAAAGGCGTTTGTGAGGCCCGTCTCCGTCGACTACTACACGGACGCAGAGCTTGCGGTGCGTCTGCGAGTGCTCGATGTGCAAGAAGAATCCGTGGGTCCCCTCTCGGGGCAGCAGCCGACTTATTCGCACAGGCTCGGGGAGGTCATGGTCAACGCAACGCCGACGCTGTTTAAAAAGATAAAACTGGAAACGAACGAGAATCTCGGATGGGGCAAGATTCATCTGCCAGAGGCAGAGTTGCATACGGTTGGTTATTGGTGCACTTTTGGTCGTGAAGCGTTTGACCTGTCGAGGAGCGAGTGGGAAACGGCGCTTTTGGGGTGCGCCCATGTCCTGCGCCAGGCTGCTTCGCTTCATTGCATGTGCTCCGTGACGGATATTCACATGGCCACCGAAATTCGGGACCTCTTGCACGGATTGCCCACCTTGTACCTGTATGACGCGTACCCGGGAGGAATCGGTCTGGCAGAACGGGTATATAAAGATGCGTCGAAGGTGTTCGAAACCTCGCTCGCCATGGTGCGAGACTGCGCCTGCGAGGACGGCTGCCCGTCGTGCATCGGACCGATGAGCACCGAAGGCGGAGCAAAGGCTGCGGTCATGATCCTTCTCGAATCTGTTCTACTAGGGGATAGGAGAAGCAACAAAGTTAGAATGGATGAATCCGTGTGAAGTTATCACTACGAGAAAAGCTCGCCTCGTTGGAGCAGTCTACAGGTCGCGTGAGGGATCTACCTATCGTCAAGGAACAAGCGCCCGTAACGAGCGGACAAGACAGTTGCGAGTTTGAAGGAGTCCTCGAATCTTCTCTTCGTGCGCTCGGCTTTCGTCGAGAAGATAGGATGTCTGGCGGGGCATTCGAGTCGTATTGGCGCCGCACACTGCGCTACGACGTTCTTACACGACATGGAAACTTTCGCTTTGTTGACCTCATCGACGCAGACCTGGATCCGTTGTTTCGTGCCGGAAAGCGCCGAGGCTACGAGTTGGGGGATACGAGCCATCTGATTAGCAGGCTGCGCTTCTACGACACGGAAACCAGCGGCTTGGGTACGGGAGCCGGAACGTTTCCTTTCCTGCATGCCGTAGCCTACTTCTCGGAGGACGAACTGATCTTAGATCAATATTTTCTCTCCAATCACACGGGTGAAGGTTGGCTTCTGGAGAATCTCTTCACAAATCACTTCGCCGGGAATGGAGTCGTGGTGGTCTCCTTCAACGGGAAATCGTTTGACTGGCCCCTCGTCACCTCGCGGCTTGTCATGCATCGGCTGAACGTCAATGCCGCATCCCCGTTCCAATTAGATCTTTTGCATCCATCGCGCCGCCTGTGGAAATCGAAATTGGGGCGGGTCTCGCTGGGTGAGTTGGAGCGAGGCGTCTTGGGGCTGGTTCGTCTGGACGATGTCCCGGGAAGCGAGGCACCGAGACGGTACTTCGAGTTTGTCGAGACTGGGGACGCGCAGGACCTTGGACCCGTGATGGATCATAACGCGATGGACGTCTGCTCAGTGGTTTCGCTTACGACTTTGCTGGCAAGGGTATTGTCGAGAAATTACGACGTGGACAGCGCCAGGGAGTACCTGGCGTTGGCCAAGTGGCACGATGAATGGGGACTGACGGACGTCGCTACAACATGCTATCGGGCCGCGAATGAGTGCCCAGACAGCGATTACAGATCTCTATGGGACGAGGGACTGCACCATAAACGCCTCTTAAGGTACGAAGAAGCGTCTCGCGTGTGGGAGAAAATGGCGGATCGATTTCCTCTATCCGTTCCGCCGGTTGTCGAACTAGCAAAACTGGCGGAACACCAGACCAAACGCTTGGACGAAGCTCGTCGCTGGGTGGAAGAAGCGCTGTCGCGCGCCTATCAGGCGAGGCGCAGAAACCGGTTTGTCTCAGCGGGCACTGGATTCGATGCACGATTCGATGCACAGCCGGCGCGCTTTGTGGAGGACTCGGATCCGGAGATAGAGGCGCTTCGCTACCGGATGGCGCGGATCCAACGGAAGCTGGATCTGCGAAGAGAGGCAAAAATGGGTGGGCAGGATGAACATGCATAGCTTCCGTGCTATGATTTGGGGCAGTGGCACTTGCGGGTAACGTTCAACTAACTTGCCGAATCAAGGTTTTGAGGTGCTTACGTGAGGATTCACTTATTGCACACAAACGATATTCACAGCTCTCTGGAGAATCACATGCGCCTGGGGTCCCTTCTTCGGCAAAAGCGAGAAGAGATCCAACGGGCCGGTCATCCGGTGTACACGGTGGACCTGGGCGATGTGTTGGACAGGGTGAGACCGGAGACCGAGGTCACGAGCGGATTGCTAAACGCATACCTCATGAGCTCGCTCGGATACGACGCATGGGTGTTTGGGAACAACGAGGGTCTAACCATTCCCGTTGAACAGTGGAGTGAATTGGTGAGATTGTCCGGAGCCTTGTTTCTGTCCACCAACATGCGCGATGTTTCGGGCGAGAAGTTCCCTTTCGGTGTGGACTGGATAGTAGAAGATCACGAACGGGTTAAGATTGGCATGTTCGGGGTTACCGAGAACTTTGAAAACCCCTATCGCGTGCTAGGGGTGCGCGTCCTGGATCCTATACAGACCGCCATCGAGGCAACCCGGACCCTACGGCAGATGGGGTGCGACGTCGTGATTGCGCTTACCCACCTTGGCTTGTGGAAAGACAGAAAGCTGGCTGCTGCCGTCCCCGGATTGAGCCTCGTCCTCGGAGGCCACTCCCATCACTTCATGGACACGCTCGAATGGGTCGAGGGAACGGCCATCTTTCAGGCGGGGAAGCACGCCTTGGCTTTCGGACACACGGAGGTTCTGTTCGATGAGGAGACGGGCAGTGTTCGGTCGGTCGTGTGCAATCGGATTGACGTGCCCGAGGACGGGGTCTCCGACGAGGCCATGCTTCGGACGTACCAGCAACAGGAAGGCCCTATGCAAGCGATGCTGGCGCGTCCAGTGCTGACGCTTTCGCGCCCGTTGCCGGTCAGGCTCGATGGACCGTCTCCGTTTGCGGACGTTCTCGTGGAGGCGCTTTTTGATGCCTTTCCGGCCGACGTTGGCATCATGATGAGCGGAGCCCTTACCGCCAGTTTGATGCCCGGAGAGATCCAAGTGCAGCATCTGCTAGGGGCTTGTACCACACCCACGAGACCCGTTCTCCTGACTTTGTTCGGCAGGGACATTCTTTCTATCCTGGGAAAGTCCATCCAGCCTGAGTACTATTTTCGTCAGGGTATCGGTTACGGGTTTCGAGGCAGTGTCGTAGGGGTACTTGCCTTAAAGAACGCCACGATGCAGATTACATCTTCCCCGGACGGTCAGTCCCACGTCTACAACGTCAGGATAGGCGGCAGGCCCATCGACGAGAACAGGGAATATAGGGTTGTGACCTGCGAATATCTCTGGCTGTCGTCAACCTTCGAGGAGTTTCATAAAGGACAAGACATCGAGTTTGGTCGTCCGCTCGTTCGCGAAATCCTGATGGATTATTTGGCGGATGGTCGTCTGACTCGAAACGACTAGACGTGTTACGCTGACGTGCTCTCGTGAGCAAAAGGGGAGATTGGTTTGAAGGAAATCCTTTCCAAGGCAAATACCAGACGTCTTTTGGCTACGCTCGAGGAGGCATTCCCAGATTCGGGTTGCTTGCTCGCCTTTGAGACGCCATTTCAACTCCTGGTGGCGACGATGTTAATGAACCAATCCACGGCAGAGAAGGTGAACGCGCTCACCGGGAAACTGTTTGCGAAGTATCCGGGACCGACTGACTTTGTGAAGCTTACGTCCGACGAGCTTCAGGAGGAAATTCAGGAGCTCGGAATCTTCCGCGCCAAATCCGACCATATCATCGGGGCGGCGCAACGCATTGTCGATTGGTACAAGGGAGAAGTGCCGAGAACCCAGGAGGAACTCGTGAAGCTGCCCGGAGTGGGACGCAAGACCGCGAACCTCGTTATCGCGAATGCTTACGGAATCCCGGCCATCGCCATCGATCCGCACATTCAACGAACCGCCAATCGCATCGGCATGACGAACAGCATGAATCCGGAGATCACCGAAAAACAGTTGTGCCAGCGTATTCCTCAAAGGCTATGGACCAAAACCCACCACATTCTCTATCGACTCTCGCGAGAGTACTGCACGGCGAAGAACCCGGACTGTTACGGTTGCCCTGCAGAGCGCACCTGCCAGTTTCGTATTCTTCTAGACGAGGACGATAAACTTCGAGAAAAGGTATTCGTAGAACAGGCATAATCTATCACCTTCGCGACTAGGATGAGGTAGGGAGATAGAGTTAAACCCGAGCCAATGCGAAGGAATCTATCTTCCAATCATCCGAATCAGCGGGGGAGTTATCGGTGTGGAAGAAACTTTTTGTCATCCTTCTGTCACTCAACCTCCTGGCTTTCGTGTGGGTGGCCCTTTGGTTTGAACTGCTGCCGACTCCGAAGCAGGTATCGCGGACGCCGTCTCCCCTCCCCGCAAACGCCGCGAATATCGAGTTGGTGGTGGGACAAGAGGCGGTCAATACGTATCTTAGCTACGCCCTTACCGAGCAGAAGGACGTTCAGAAGATCCTCAGTTACGCGAGCGTTACCTTTCAGAATCAATGGAACATCCGGTTTGGATTGAAGGTGGCGGACAAGGTCGTTCCGTGTGACATCGAGCTCACGCCCGTAATCCACCAAGGAAACTTGTGGTTCCCCATCGACGGAGCTAGTTTAGGGGGATTCGCCGTACCGAAAAGCCTCCTGTTCATGTTATTCGAGCACGTCACATGGCCCTCGTGGATTGTGATTGATCCTTTTGCCGAAGAGATTCGGGTGAATCTAACCTCGCGCCCATCCGGACAATATCGAATCCGCGCCATGGGGTACTCCAACGAAACGCGCCGCATCACGTTTGAAGTGAGCATGATGCCGGCACCGCTATCTACGAAACTGACTTCGAAACCGTGAAACGAGACGCTCACTGACTTGCATAGGTCCCCTTGTGTCGGAGCACCATATCCCATGCGTGTATTGAGTCCTAAAGTATCAAAGTCAGGGACCAGGTGATCTGGTTCGGGCTTGGAGGACGTGTCACCAAGGGAGATGGTCTACGATAAACCCAATCCGACGACTCTCGCAGTGGTTGACGGTAAACGACAGCGTGCTCGATGAGCAGTTCACCTTAGTCCCGTCAGACGATGGACATTCGGGCGGGGATTCGGGCGACGGAATGGACGAAACAAAGAATCGGTCCGATTCCGACGAGGGAAAACAAGGAGATCATATCCCGTCGCGCATTGATGACATGAAGGCCGACTTGGAGCGAATTTTCACGTTGCCCGACAACAAGGATATCGTGGTTCGTCCCTTCACCGTAGGAACCGAGCATCCTTGGCGGGCCCTTCTCGTGTTTGTAGACGGAATGGCCGACAAGACTATCATCAATAATCACATCCTGCAGCCCCTCATGTTATTGTCACAGGCCCTCGAAGAGGAACCGGTTAACGGACGAATGGAAGTCGTAATGGAGACGCTCCTGCCGGGCAACCAAGTCAACCGCACTGCGACGTGGCAGGAGGTGGTTCCGGGAATTCTCGCCGGATCCACGGGACTTTTCGTGGACGGATGCGACGAGGCTCTCGTCGTCGAATCGAAGGGGTGGGAACACCGCAACGTGGGGCTGTCGCAGACCGAGACGGTCGTGCGCGGACCGCACGATGCCTTTACCGAGAGTTTCCGTGCCAACACGGGCCTCGTCAGGGCTTTGTTCAGGTCCGAGCATCTCGTCACGGAGATCCTTGAGGTGGGAAAGCTCGCGAAGACCGACGTTGCCGTCATGTACGTTCGTGGCCTCACTAACAAGCGGCTCGTGGGAGAGATCAAGCGCCGGATCCAGGCGGTGGACGTCGACTACTTGGCGGATAGCGGCCTGTTGGAGCAATTTCTTGAAGACGATCCGCATTTTCTTGTCCCACAGATCCTCTCCACTGAGAGGCCGGATAGAGTCGCTCACATGCTTTCGGAGGGGCACGTCGCGGTCTTTGTCGGCAACAGTCCGTACGTTTTGACCATGCCCGTCGTGTTCTGGACGCTGATGCATACGCCTGAAGATGCGTACCTGAAGTTTCCGTTTGGATGGTTCTTGCGCGTCATCCGCTGGTCTGCGCTCCTGGTGGCGCTGCTTTTGCCCGCCCTGTACGTCGCGGTGACCAACTATCACCCGGAGATGTTGCCGACGGATCTCATGCTGTCCATCGCCGGCAGCCGTGAACTCGTGCCTTTTCCCGTCATCGTCGAGATTCTCCTTATGGAATTCTCCATCGAACTTATACGCGAAGCTGGGATCCGGGTCCCATCCGTGATAGGACCCACCATCGGCATTGTGGGTGCCCTGATTATCGGACAGGCGGCAGTGCAGGCCGGCATCGTCAGCCCGATGCTGGTC
Organism: Bacillota bacterium; assembly: GCA_021799255.1. Taxonomy (GTDB): domain Bacteria; phylum Bacillota; class Bacilli; order Alicyclobacillales; family Alicyclobacillaceae; genus JAJZAV01. Next base: position 6,961 of record JAJZAV010000159.1, read on the forward strand.
ATCGTCATTGCGACCACGGCCCTAGCATCCTTCGTCATCCCCACTTACAATCTTAACTTTGGCATTCGCCTGGCGCGCTTTGCGTTTCTCGCCGCGTCCGCCCTGTTTGGCTTCTACGGTATCGCCCTGCTCGCTTGCATGATTCTCGTAAACCTGTCGGTGCAGCGATCCTTCGGCGTGCCTTTGCTCGCCCCGATAGCACCGGCTTTGCGCGCCTCCCCTGACGTGCTGGCAAGGGGCCCTGGGTTCGTCATGAACGAGCGCCCGGCCTACTTACTCACGCAGCACGAATGGCGACAGAAGCCCTATACGCGACCCTGGAGCCCAGTCACGAGGCCGAAAGGGGTCAAATTGAGACGGAGGCGAGAGACGAAGTGAGACCCGTTTCGAGCAAAGCGAAAATCGGAGCCAAAGAGCTCACGGCTCTTCTGACGATGTACGTCGTGCCCAACGCTTTTCTGAGTTACCCTTCTGCCATATCCCATTCGGGCATGGAGGCGGCCTGGATGGAGCCGCTCCTGTCTGGGGTCATCGCCATGGTCTTGTTCCTGATGGTTCAAACGCTTATTCGGCGGCATTTCAAGGGGCTCGACTTCATCGAGATCGCCAAGGAGACATTCGGGCGTGCCTTCGCCATTCTGGTGGCCTTGGCCTGCGCAGCGTATTTGTTGGCGTCCACCGCGAGCGTAATGCGAGAGTTTGAGGAAAACGTCATCACTACCGTTCTCCCTCTTACCCCCATCCTGATGGTGGGATTGCTGTTTATCCTCGTCGTTTGGTACATGGCCTATTGCGGCCTCGAAGGGATTGCCAGAACGTCCCTCATCCTGTTGCCCATTCTCGTTGCGGGCATTGTCGCGGTCTGTCTCATGACCGTCAATTGGTGGAAACCGTACTTGCTCCTGCCCATTTGGGGAGCGGGTCCCGAAGCTGTAGAAGCCGGGTCTCTCCGGTACTCCTCCATCTTTGCCAATGTGCTCTTGGTGTGTATCTTGTACCCGCACGCCAAGGACGACAAGTCCTTCCGACGCGTCGGGGTGGTGAGCATCCTGTTGTCCGCCGTCTTGCTTTCCGGATTCATCGCCGTGTACCACATGGTCTTCACACCGCAGCAAGCGAACCACATGACGTTTCACCTTTACCAGTTGGCTCGCATGATCTTCCTGGGCCGATTCTTTCAGCGGATGGAGGCCATCTTCATCTTTCTGTGGGTGACGTCCGCCGTGGTGAAGATGGCGTTCACTCTGTGGGCCACCGCGTATCTGCTGGCGAGCGCCTTTCAATGGCCGGTCTACCGTCCGATTCTGCCTGCGCTCGCCCTCGGGTGTTTTTCCATCAGCATGGTGCCGACGGACGTCATGAGCGCCGTTCAGTGGGAACAGCAGTATCTTCTTGGCTGGGGCTGGACCATCGTTTTCGCTCTGCCGCTCGGCGTCGTGAGTCTTGCCAGCCTGCGCAAGCGAGGGAGGAGGGGGAGACTCCGGCATGCTTAAGTTTGTCATTGCGATGATCATCCCGGTTCTCGTGTTTCGCTACACCATCTCGTTTGGCGGATGGCTATCGCGGCATCGCGGTGCAAAGGGGAAGGTCATCGGGAGCCCGGCGTACGTGGTCGCGAGCGGATCGCTCGCACTGACCGGTTACGTGTTGTGGCGGATGCTGATGTGAAGGGAGAAGACCATCGGGGACAGCGGGGAATTTGCGAGGCGATCCCGCTTTGAATCGGGTATCATGGTTGCCAGAGGTGATGACGTTGCCGCAAACACCATCCCATGGCGATCACAAACGCGTCGTCGTCTACACGGACGGCGCCTGCTCTGGAAATCCGGGTCCCGGCGGTTGGGGGGCCATTCTGCAATACAACGGTCACAAGAAGGAAATATCGGGCGGAGAGCGCAAGACGACCAACCAGCGAATGGAGATCATGGCGGTGGCGCAGGCCTTGAAGGCGCTGAAGGAGCCGTGCGACGTCGTCGTTCACAGCGATTCCGCCTACGTCATCAATTGCTTTAAGCAGAAATGGT
>JAJZAV010000160.1 GCA_021799255.1 Bacillota bacterium
TGGTCTGCGCCCCAGCGGTCACCGTGAGCTTCTGGCCGCTTACGCTCCAGTTCAACCCGTCCCCTTGATGGCCTGTGTACGCTGTCCACGATGCGCCGCCATCAGTCGTCACCAGCATGTACAGGAACTGAGTCGTCGTGGATTGCTGCGTCGCCTGACCATAGACGGGAATGAACCCGACTTGTGGAGAGAAGAAAATGGGGTAGTCGCCGTTCCGGTAACCATTCCGATATGCACTTGGGATGGGCAGCTTTTGCTCCGTCCAAGTAGCACCACCATCATGTGTCACGAACAAATCGGGCGTCACGTTGTAAGCCGGAGAGTTGTTCAGCAGATATCCGGTTTTTTCGTTGATAAATGAAAGCCCTTGAATGTGGCTAAAGTGACCCGTGGACATCTTGGTCCATGTTTTACCGCCGTTCGTCGTCTTGGAAAACTCGTACTGGAAGTTGCTCACTCCGCCACCTAAGTTGGTTACCCGAAAGCCTATTGAGGGTGTCAGAAAAACTTCATTTGAAGCTCCGGAGCTCTTGAATGTTTGGCTAAATGCATTGTGCGAAGGTGCGCTGTGCGAAGGCGTGATGGCCTTCCCAGAACCCGTTTGGTTCACAACGTTGCTGAGCGCTTGAACCGGATTTCCGCTTTGCTTCAATTGAAAGACTTTGGTCCCTTCCTGCCAAGCAATGGTGCTATTCCAATGATAGGCACTCGGATTGGGAGCCGAGCTCTGTACCACAATCACTCCGTGGTTGTTCGGAGCGGGCAACCAGTGGGTATGGAGATACGAGACCATATTCTTTGCGACTTGCTCGACACCTTGATTGGCCGTGTAAAACCGAATTTCGATGTCCCAATTTCCCTCACGCCACTCATACCTTGCACTACCCATAGCCCCCGTCGCAGAAGCGGTGATCCCAAGACCTAGATTTAGCTTTGTCCCCTGTAAACTAAAGGGTGCGCCTATCTGTAAGACCTGATTCGCCGCCTGTGCCACGGTTGAATATGACGTCGTCGAAATCGAGTTGTTCCCCTGAGTTGTTGCGTTGCTTGGCGTTGCGTTGCTTGCCTGGAATTGCTTTGGATACGGTTTGTTGGGGACCAACCTTGATCCATTCCAAGTATACGTAATCGTGACAGGGGTTCCGGTTGGTTGGGCAAACGAGTCGTTCTTCATGTAGACGGGATACGTGACGGCAATCCCGTGTCCTACCCCGTTAGCACTTGTGATCTCCAAGCTCGGTTTAGCCGTGTCTGTTCCAAGATATCGTCCATTCAGAAAGAAGAAGACGAACTGATTGTAGCCATCCTGCGATTTCGTGGCTATCGCTATCCACGCGGTCAGCGTCTCACCGGACGAAGTTTTCACCGTCGCATTCGGAGTGGATCTATTTACCGAGTAGCCCTTATTTTTAATTTGCGCAATTTCACCCGCAAAGGCCGATTGGACGTGCGTCTTTCCCTTTGATGTGGAGACTTGAGGATGTGTCGCGACGGATACGCCTGGTTTCGTGCTCAAACCAGTATGATGGACTTCATATCCGATGCCGCCGCCTACTAATGCCAATGCCGCAACCGCGGCCGCTGTTGTCTTAATCATCGTCAATCCCCTTTTCCTTTCGTGAATGCGAGTGCGTTCCATGCCTTTTTCAATGCTGTTCCAAACATCCTCCCGTTCATTGGGAGACAGTTTAATTTCGGATAGGACCGGGTAGTCCTCGAAACGATCTCTATCTCGCGTCAAGAGGCATCACCTCCCCATAATTCGAGTGGAAAATCTCACGCAGCTTAGCGACCGCCCTTTGGTCGGTTTTTTTCACTTTACTTTCCGACCAACCTAGAATTTCAACCGTTTCATGAACGGAGTAATCCTGCACATGGCGAAGAACAAACACTTGCCGATAAGACTCGGGGACTCTCGAAAGCGCGTCTTGCCACATCATCATGCTTTCGATCTTTCCAGCCGAATCAGCGACTGCTTCCGACACCACATTCTGAGCAAGCCACTTGCGTTCGGTTCGTTTTTTCCTCAATTCGCTGTACATGTAATTTCTGGCGATACTCATCAGCCAAGTGCGTGAACTCGAATTTTGGCGGAATGACTCCCATGATCGGAAGGCTCGCAGGAACACTTCCTGAACCACATCTTTTGCTGTCGTGGAATCGCCAAGGGTGAGCAGTGCGAATCGATAGACATCGTCCGCGTATCGCTCGTAGAGGGAGCGGATCGCTTCCTTGGCGTTGACGTCGTCTCTCACTCGAAACCCACCACCTCATCTCTTTGCATGGATTAGACGCATTGGGAAACGATTTGGGGACACTCGCTATTGAATTTTCTTTTTTAGGGGATTGCCCATCCGATCACGTCGGGCTGTAGTATGTGTTGCATCGAACCAAATAACATCCACCGGATGGCCAATGGGTTTGCGTTTCGCGAATCAGTCTTCACCGAAGTTTGACATTCCACAGGAGGTGGGCAGCGAGTTCGCCGCTTCCATCCAGTTAAACGGGGTTTCCCGCTCTATTCTCGATCCCGTCGCTCCAGGGTCCATTAACGCAATTTAACATTTTATGTAGTTTCCAATCGTAGTTTCCCATCACTCAATCCCGCTGCCACAGGAGCATTAGGGTCCCACACCCAATAGCGCTGTCAAACCGTCTTATCGCGGGTCCCCCTTATCGATCCGCTCCATTAGCGCGGTTTCACCTTCTTAATTGGTTGGCATCCCACTCAGGCATTAGGCTCCCACACCCAATAGCGTTGCCAAACCGTCTTATCGCGGGTCCCCCTTATCGATCCGCTCCATTAGCGCGGTTTTACCTTCTTATTTGGTTGGCAACCCACTCAGGCATTAGGGTCCCACACCCAATAGCGCTGTCAAACCGTCTTATCGCGGGTCCCCCTCAGAGTGAACGGGTCAGGGGGCCATTAGCGGTGCCGCGCACCTCTATTTTGCAGCGGCGGCCGGAACAAGGTATACCAAAGCCCCGTCTCTCGACGGGGCCCTCGCCTGCCTTGCCTCTCTCGCCCGGCAACATCCTACTTTTCCTGGGGTCTGCACCCCAAAGTTCATCGGCGCTGCCCGGCGAGCGCCTCTGATCTACCCAGTTATGATTCGATATGGTGGGTCATGAAGGAATCGAACCTTCAACCTGCCGATTAAGAGTCGGATGCTCTGCCAATTGAGCTAATGACCCACGTCAAGGTAGAACTATCAAAGTAGAACTATCAAGGTAAATCTGCCACGATAAATTATCATCGATGCAATGAGTGCAAATCCATCATCCGCTCCCCGCGAAGCACACCCGCTATCAACTAGCAATCCAACTGAGCGATACTCCACGGTTGGTCGGGTATGCAGGATTTGAACCTGCGACCTCCTGCTCCCAAGGCAGGCGCGCTACCAAGCTGCGCTAATACCCGATGGTGGCGTGCCCGGAGAGATTCGAACTCCCGACCTCTTGATTCGAAGTCAAGCACTCTATCCAACTGAGCTACGGGCACAAATAGAGTTCGGCTGGGCTAGAAACGGACGGGACCTTCGCATGGAAACATCACAACGCATGAAGAAATCAAAACCCGTCCCTTACCGCTTTGCCACTCTCCATACCGCTTTGCCACTCCCCAATCGCAGGGCCACTTGCGGAAACCGAACCTTCAATTGCCGGAATTTCAGCTCGGTGCAATCATCCCTGCGCCCAAGGAGAGACTTGGAACAATATATCACCATTTGGGACACTAAATCAATGATTCAGGGCTGAAACGGGCGATTTTCTCCTACGCATCAGCGACCGTTCCTTATAAAAGCTGCCTTTCGCCTGAACCACGTACCCCATTCGGCATTTGGCGACTAGGCCCACCGCCGACGATCCAGCTTGCTTCGCTCGCCATCCGCCATTTGCACTTTTAATAGGCCCTCAACGACGCGCGTGTCGGGATCGTCCGCGGGAACCACAGGTACATCCAACCTGTCCATCAATCGGTCTACGACAGACGTACAGTTGGCACCCCCGCCGACCAGAACCATGCCGTGCTGCATAATATCGCCAACGAGTTCCGGAGGACACTCCGTGATGACCTGGCCGACGAGTTCAATAATCATCTCACTGTAAGCCACCATCTGTTCATCCACTACGCTGCGAGGGACAAACAGACTGCGAGGTAATCCCGAAGTCAAATCTCGCCCCCGTACTTCAATCCCGGAAATCTCGGTATCTTGGCAAAGTTGACGCTTTAGCGTCTCCGTTGTCTGTAATCCCATCAGGAAGCAGTAGTCCTTCCGCACGCGATCCACAATGGCGAGATTTAGGGCTTGGCCGCCGGAGCGGATCGCTTGACACGCCACGATTCCTCGCATGGACAGTAGCGCCACCTCGGTCACCCCGCCTCCCAAATTGACGACGACGTAACCAGCAGGCTTGTCCACCGGTAAATCTGCACCAAGTGCCGCAGCGACCGATGCATTGACTATTTGCACACGGCGAGCGCCCGCTAGCTTCGCGGCATCTTCAATGGCCTGCTTTTCGACCTGAGTGAGTCCCCACGGAGCGGACAAAGTGATGGTGAACTTGCGCACGAGACGGCTTGAAGTTAGACGATCCGCACAGTACCGGATCACCTCCACGACAGCTTCGATATTTCGTATTCCGCCCGCCTCGACAGGCGAGAAAATCTCTAGCGAGTCCGAGTTACGTCCCATCATGAGCTGCGCTTGCGTTCCGATGGTCAGGCTGTTTTGCTTATCGCGTGCCATCACGCAGGGCTCATTGACGATGAGGTCTTTCCCCTCAACAATCGCCCGGAAATTCGATGTCCCAATATCGCACAGTAAATGCATGCTTACGCAACCTCCTACTCAATCTGGCCAATGCCAGTATCCGATGAACGTAAGCACTGAAGTGGTTATTGTTATAAATTCGGCCACCATGAAGTTGTACTACCGTTAAGGGTTCGGTCTCCAAAGTCGATATCTGTCCGTTGAAGGATTGGTAATTTTACGAAATCGCCAAGTCCATGTGAGTCCATGGGGAAACTGTTTCGCGGTTCACCATGCGGTTCACTATTTCGGAAGACCGCAACTTCCAGTGGCTTGCGCCCCACGTTTCGTTATCTTCCCCGCAAGAGGCAAAGTAGGAGTGGGCTAGCACCCCCTCCTACTCGGTCCTACCTGCCTACCTGCCGCAACTCAGCCCGTGCTCAGTCCCGACGCATCCTGATGAACATCCTGATGAACATCCTGAGAAGCCTCCTGAGGAGCCTTCTGGAATGCGGTGATTTTGTCTCGGTACATCTGAGTCAATTCCTCGAGAGCCTCAGGTGAACTTCCCTGCACCACAATTTTAAACTGGGCTCGCTCGGAATCTGGAAGGATCAACGCCCACCCCTTATCGGTCAAGATCTTGATGCCGTCAATCAATTGCAGTTGCTCACCCTTCATTTCCTGCAACAGCCTTCGCATGACGCGCCCCTTGGACCTTATGGGACATTTGACCACCTCGGTGTGCATGTGGAACATCGGCAGCCGTTCCACGACCTCGTTCAGCGACATCTGCTCACCAACCAGGAAGTTCAGCAAGGAAGCGGTGGCATAAAACCCGTCGTAGTGAATTTGCAGCGGAGTCGCGGCGTTGACTTCCAGGAGGGATCGCATGATGGTCTTTGTGCGCACCACCGGGATCCCATTCAACTCGCTCAATTCCTCCATCTCGGCCGGAGCCGTGACAGGCACGGCCATGGGCACTCTTTCCTTAACGGCGATGAGCATCTGCAAAACGAGCAACTCTTCCACCGAAACTTGACGGCCCTTCTCCGTGTAAAACCTGATGTGCTGCCCCCCGCCCGTCAGCTCAATCCCCAAGTCCGCATTGTTATCCCGCGTTATCTTTCCGATGTTGTCGCTGTGCTTCCACAGCATCACGACGTTGCATCCCATTTTCTGTAATATCGGCAACATGACCGACGGAACGTGAGTGGTCTCCTCGTAGAACACGATTTTGAAGTGGCGCCGGGCAATCAAATCGACGTTCACGCGCGAAAGCACTTCGTCCATGTAAAAGCGGACGATTTCCGTCGCGTTCTCGATTTTCCCTAGGGAAAGTTGACCCGGGCGCGCGAAGTCCTCCTGATAAAATGCGTTCTCCACCTTGCGCTCCGTGGCTTTGTCAATGGGAAGTCCGTCCGCGTCGAAGAACTGAACCACCATTCTTTTCTCGTCACCGCTTCCGACGCTGCGGATGTGGACGCCACCGTTTGCGACGGATCGGCGGATCTCGTAACGCACCACGGGGACCGGAACCACGCCAATGTCGCGCACCTTCGCTCCGATGGCCATCAGACTGGATATGGCCGCGTATTTCAAAATTGTGCTATACGGATTTTCGTCGCAACTTACGGTGACGCTCGATCCCGCTTTCAGGCACGACCCATACGCAGCCACCACCAGACTGACCATCTCCGGAACCAGCTCATAGTTCGGAATTCCACTGATCCCGTCTTCACCGAACAGACTCGCAAACATGGAGTTTCCCCAAATCAAGGAGGACTGTTGAATCGTCCCCTCTTCGATTGTCTTGTCCGGCCAAATCTTTACGCCGGGGCGAATGACCGCAAGGTTCGCGATTCTAGTCTTGTCGCCCACGACGGAGTCCTCTAACACGTCCACGCCGTTTCCCACCTGCACTTTGCTGCACAAAGTGGCACCCGAGACGTTCGTGGAACGCCCAACAAAGTCGCCACTCCACAGGATGGAGTGATCAATCGTTGCGTCGGACTCAATCTCGTTGTATTGCCCCAGGATGGTGTAGGGACCAATGATGGCCCTCTCATGAACCGTCGTCCCATTGCCGATGAAGACCGGACCTCGGACCTGAACACCCGCATCCAGATGCACGTTTTCTCCCAACCAGACGTTTTCCGATACCTGATGCCCATTAATGCTGAGGTTGACCCGACCGTTCAGCATATCGAATTGGGACTGACGATACTGGCTCAGGTTTCCTATGTCCGACCAGTATCCGTTGGCGACGTATCCGAAGAGGGGGCGCCCCTCCTTCATGGCCAACGGAAACACGTCTTTCCCGAAATCACACACCTCGCCGGCGGGAATCAAATCGAAGATTTCCGGGCTCAGAATGTAGATGCCCGTATTCACCGTGTCACTGAACACCTCTCCCCAACTCGGCTTCTCCAAGAAGCGGAGGATGCGCCCGTCGTCGGCCGTCATTACGACGCCGTATTCCAAGGGGACTTCCACCCGAGTGAGAACAAGAGTCGCGAGCGCAGCCTTCTCGCGGTGAAACATGGTGGCTTCCAGCAAGTTGAAATCGGTGAGGGCGTCGCCGCTGACCACTAGGAACGGCTCTGTAAGAATGGCCGCCGCGTTCCTCACACTTCCCGCCGTTCCCAGGGGTTCCGTTTCGTCGAAATAGTGCAGATTGACACCGAAGTCGTGTCCATTTCCAAAGTAGTTTTTGATTGCGTGAGAGAGGTACTGACACGTCACCGCAATGTCCGTTACCCCGTGTCGCTTTAGAAGTTGAATCGTGTACTCCATGCAAGGCTTATCCAAAATCGGAACCATCGGTTTCGGCAAATAACAGGTGAGCGGTCGGAGTCGACTTCCCTTTCCACCAGCCATAATAACAGCCCACATTGTGTCCATCCTCCTTATACCACGCGTTGCGCTTAAGAAGGGACCGCACTTTCACTCGCAGCATCTTTCATGGCTGTTTGGTAAACGGAGAGGGTTTCGGCGGCGATGGATTTCCAATCGTACCGCGCGATCTCTTTTTTCGCGACCGAGGCCAACCTTTCGGCCTCCTCTGGATTCGTCAGGATATCCAGAACTTGGGCCGCCAACGAGGCTGAGTCTCCCGGGATGGCTTTGCGTCCGTTGTGCCCGTGTTGGACGACATCGGCGAGTCCTCCCACGTCTGACACCACCACCGGCGTTTCTGCAGCCATCGCTTCGAGGGCTACGATACCAAACGGTTCATACAGACTCGGAAATACGGCGACGTCCGCCACCCTAAAGAGCTCGTTTCGTTCTTCGTCCGGTATGAAACCGAGAAATCGAACCCTATCTCCAAGGCGCAAATCATGCGCCCGCTGCCGAAGATGCTCTAGTACGGGGCCCTTCCCCGCGATGAGAAACCGAACGTTGTTGTATCGAAAAAGGATTTTCGGCGCAGCTTCCAGGAGAACCTGGACGCCTTTCTCTGTGACCATTCGTCCGACGAAGAGGACAATCTTCTCGCCCTCTTGTGCGTAGCGCTGCTTCGACACCATTTGAGTGACAGGGGGACGAATGAGGAGCGGATCTATCCCGTTTGGAACGACAAGAACCTTATCCCGAGGCAACTCGAAGACGTTTCGCACCTCTTGTTCCATGTACGTGCTGCAAACAATCACTCGCGCAGATTCATACGTTAAGGTCCACTCGAGGTGATGGATGTACCGCTGCAAATCCGTTCGAATTCCCTGGTTACGCCCGTGTTCCGTGGCGTGCACCGTAGACACCAAAGGTAACTTTGTGAGTTGCTTCAATTCCTGCGCTGCGTAGCACACAAGCCAGTCGTGGGCATGGATAACGTCGAAGGATTCGGTCTTTAGGAGCCGATAGCACCGTGAAATCATCGCCAGGTTCAGTTGAAAGGCGAAATGGACGAACTCCTCTCCATCCGGCTTCGGAACCCTAACTCGATGCACGTGGACGCCCTGCACCTGTTCGTCGAGCGGATAATCCCCGATTTCGGTCGTGACGACATGGACCTCGCAGTTGGATTGTGCCAGGTAACGAGCGAGATCGTACACATGTCGCGAAAGACCCCCGACGGTCATCGGAGGAAATTCCCACG
>JAJZAV010000161.1 GCA_021799255.1 Bacillota bacterium
ATTTTGCGTCGGCGACGAATTCCGATGAGTGTCCATGGCCGACGGATGGTTGTTGCCCAATGAATACCGCTGGTCGACGAATGCATGCCCGTGGTCTCTCTGGTCTTCGGATGGTTGCCCCGTGGTTCCGCCCAAATCTGCGTTTTCCTTGATGGCAAGCGGATTTGGGGCCGGCCATACTGGATGAAGAAATCAACGATCCATTTATGGGGCGGGCATGCGAGAGGAATATTCTAGAGTAGACGCTTACATAATCCAACAATTGGATGGAAATGCTTGATGCTTTCCATCTGAATTTACACCAGCGGGCCGAAAGGCTTGAAATTGGAAACGGGCCGGAGATATTCGGCTGCTACGACCCTATATGGCGTAAAATCCGTTGACAACGGTTTTTTTCCTAGTGTACTATAGGCCATGGTTCTGGCATATCACTGCGGTGCAACTGGAAATTTGCACGGCGAATGTATATCCGCGCTGTCCCATGTCTTTCATTTCCCGCCAAGTCTGCGCGCGCTTCTCGCTGGGCACGCTGAAATTGAAGAGAACGGTTTCGGCTCAGTCGAAATGGCCCGATTCCCACACATTCGTTTGTTGCTGTGGGAGAACTACCGCAGCCGGTGCTTGACTTATGGGTGGTGACATTGGTGAATGGTGATAAGCCAGACAGACCTCCGCGGGGAGAGCGAAAGCCGGGTTCCGGTGCAAATGAAACGGCGCGTTCTATTATCATTCTAGCAAGCGCGTCGCTCCAGATTGTAACCGTAACGGCGGTGTGTGCTTGGATAGGCCATCTGCTAGCTGTGCACTCCCACCATTCTTGGTGGACTGTCGTAGGCGTGCTGTTTGGTGTCGCGACGGGAACGTCGGGAATGATCATGACGGCGAAAAGCCTAATGGGAGACAAGCCATGAACAACCGACCTCAATTCAAAGCGAGAATCCGAATTATTGCGGCAGCCCTCATCTGCTGCATTGTTGTGTCGGGGATTCTTTGGCTGGCCGTACCGATGTGGAGGCATTTCTTCGGTGGGCTGATTATCGGTGAGATTGGTGGCGCGGCCTCAGTGGCCAGCATGTTTCGGCAGGGACATGCGAACGATGACCTGCAAGGACCCATGTTGATGCTCTCGGGCGTCATCGGCTACTTCATCAGGATTTTGGTGCTGGTGGCCGTTATGCTTGTGGCATCGCGCGTGCACGTGAATGTGTACGCTTCCCTAGTGGGATACTTGCTGGGATTCGCTATTCTCGTAACTGCCCTCTACGGATATGCCAGGAAGTAAAAGTGGGACTGCGGTCTTGGCAGGCTCCTCAGGAACTTCCGCAATCCTCGAAGAGACTCGCGCAAAGTAGGTGAGAGAGTGCCGCTACATCCGTATCTGTTTTATCACCAATGGTACAAGGTGGACCTTGTAACTGCCGGATGGTTGGTGGTGACGGGAATCGCTGTTTTCATCATGGCCCTCGTTATGAGAAGCCGGTTGGACATGCGCAGCCCGAAGGGTCTGCAAAACGTCATGGAGTGGGTTTTCGAGTTCACAGGTGGGATGACCAAAGACAACGTGGGAAGCAACACCGGGCGCCGAATCGTAGCGCCGCTGGCGTTCGTCATTCTCGTCTACCTGTTCTTCTCAAACTGGCTTGGCCTCATTCTCACGATTGAGTGGATTCCGGGGCACAACATCAGTTCGCTTGGAGTCGCGGCGGGCACGAAGTACTCCCTGCTGAATTCGCCGACGGAAAACCTAAACATGACGATGGCTTTGGCCATCCTCGTTTGGTTCATCGGCCACTTGAACGGGTTGCGTCACCCGTGGCACTGGTTCAAACACGTTTTCATTCACATGTTCCCGATGGGGATCATCGACGAGGTGTTGAATCCGCTCACTCACGGAATGCGACTTTACGGCAACATTCTCGCCGGTGAAGTCCTCATTGAGGCCATCTTGCGCATCCCGAAACTGCTGGGCTTTTTGCCTACCGGGTTGCCGCTTCTCGTAATTTGGCTTCTGTACAGCGCGTTCGTGAGCACGATTCAAGCGTACATTTTCACCATGCTTGTCACGCTCTACATTGGTAACAAGGATCACAGCGACACGGCTCATCACGTCGCCTAAGCGCGTAGCCGTGGGCTGTCCAATCAAACATTCCATCATGCGTTGGGGAGGATGTCTCTAAGATGACGATTCTTGCAGCAGCGGTTTTGCTAGGTCTTGCGGCAGTTGGGTCCGGTGTAGGTAACGGTATGTTGTTCAGCAAATACGTCGAAGGTGTGGCTCGCCAACCTGAAGCGCGCAGCATTTTGTTGACCAACGCCATGATTGGTCTAGCGTTCGTCGAAGCATTTCCTGCCATCGCGTTGGCACTCGGCTTGGTGAAATTCTTTGCGAAGCCCTAAGCCCTCGCATAGATCCGGGCCACTTGGGTCTTCACAACCGAGGTCTTCACAACCGATGGAAGGGGTGACCGTGAATGGGCATTATTGAGCCGGGCACGCTGATATTCTCGCTTCTGGGGTTCCTGATTATTTACTGGATCATCTGGAAAGTAGCGTACAAGCCGCTCAGCAAGATGATGGAACAGCGCCGCACGTACATCGAAGACCAGATTACGTCGGCAGAGACCAGCTCCGCAGAGGCGCAGAAATTAATTGAAGAGCAGCGCGCTTTACTGGAACAAGCTCGTTCTGACGTCAGGGAGATGCTGGACTCGGCAAGAGCCCGCGCTGACGAACAGGCGCAGGGCATCATTGCCAAGGCGCAAGAGGAAGCCAACCGCTTGCTTGAGGAAGGCCGGCAAATGATTGAACGTGAGCGCAAAGAAGCCGCTCAGGAAGTATTGACGCAGGTCGCCGATTTGACGGTGCAACTTACGACCAAATTGTTGCGCAATCACGTGACCGAGGAAGCACAGGCGGCCATCGTGAAGGAAGCCGAACGCGAACTGGGTGAACTGGTATGCTAAACGGCTCCATCACCAATCGCTACACTCTCGGCCTTTACCAGGTGGCGATGGTGCAGAACGAGGTTTCTGCGGTGAACGAGGGTTTGCGAATGATGGCAAATTCCATCCGTGAAACCGAGGGCTTTAAGGCGTTTTTAGAGAGTCCGGTAGTTAGCAACGAAAAGAAATACGACGTGATTAAGAAAGCTTTTGGGGATTTTGTTCCGCAGGTATTGCACACCTTCTTTCGCGTGCTTCTTCTACGTGGCAGAATCGCGTACTTTGAAGCCATCGCGGAGCACTTTCGAGGGCTCGTGGAACAAGCAGAGAATCAGGTGACCGTGCAGATTGAATCCGCACAGCCACTGAAAGACGAAGCGATCTCGGAGATTGCGAATAAACTCTCGTCTGCACTCAACAAGCGGACTGTGACGCGCACCGCCATTAAACCGGAACTCCTTGCGGGCATGCGGGTGCGCATTGGACATCGGGTGGTGGACGCCACCGTCAAGGGCCAGTTGGACAGGTTTCGCCACGACGTTTTGAGCAATGTGGCCCACTAAACCTTGTCCGTACGCCGCCCGTAACCGTGATTTCTATATCAGGTTATCTTGGCTTCGACTTCTCGCCCATGGTCGTGTGGCGGCGGGAAGCTCACGTGGATGTATGAAGTAGGGAGGGAATGCGTTGAGTATTCGACCGGATGAAATCAGCGCCATCATACGGCAACAAATTGAGCAATTTGGCGCCGAAGTAGAGGCCTACGATACCGGTGTCGTGTTGTCCGTCGGCGATGGAATCGCCAGGCTGCACGGGCTGGATAACGTGATGACCGGCGAACTGGTTCAGTTCCCCAATGGCGTGTACGGGATGGCGCTCAACTTGGAAGAGGACAACGTCGGCGTTGTCGTGTTGGGTTCTGTCCAGGGCATCCAAGAGGGAGACGAAGTTCGCCGCACGGGACGCATCGCCGAGGTTCCTGTCGGCGAAGAACTGCTTGGCCGCGTCGTAAATCCGCTTGGACAGCCCATCGATAACCGTGGTCCCATCGAGACCACTCATCACCGGAAGATTGAATCGCCGGCGCCCGGCGTGATAGACAGAAAGTCTGTAAACGAACCTTTGCAGACGGGCATCAAGGCCATCGACTCGATGATCCCGATTGGCCGTGGACAGCGCGAGCTCATTATCGGTGATAGGCAGACGGGTAAAACCGCCATCGCCATCGATACCATCATCAATCAAAAAGGCAACGGCGTGAAATGCATCTACGTCGCGATTGGACAGAAGCAGTCCACCGTGGCTCAGGTGGTAGAGACTCTGCGCAAGCACGGGGCGATGGACTACACCATCGTCGTTACGGCAAACGCGTCGGATCCCGCGCCGCTCTTGTTCCTCGCTCCCTACGCGGGTTGCGCCATGGGAGAGTACTTCTTGTACAAAGGCGAGCATGCCCTGGTCATCTACGACGACCTTTCGAAACAGGCTGCCGCGTACCGCGAGATGTCGCTGTTGCTGCGCCGCCCACCGGGCCGTGAAGCGTATCCTGGTGACGTGTTCTACTTGCACTCCCGCCTTCTGGAACGCGCCGCCAAGCTCTCTGACGAACGCGGTGGGGGAAGCCTGACGGCTCTGCCGTTCATCGAAACGCAGGCAGGCGACGTGTCTGCGTACATCCCGACCAACGTTATCTCCATTACCGACGGTCAGATCTTCCTGGAGTCCGACCTGTTCTTCTCAGGCGTACGCCCCGCCGTCAACGTCGGTATCTCCGTGTCTCGCGTGGGTGGATCCGCGCAGATTCGAGCCATGCGCAAGGTAGCCGGCACGCTGCGCCTCGACTTGGCTCAGTACCGCGAACTGCAGGCCTTTGCTCAGTTCGGGTCGGATTTGGACAAAGCCACCCTGGCACGCCTCGCACGCGGTGAGCGCACGGTGGAGATCTTGAAACAGAACCAATACGCGCCGATGTCCGTCGAGCGCCAAGTGACGTCCATCTGGGCCGTCGTCAACGGATATGTGGACGACATTCCGGTCCCCTCCGTCGGCAGGTTCGAGCAAGAGTGGTTGTCCTACGTCGCTTCGAGCTACCCGACGATTTACGAGAACATTCTGGCGCACAAGGACCTGAAGGACGAGACGGTGGCATTGCTCAAGGAAGCTGTCGTCAAGTTCAAGGCTTCCTTCGCCGTCTAGTCGTCTCTTTGCGCCTGATTTTCGATACTTCACCTCAACCAAAGGTGGTGAAAGTGCTTGCCACAAAACACGAGAGACATTCGACGCCGCATTAAGAGCGTGCAGAATACGGCGAAGATCACGAAGGCCATGGAGATGGTGGCTGCCGCGAAACTTCGTCGAGTGCAAGAAGCGGTGCAACTGTCGAAGCCTTACCTCGCGAAGATGGAGGCCATGTTGGCGGATCTATCGACTTCAGCGGGATACGTCAAACACCCGCTGTTGGAGAATCGCCCGGTGAAGCGTACGGGGTATTTGGTCATCACCGGCGATAGGGGCCTTGCCGGGCCTTACAACGCCAACATCATTCGCCTTGCTCTGCGGGAATTCCGCAACAAGGACAGAGCCTCCTACGTCATTTACGCTGTCGGGCGGCGCGGCCGGGATTTCTTCGTCCGCCACAACTACCCCATCGGCGGAGAGGTTATCGGCATACCCGACATCCCCACCTACGAGAATATCAGCGCCTTGGCCGCACAAGTCGTCGAGTCGTACGCGGCGGAGGAGTTTGATGAACTGTACTTCGTGTACAACGAGTTTGTGAACGCTGTGACGCAACGGCCGACGGTGAAGAAGGTTCTTCCGCTCTCGGAGTTGCCGACGAAGGAGGCGTCCGAGGGAGGTTTGCGGGCGCAGTACTTGTACGAGCCGGATCCCGAGACGGTAATGAAATCCCTGCTGCCGAAGTACGCCCAAACGCTTGTGTACCAAGCGGTGCTTGACGCGAAAGCGAGTTTCCACGGTGCGCAGATGACCGCCATGGGCAACGCGACCGACGCGGCAAACGACATGATAGGCCGCTACACCCTGCAGTTGAACCGAGCCAGACAGGCCGCCATCACGACGCAGATTGTCGAAGTCGTCAGCGGTGCCGAAGCGTTGAAATAACGCATTGAAACGAGGGCGGCCTAGGTTTCTAGGTTGGACCCAAGGAGGGAACATGAGTGAGCAATGGACGTGTGGTGCAGGTTCTGGGCTCCGTCGTCGACGTCCGATTTGACGACGGCCGACTGCCTGCCATCAACAATGCCTTGCGGATAGACTACGAAGGCGAAACGCCGATTCATTTGACGCTCGAAGTGGCGCTGCACCTCGGCGACAACGTCGTGCGCACCATCGCGATGGCGTCGACGGACGGGTTGATTCGCGGTGCCGAGGTAGTCGACACCGGCGCATCCATCGCCGTACCGGTTGGTCAAGGGACTCTCGGGCGCATCTTCAACGTGCTCGGAGACGCCATTGACGAAGTGGGTCAGGTACAATCCGAGGAGCGGTGGCCGATTCACCGCAATGCCCCGGAGTTCGCGAACGTCAGCACGCGCGTGGAAGTGTTTGAGACCGGCATCAAGGTCATCGATCTCCTCGCTCCCTACATCAAAGGCGGCAAAGTCGGCCTGTTCGGCGGTGCCGGTGTCGGGAAGACGGTTTTGATTCAGGAGCTCATTCACAACATCGCCAAGGAGCACGGAGGATTCTCCGTTTTCGCAGGCGTCGGCGAGCGCACGCGCGAAGGAAACGATCTCTACCACGAGATGTCCGACTCTGGCGTCATCGACAAGACCAGCATGGTCTTCGGCCAGATGAACGAGCCTCCGGGTGCGCGCCTTCGCGTGGCTTTGGCGGGCCTGACCATCGCGGAGTATTTCCGCGACGTCGAAGAGCGCGACGTGTTGTTCTTTGTGGATAACATCTTCCGGTTCACCCAGGCGGGATCCGAAGTTTCCGCTCTGCTCGGACGCATGCCGTCCGCCGTCGGTTACCAGCCGACGCTGGCCACCGAAATGGGCCAATTGCAGGAACGCATCGCATCGACGGTCAACGGTTCCATCACGTCGATTCAGGCCATCTACGTCCCGGCCGACGACTACACGGACCCGGCGCCAGCCAATACGTTTGCTCACTTGGACGCGACAACCAACCTCGACAGGCGCATTTCCGAAATGGGCCTTTATCCCGCCGTCGATCCGCTCGCGTCCACATCCCGTGCCCTCTCCCCAGACATCGTGGGCGATGAGCACTACAACGTGGCACGCGGCGTTCAGGCGGTGTTGCAGCGCTACAAGGAACTGCAGGATATCATCGCCATCCTCGGCATGGACGAACTCTCTGACGAGGATAGGCTGACCGTGCAACGCGCCCGTAAAATTCAGAACTTCCTCTCGCAGCCGAACTTCGTTGCGGAACAGTTCACCGGTATCCCGGGCAAGTACGTCACGGTGTCCGATACGGTTCGCAGCTTTAAGGAGATCCTCGAGGGCAAGCACGACGACATTCCGGAGACGTACTTCCGCTACTGTGGTGCCATCGAAGACGTGCTGGAGAAGGCTGCCAAGGACGGCATCACGGCATGAGTACGACGCTGCTGGAAGTCGTCACACCCGATAGAGTCGTTGTCTCTCACGAGGTCAACATGGTGTCGATTCTCACCGGCGGCGGCGAACTCGGCATCTTGCCGCGCCACGCCGAATTGGCGGCGACGGTCAAACCGGGCATCATGCGCGTCAAGATGCCGGAGGGTGAGGACTACATCGTGGTCACAGGCGGTTTTCTGGAGATTCGCCCGGACAGGGTGACGGTTCTCGCGGAGACGGCTGAGATTGGCTCTCGGATTGATCCGGATAGGGCCGAAGCAGCCCGCCGTCGCGCGGAACAGCGGCTCGCTGAGCGCCGCGCGGACCTCAACGTCCGCCGCGCCGAGTTTGCGCTGCAACGCGCCATCCTCCGCCTAGAGGCCGCCGAGCTCTCAAAGCAGGTGGGCACCCCGTTCGAGCGCGTCCTCAACAAGTAGCACGCGCCATCTCGGGCCGTGGGTGAGCAGGCCGTGGGCGGGCCGCAGGGTGCCGCAGGGTGCCGCAGGGTGCCGCAGGGTGCCGCAGGGTGCCGCAGGGTGCCGCAGGGTGCCGCAGGGTGCCGCAGGGTGCCGCAGGGTGCCGCAGGGTGCCGCAGGGTGCCGTGCGCCGGCGCGGATAGCGTGATCGGATGTACAAAACGGAATACGCACGGATTACGAATGGCGGGTCCTTATGGGGCTCGCTTGTTCGATTGTTGGGGCCCAGAGACCGTTGTGTCCGACCCGGCCTCGGCCGTTGGCAACGGAGCCGCCCAATAGCCGTCCGGCAGACCGCAATTTTGTCGAATGCCCCTCGTTGGAATCCTGTGTTCGACTGACAAGGCCATGTGGGACCGCTATTTTCACCGGCTGGGCAAATTAGCGGTCCCAGAGACCGTTGTGTCCGACCCGGCCTCGGCCGTTGGCGACGGAGCCGCCCAATAGCGGTCCGGGAGACCGCAATTTTGTCGAATGCCCCTCGTTGGAATCCGGTGTTCGACTGACAAGGTCCTGTGGGACCGCTATTTTCACCGGCTGGGCAAATTAGCGGTCCCATAGACCGTTGTGTCCGACCCGGCCTCGGCCGTTGGCGACGGAGCCGCCCAATAGCCGTCCGGGAGACCGCAATTTTGTCGAATGCCCCTCGTTGGAATCCGGTGTTCGACTGACAAGGCCATGTGGGACCGCTATTTTCACCGGCTGGGCCAATTAGCGATCTCAGAGACCGTTGTGCCCGACATAACCCCGGCCGTTGGCAACGGAGCCCCCCAATAGCCGTCCGGGAGACCGCAATTTTGTCGAATGCCCCTCGTTGGAATC
>JAJZAV010000004.1 GCA_021799255.1 Bacillota bacterium
GTACAACCGAATTCATGGCCGCGTTGAGGGGATTAATCAACTGCAGGCGCAGGATGTGAAGAAGTACGGGCCGGGAAACTACGTTCCGTCGGTTAATACTACGTTTTGGAGCTTCCGCATCATGGTCCTCGCCGGAATGATCATGATTCTCCTCTCCATCCTAGGCGCGTACTTCGCCTCCAAGGACAAGCTCCACAATAAGCGCAGATACTTGGCCCTTATGGTGCCTGCGATTGGGCTGCCGTTCTTGGCCAATACGATGGGATGGATCATGACTGAAGTGGGAAGACAGCCTTGGGCCGTTTACGGACTTCTCAAGACGCAAAATGGGGTTTCGCCGACGGTTTCTAGTGGAATGATATGGGTAACACTCGTGGGATTTGGGGTCGTGTACGGCATTCTCGCGGTGGTGGACGTATTCTTGTTCGTGCGCACGTACCGCCAGGGTCCTGAGGAATTGCAGGCAACGCGGGAAGTCGTGGATAGTGTGGATCCTAGAAAGTCACTATTGGTATAGAGACGGGAGGGGATAATGTGAGTCTAAATACCTTCTGGTTCATCTGCATCGCGGTTCTCTTCATTGGCTTCTTCTTCTTGGAGGGGTTTGACTTTGGTGTGGGCATGCTTCTTCCGTTTGTGGGCAAGAACGATGCCGAAAGGCGTCTGATTGCGAACTCTATCGGCCCCTTCTGGGATGGAAATGAGGTATGGCTCATCACGGCGGGAGGAGCGATGTTCGCAGCATTTCCTAATTGGTACGCCACGCTGTTTAGCGGGTTTTACATCGCTCTCTTCCTGATGCTCCTTGCCCTCATCGGCAGGGGTGTAGCCTTTGAATTCCGCAGCAAGGTTGAGAATCTTGCCTGGCGGCGCACGTGGGATTGGGTCATATTCTTCGGTAGTGCAATCCCCCCCCTGCTCTGGGGAGTGGCGCTTGGCAACCTGATGCGCGGTGTGCCCATTAACGCCAGCATGAACTATGTCGGGGGTTTCTTCACGTTACTCAACTGGTACAGCCTCGTTGCCGGAGTCAGCATGGTGCTCCTGTTTCTTCTCCACGGCGCTCTGTTTCTTTCCATGAGAACAGCCGGCGACATCAAGGACAGGGTCCGCCGGATTGCCATTCCTGTTGGGGAACTCACGACGCTCGTGCTGCTCATTTTCGTCGCGCTCACTTACTTCAATACCGACATGTTCAGGAAAGCGGGCATCGATCCTGGAGCCGTTCCGATTCTCGCTGGACTCGCGCTCGTTTCCGTTCGCTTCTTTATCCGAGCGAATCGGGACGGTTGGGCGTTCATGATGAACGGGCTTACCATTATCCTGTCGACCGTAGCCGTCTTTGCCGACTTATTCCCGCGCGTCATGATCAGCTCGCTGAACCCCGCGTGGAGCCTTACGATATACAACGCCGCGTCGAACCCCTATTCGTTGAAGGTCATGACTATCATAGCCCTGACGGTGCTCCCCTTCGTGCTAGCTTACCAGGCGTGGAGTTACTGGGTGTTCCGGGGACGCATCCGCACGACGGATCACATGGATTACTAGTCATGGATAAGCGGGTTATCGCGCGACTAAAAGACGTTCGAGTGGTCCTTGTCAGCGCCATCCTACTCGGTTTGTTCAGCACGTTGCTGCTCATCGTGCAAGCGCAGATGATGGCGGGTATCGTGAGCGGATCGTTCATCGGTCACGAGTCGATTCACACGTTGGAACCGCTCATGTGGGTGCTTCTCGGAACTCTCTTGTTACGCGGGACGATCTCGTTTTCGTCCCGCATCGTCGTGGGCCACCTGTCACACCGTTTGAAGACGAGCTTGCGCGGCCAACTGCTCGGCCATCTCGTCGCACTTGGACCGATGTACTTCAAAAAGGAACAATCGGGTGAAGTGGTACAGACCGCCTTTGACGGAATTGAGCAGTTAGATACCTATGTGTCCGATTATGTCCCGCAGCTTGCGCTAGCGGTCATTACCCCTCTTGCCATCTTCGCGTTCATCGTGTCGAAGGATCTTATCACCGCGGTTATCCTATGCGTTAGTACTCCGCTCGTACCCATTTTCATGATTCTCATCGGAAAGTCGGCACAGTCCTTGACTGACAGGCAATGGCGATTAATGGGGGTGCTTAGCGGGCATTTTGTCGATCTGCTCAAGGGTCTTCCAACGCTTAGGGTCTTCCAGCGGACGAAGGCACAAGTCGATATTATCCGAAGAATGACGGACGAATATCGCCGCGCCACCATGAAGCCACTTCGGGTTGCCTTCCTTTCTGCGTTTGTCCTGGAGCTTTTGACAACGCTTAGCACCGCGATGGTCGCGGTGGGATTGGGGCTACGCCTCCTGTCGGGCCGCATGAGTTTCGTCGACGCCTTCGTCGTGTTGCTGTTGGTTCCGGACTTCTTCTTGCCGATTCGCGCTCTGGGAACTAAGTACCACGCCAGCATGAATGGAATCTCAGCCGCGCATCGTATTTTCGACATTCTGGACGAACCTATCCTGGCGCTGCCGCTCCCTGGGCGAACGGGAGAGAAGACGGGTTTGCACGAAATAGAGTTCAGAGATGTCTCGTTTACCTATCCGGGCGCTGAGCAACCTGTTTTGCAAAGCATTTCATTCAAGATCAAGCCTTCCGACGTGGTAGCCATCGTTGGGCTGAGTGGCGCGGGGAAAAGCACCTTGTTGGACCTATTGCTGGGCTTTTTGACCCCGACAGATGGACACATCCTGGTGGACGGGGTTAACTTGACGGATCTCTCCGGAAGTTGGTGGCGGCAGGAAATTGGTTACGTGTCGCAAAGCCCGTATCTCTTTTCAGACACCGTGGCCGCCAACATTAGCCTGCACAGACCTTCGGCAGATGAGAATTGTGTTCGCTCTGCGGCAAAGCGGGCCCTGGCTGACGATTTCATCCTGGACCTACCGCAAGGATACGATACTGTCATTGGTGAGGGGGGGCAATCGCTGAGCGGAGGGCAGGCCCAGCGGATTGCTATCGCGAGAGCGTTGTACAAGAAAGCACAGATATTGACGTTGGATGAACCCACAGCTCACCTCGACGTCGAGTCCGAGTCTGCTTTAAGCGCATTGTTCGCAAGCGTCGATTCAGCGCAAACCATGATCTATATCGCCCATCGCCTTTCTACGGCGCGCATCGCGCGCAGGATTATCGTCCTTCACGAAGGCAAAATCGTCGAGGAGGGCAGCCATGACGAACTAATGCAGAAAGATGGTCTATATCGACGAATGTACGGGGCGTACTCAGGGGAAGGATTGGTAAGGTCATGCGAGTTGCACGCACTCTAATCCGATGGATTCAACCTCACTTCGGGATTGCCCTGTTGGCTTTGCTCATGGGCTTTTTGGCCGCAGGATCTAGCGTTGGACTCATGAGTACGTCAGGGTACCTCATCGCGTCGGCGGCGCTACATCCAGCGACCATTCTGCTGTTATGGACGCCCATCGTGGCCGTCCGATTTTTCGGACTATCGCGCGGGGTATTTCGATATCTCGAACGCGTGTTTTCCCACGAGTTCACCTTTCGAATCCTGAGCGACATCCGCGTTTTCGTATTTCGTGGAATGGCCAGTTTGCCTCTTTCCAGATGGCAGTTTATGAAAAGCGGAGATTGGCTGCAGACGGTGATGGCCGATGTGGATTCGCTGCAGGACTTCTATTTGAGGGTGCTGTCCCCATCCTTAGTGGCCATGCTCTCCGGCCTGCTCGGATCGGTTATCGTGGCCGTTGTGGACATTCGTCTGATGGTGTGGTTCGCGCTTTGCTTCGTGCTCACGGGGATGGGTGCCGTGTTGCTGTCTCATCAGCTGGGAGCCCATCCATCCCGCTCCATGACGTTCGAAAAGAAGAATTTCTATACTCGTCTTGTCCAGCTCGTCCACGGAATGCGCGAAGTTCTGCTGTTTAACCGTGAGGCTGCCGTGTTGTCGGAGTTGGAGGAGTACCAACACTCTTGGACGGCGCTGCGAAAGGCAATGATTCGGCTGGAGGGGCTAACGGACGGCCTCATTGTGAGCGCAACGGCATTTTGCGTATGGGGCATGCTGTGGTTCGCCATTCCGATGGTCACTATTCACCGAATCACCGGCGTTTCACTCGTCGTCGTCGTACTCACCACACTTGCTTCCTTTGAATCCATCGCCTCCCTCCCTGGTGCGTTTTCGTATCTGCGCCAAGTGCTAGATGCCGGTAATCGCACGCTGACGCTCGTTGCCGACGATGGACGTTCTAGCTCTGCGGGGAAGGAGCAGAGCGCGACTTCGCCGATGAACGGAGACCTTCGGGTCCATGCCGTGAGTGTCTCTTGGCCATCTTCTGCACGTGAGACGGTGCGAAGCGTTTCCTTTGAGGCCCCTTGGGGCAGTAAAATTGCCATCGTAGGACCGAGTGGTTCTGGAAAGTCGACGCTTGCCAATGCCATTCTAGGCCTTGCGCCGGTGACAGCGGGTTGCATCGAACTCGGGGGGATGGACGCGGCGCATATGACTGATCTGGACCGGGAAAGGTGGTTCACCGCCGTTCTCCAGTCCCCGTACCTGTTCAACGCACCCATTCATCAGAACCTGAAGATAGCCCGTCCGCTCTCCTCGGACGAGGATCTTTGGGAGGCGGTAAACCTCGCGGCCATTGCGGACAGGATATCCGAACTGCCGGACGGTTTTGATACGCTCGTTGGCGAGTTTGGAACGCTCATGTCCGGCGGGGAACGCCAACGCTTGGCACTCGCCCGTGCGCTTTTGCGCAAACAGGCGATTCTTTTGCTGGACGAGCCTACCACCGGTTTGGATCCGATTGCGGAAGAACGATTCATGGAGTCGCTCTGGAAGGTGACGCAGACAAGAACCGTTCTCGTTACGACCCATCGCCTGGTTGGTCTGGACCGTGTTGATGTCATCTTGGTCATGGAGAACGGGCAGATTGTCGAACGAGGAACCCACGCGGGGCTCGTCGCGAAACGAGGGAAATATTGGCGGATGCTGATGGCGCAACAGGACATGATCTTGGGTGTAAACAGCCGCTGAGTTTTTGAACGAAATCGTTGCCACGGTTCACTTGAAGGGATTGCTCGAGAGTGAATCTGTTGCCGAATCGGGAGGAATGGAATTGCCGGAACAGAATGCGGCGAATCGGAGTCGGATTGTTGTCATTGGGGCCGGAGCCGTCGGGGCAACTTCAGCCTACACGTTGTTTCTTCGACAAAGGGCGGCCGAGATTGTTCTCATTGATACCCGCAAGGATAAGGCGCACGGTGATGCGCTGGATATGAACCATGGAATGCCGTTTGCGGGCTCGACAAAGGTATGGGCGGGGGATTACTCCGACTGCAAAGGCGCAGACGTCGTCGTAATCACGGCGGGAACCGCCCAGGCTCCCGGGGAAACCAGACTGGACCTTCTGAAAAAAAACGCGTCAATCGTCCGAAGCATTGTGCGCGACGTCGTCAAGCACAATTCCGATGGAGTCTTGCTCGTCGCCACGAATCCGGTAGACATTTTGTCCTACCTTGCGTGGAAGGAGTCGGGGTGGCCGGCCAACCGAGTTCTAGGAACGGGAACATTGCTTGACACGGCAAGATTTCGGTATCTGATTAGCCAAGTTGCGCACGTCGACCCACGAAGCATTCACGCGCACATCATCGGAGAACACGGAGACTCAGAATTGCCGGTTTGGAGCCGTGCTAATATCGCGGGGGTTCCCGTACAGTTGGACGATGTTCGTAAAGACGAAGTATTTCGCCAAACGCGCGACGCGGCGTACGAGATCATCCAGGCGAAAGGCGCGACCTACTATGCCATCGCTCTTGCTGTCGACAGGATTTGTACCGCAATCCTTCTTAACGAATCCTCGGTCCTCAATGTGTCCACACTTCTTACCGACTACTGCGGCATCTCCGATGTGTACCTCGGCGTGCCAACCGTCGTTGGCGCGAGCGGCGTGTCTCGATTGATCCCGCTGGATCCCTTGCCAAATGAACTGGAACTCTTACAGAAATCAGCCGAGACACTCAAGCAGAACCTGCGGGCTATCCTGGGCGAAGAATGAGAGGGCCGAAGGAAAACCCGCCAGTCGTTACCATCGGGCTTTTATGCTGCGGGCACGCACGACTTCTCTTTATTCATCGTTGTTATTGATGGTGTATCCCTCGCGCATGGCGTATGCCGCGGCTTGGACGCGGTTGCTCACATGCAATTTATCCAAAATATTGCGAACGTGATTGCGGACCGTATTCTCGCTGATGAAGAGAATGGACGCAATCTCCTTGTTGCTGGCGCCGGTGCTGAGTTGACGGAGCACTTCTATCTCCCGTTCTGTGAGCGCGTCGACGTCCGGCACGGGTTTTCTGTCCTTCGGCTTGGACATCTCGTGAATGATTCGGACGGCCAGATTTCCTGGAATGACGGGTTCTCCACGACTCACACGAATGATGCTCTCAACCACCGTGTCGGGGGCCGCGTTTTTAAGCACATAACCAGAAGCTCCCACCTTCACCGCCTCGAATAGAGATTCATCGGTATCCGACACGGTCAAAATGAGGATGCGCGCAGAAGGATCTAACTCCTTGATCTGCCTCGTTGCTTCGATGCCGTCCATCACAGGCATGTTGATGTCCATGACGACCGCGTCGGGCTTTAGGTGTTGGTACATGGTAACGGCCGCTCTTCCGTCGCCCGCTTCTCCGACCACCTCGATGGCTGGCTGAGTCCGGAGAATGGAGCTGACTCCCTGGCGAAACAAAGCGTGATCGTCCACAATGAGGACACGGACCGGTGTATCTTTATCAGGCATAGCCAAGATCATCCCCTTTGCTCTTGCACTTCACATTTTATGATACTACATAATCCATCTTGACGGTCACGAGCCAATCACCAACACTTCATTTGGACTATGGTATTATAGGCTGATTTTGCCTTGGTGGTTTCCATCAATGATAGCGACGAGCGCAGTTTTCGGCTGAACGATGCGTATAAAAATCACGCAGCGATTGCTACTCGTTGTATATTCCACCTTTGGAAGGATTAAAATTCCTTATATTACGGTTGTTCCTCCCGCTCAGGTCCTTACACCTTTGTGACTCATAGAGTACAATGTCAAGAGATAAACGTGACGCGAGAACCCGGGAGGGCAGCTATGTTAAGAGAACACCTTTCGATTCTGGAATCGGCTCTGCGCTCACAAGGGGAATCATTGCCTGTGGTAAAGCAGGCTTTTCGCAATCTCTCCGACGTAAATTACGCGCTGGACGAATCCTTAATCGTTGCCATTACCGATGTCCGAGGAGACATCACCTTCGCAAATACCAAATTTTGTGAGATATCAAAATACAGCCGGGAGGAATTGCTTGGGCAAAACCACCGGATTATTAACTCTGGGTATCATCCAAAAGAATTCTTCCGCGACATGTGGGTAACGATAGCGAACGGCAAAGTGTGGCGCGGTGAGATAAAGAACAAGGCGAAAGACGGGACGTTCTACTGGATGGACACCACGATTGTCCCTTGTCTGAACGATGCGGGCAAGCCCTACCAATACGTCTCGTTTCGAAATGATATTACCGCACGCAAGCTGGAAGAAGAACGACTAGAACTGCTCATCTCCACCATGCCCGATATGGTTATATTCAAGGACGGCGAGGGGCGCTGGCTCAAGGCGAACAATGCCGCAAAGAAAGCCTTTGGACTCGAGAAGGTCCGTTTTGAGGGGCATACGGATTCTGAAATTCTCGAGAAATCCAGCCGAAACCGGGTTCTCTTCGAGCAAGTGGTCGGTTGGGATGAAGAGGCGTGGCAGCACAAAGACACCAGCCTGCGCGAGCAGGTTAGCCGGTTTGATTCCGGCCAAGACGGCTTCTTCGATGTAACGAAGGTGCCTGTATTCCACAACGACGGCAAGCGCAGTGGACTCATCACGATATGCAAGGACGTTACAGAACAGAAGCGGACAGATGAGTTTCTTCGTCGAGCCGACAAGATTGCGGCGGTTGGACAGATGGCGTCCGGCATCGCGCATGAGATTCGCAATCCGCTAGCGGCCATCAAGTGGTCGCTTCAGGTGTTGAAAACCGTTGAGGGGGCGGACCTCGAACAATACGACGCCATTCTGTCGGAGCTCGATAGGGTCGACAGCATCGTTGGGGAACTTCTGGTGTTGGCAAAACCACAGGAACGCCAGTTTCAGGCTGTGTCTCTGGAGAACATTCTTCCCATTGTCGTTACCCTTATGACGAGCCAGGCCAAGCGTAGCAAAGTGAGGCTGAACCTGTCGCTCTACGACGACTTGCCCGAGGTTCGGTGTGAACCGAATCAGCTGAAACAGGTTTGCATGAACTTGATTAAGAATGCGATTGAAGCGATGCCGAATGGCGGAGACATTGACGTCGTCGCAGAGCAAAGTTCTGCGGACGAAGTCCTGATTTCGTTCAAGGACCACGGTGTGGGGATACCGGAAGAGATGATCGCTAGATTAGGAGAACCCTTCTTCAGCACAAAAGAGAAGGGGACGGGACTCGGGCTTATGGTTTGCCATAAAATCATCCAGGACCACAAGGGACGCATGAATATCAAGAGCAGAGTGAACGAAGGAACGACGATTGAAGTCTATCTTCCGATTGTTTGACTGAATGACCTGTGTTCGATAGGATGACAGAGTAGACGAGCGGTTCGCGCCCCGTGGCTTAACACGGGGCGCGAGCGCGTATCGACGGGATCGCGCGTCTGACCCTTGTTTTTTCATCGTATGAGTCGGCAGATAGCTTCAACACATATCGAAGAGGTGAATGAACGTGAACGTAGTTGCTTTGGTGGGGAGTTTACGCAAGGACTCGTACAATTTGAAGTTGGCAAAGACCATGCAAGAACGGTACGCCAATCGATTCACCCTTCGCATTGCGGAGATAGGCGGTCTTCCTTTGTATAATCCTGACGATGAGTCGAACGCTCCAGAATCAGTCGTTCTGCTCAAACGAATGGTGAAGGATGCAGATGCCGTTATTGTCATAACTGCGGAATACAATTGGTCCATCCCGGGTTCTCTGAAGAACGCTCTGGATTGGATTTCTCGGGGAGACAGGGAACTCCGAGGGAAACCGGTGATGACCGCGGGGGTCACTCCAACGGCTCTCGGCACGGTACGCGCCCAACTACATCTGCGTGAGATTCTATCAAGCCCGGGAATGTGGGGGAGGATCATGCCCCCCGGCGGGAACGAGATCCTGATCAATTTCGCGGAGCAGAAGTTTGACGCGGCGACCGGTCGCCTGACCGACGAAGTGACCCTGGAGTTCTTGGACGGGGTCATCAATCGTTTTCTCCAGTTCTGCGCAGAAGTTCAACCCTAGATCCTATCCATAACGAAAAGGCGGATGAACCTTTGGAGCGAAAATACGAAGCGCTGCTATTCGATCTCGATGGGACTCTCTTTCGTACGGAAACCTTGGCTGTAGCCGCCTATCACGCCACATTCGAGCAATTGCGGGCTGAGGGCTTGTACGAACTTCCGACTCCGCCCGAGAAGGTCTTCTTGGGAAGTCTCGGATTGCTGCTCGACGAGATTTGGCGCAGAGTGATTCCACAAGCCTCGAATGCCGTTCGCGAGCGAGCGAATGAATTGCTTCTGTACCACGAGGATAGGCTTTTGGACGAGGGCCGTGGAGAACTGTACGACGGGGTGGAATCAACCTTGCGGGAACTCCATCGACGCGGGTACAAACTCTTCGTTGCGAGCAACGGCCTTGAGGGGTACGTAAAGGGCGTGATTCGGAAAAAAGGACTCGCCGACATTTTTGCTGGACTGTATAGTGCGGGCGAGTACCAAACGAGCACGAAGGCCCAGTTGGTTGCCCTTGCGCTGAAGCACCACGGTTTACAGGCGGCCTGCATGTGCGGGGACAGAAAGAATGATGTGGAAGCAGGCAAACAAAACGGCTTGTTTGTAGTGGGATGCGACTACGCAGGATTTCACGACGACGGGGAGTTGCGAGATGCGGATCTCGTCATACACTCTTTCCCAGAGTTGCTGAACCACTTTCGCTAAAACGACGGACCGTTGATAGGAGCGGTGGAACAACCTCCGCTCCATCCGCGGTCTTTTTCGTTACGCACGTTGACAAACGCGGCGAGGTTGTCGATACTTAGTTTAGCAACTGAAACTTTGCACCGTGCATCTTTTTGCGCACACGCGCTAGAGGTGAACCCCATGATCAAGCTGTCTCGTTTATTAAAGGAACACTCCCTAGCCATCGGATCCGTACTCGTCCTCATCTTCCTTCAGTCGCTCGCCAATCTATACTTGCCGAATCTGATGTCAAATATTGTGGATATTGGTATTGCGAAAGGGAACATCCCGTACATTTGGACCGTTGGACTTTATATGGTCCTCGTCACGGTTGGGGGTGCACTTTGTTCCGTCCTTGCCAGCTATCAGGCCTCTCGGGTTTCCACCGCATTTGGTCGCAAGCTGCGTAGTACGATTTTCCGACACGTTGAGGGATTTGCCCTGCACGAATTCGATAAATTGGGAACGGCATCTCTCATCACCCGTTCCACAAACGACATTATGCAGGTTCAGCAACTCGTCAACATGATGTTGCGGATGATGGTGATGGCTCCCATGATGGCCATAGGAGGCATCATCATGGCCGTGACGACGGATGCGAAACTGTCCATCATCATCGTTGTCGTGGTCCCCGTTCTCAGCCTTGGCATCTATGCGATTATGAGTAAGAGCATCGGTTTATTCCGGATCATGCAGTCCAAAATTGATACGCTGAATCGCGTCCTAAGGGAGAATCTCACGGGCGTTCGGGTGATTCGCTCCTTTCACAGAACGGATTATGAGCTGTACCGTTTCGACGGTGCCAACCGGGATCTTACGAACACTGCCGTCCGGGTCAATCAGATCATGGCCCTCCTGTGGCCGCTTATGATGCTAATCATTAACTTTGCAACCCTCGCCATTCTCTGGTTTGGCGGAGTGCGCATTAACGACCTGTCCATGCAAGTAGGCAACCTCATGGCCTTCCTCCAGTACGTGATGCAGATCCTCTTCTCCATCATGATGGTGTCCATGGTGTTCTTCATGTTTCCTAGAGCGTCGGCTTCCGCGGCCCGCATCAACGAAGTGTTGGAAACGGAGCCGGAAATTAAGGATTCACCGGTGTTCGAGCACCAACTCACAGCGCGTAGGAAGAGCCCCTCACCGGAAGCTCGTCTCGGCGAGGACGACCCGGGAACAAATGATGAGGGAGCGAAGGCCGACGGCGAGATCGTAGGACAAGTTGAATTTCGCGATGTGGCGTTTTCCTACGCTGGAGCGGAGGCCCCAGCGATTTCCGGGATCTCCTTTCTGGCGAAGCCCGGTCAAGTCACCGCTATCATCGGTGGCACCGGTGCGGGAAAGTCTTCGCTCGTCAACCTCATTTTGCGATTCCATGACGTCTCTTCGGGATCGGTTCTCGTGGATGGAATCGACGTGCGGGACATGCCGCAAGCGGATCTTCGTGCGAAAATCGGGTTCGTTCCACAGAAGGCGATTCTCTTCACGGGAACCGTTGCGGAGAACATCCGCTACGGGAAGGAAGATGCGACGGATGAAGAGGTGGAACATGCGGCGATAGTGGCCCAAGCCATGGAATTCATAGCCGACATGCCAGAGAGGTTCGATTCGCTGATCACGCAAGGGGGCACCAACGTTTCGGGGGGGCAAAAACAACGCTTGTCCATCGCCCGGGCTTTGGTCAGAAAGCCCGAAGTCTACATTTTCGACGATAGTTTTTCGGCCCTTGATTTTAAGACGGATGCCAAGCTCCGGGCCGCTCTGCGCGAGGAGATTACCCATTCTACGGTTCTCATTGTCGCCCAGCGGGTCAGCACGGTCATGGACGCGGACCAGATCCTCGTGCTCGATGAGGGCAGACAGGTGGGGCTCGGAACCCATCGTCAACTCCTGTCTTCGTGCGATGTATACCGCGAGATTGTCGC
Source organism: Bacillota bacterium (assembly GCA_021799255.1). GTDB lineage: Bacteria > Bacillota > Bacilli > Alicyclobacillales > Alicyclobacillaceae > JAJZAV01. The sequence continues at coordinate 11,993 of JAJZAV010000004.1, forward strand.
ATCGCAGATGTCGGAGGAGGAGATAGCATGAAATCGGGAGGGAGGCCGGATAAGAACCCTGCTCCGCGACAGCGGCGAACACGCAAAAGCGCAAGTCGTTCGATGCAAGGGGGCGCGATGCGCGGTGGACCGCCCATGGGAATGCCTGTTCAAAAGGCCAAGGATTTTCGCGGGACCCTGTTTAGGCTTGCAGGGTATTTTAAACCCCAGTGGTTTCTCTTAATCGTCGTTTTCATCGCCGCAGTGCTCAGCACCATCTTTGGGATTATTAGCCCGAAGATCATGGGAAACGCGACGACTGATTTGTACAAAGGGTACTTTTTGGCGAGAAGCGGGGTTCCGGGTGCCGGAGTCGACTTCCACGACATTCTTCGGATACTCGTCACGCTCGCCATCCTGTACGTCTTGAGCAGCATCTTCAGCTACGTTCAGCAATATCTGATGGCCGGGATTGCTCAGCGCACCGTCTATGCGCTTCGCAAAGAGGTCAATGCCAAATTGACGCGGTTACCTTTGTCGTTCTACGACTCCAGATCTCACGGGGACGTTCTGAGCCGGTTTGTGAATGACTTTGATAATATTTCGAATACGCTTCAGCAAAGCCTAACGCAGTTCATCACATCAGCAGTCACTCTGGTTGGCGTCGTCGTCATGATGTTTTCGATTAATTGGCTGATGACGGTGGTCATCTTCCTGACTCTCCCGCTCAGCATGTTCATCATACGGGTCATCGCGAAGCGCAGCCAACGCTACTTTGCAGATCAGCAGAGAACGCTCGGAGAGCTAAACGGGCATGTGGAGGAGATGTTCACTGGACACCAAATCGTAAAGGCGTTTGGCCACGTGGACAAATCGATTGCGGAATTCGAAGAAATTAACGAGGAACTGTACAAGGCGGGTTGGAAGGCGCAGTTTGTATCCGGAATTATCATGCCTCTGATGAACTCCGTGGGGAACCTGGGATTCGTATTTGTCAGCGTTTTGGGCGGAATTCTTGTCATCCGAAATACGATTACCATAGGCAACGTGCAAGCGTTTATCTCCTATGCGAGGCAGTTTTCGCAACCCATCACGCAGTTGTCAAGCATTGCAAACATCATCCAGTCTACCATGGCGTCGGCGGAGCGCGTGTTTGAATTGCTCGATGAGCGAGCGGAAGTTGAGACGGGACCCGACGAGCCGATTCTCGAACGGGCCATAGGCGACGTCGATTTCGAAGGTGTTGTGTTCGGATACAACGAGGAGTCCCCCGTCATTCAGGATCTCACCATTCACGCGAAGTCGGGACAGACCATCGCGATTGTCGGACCGACGGGGGCGGGCAAGACGACCTTGGTCAACCTGCTCATGAGATTTTACGATGTGGACGGAGGCAAAATCCTTGTCGACGGAGTGGACATCGCGGCGATGCAACGCCATCATTTGCGCAGTCTGTTCGGCATGGTCCTGCAAGACACTTGGCTGTTTCATGGAACGATTCGAGACAACATCGCCTACGGTCGCGCGAATGCATCGCACGAAGAGGTGGTGGATGCCGCGAGAGCGGCTTACGCAGACCATTTCATTCGGACGCTGCCCGAGGGTTACGATACCGTACTAAACGAAGACGGTTCTAACATATCGCAAGGCCAGCGACAACTCTTGACCATCGCTCGCGCGATACTGTCGAATCCCTCCATCCTCATCCTCGACGAGGCGACGAGCAGCGTCGACACTCGGACGGAGGCTAATATTCAACGCGCCATGGCGGATCTCATGCGGGGCAGAACGAGCTTTGTCATCGCGCATCGCCTTTCCACGATTCGGGAAGCGGATCTCATTTTGGTGATGAACCACGGCGAGGTCATCGAACAAGGTACCCATGAAGAGTTGCTCGCGAAAGAAGGATTTTACGCGGATCTATATAATAGCCAATTTACAGGGAAAGCCGCGGCGGACACCGTTCTCATGTAACGGAGTGCTCGCGTTGCGAAGACGGCCCACCGCTGTTGAATAATGGGAGGGACACTAGATGATTCGAGTCGCTATGCTCAGTTACTGGCACGTGCACGCAAAGGATTACACCGCGCAAGCTCTTGCGCACCCGTCCATCGAGTTGGCCGCCGTGTGGGACGAGTTGCCCGAACGGGGAAAGGCCAAAGCCGCTGAACTCGGGGTGACGTTCCACCAGGATCTCGATGAGTTGCTTCAAGATGACACCATTGCTGCCGTCATCGTCGACGCCCCAACGACGATGCATCGTGACGTTATGGTCAAGGCCGCAAACGCGAAGAAGCACATCTTCACAGAGAAGGTTCTCGCGCCTACCCTGCGTGAAGCACGCGAAATTCTGGATGCTGCGAATTCGTCCGGCATCAAGCTGACCGTGTCCTTGAGGCGCTTGTATGAGCCTTATACCGCAGCCATCAAAGCCGTGATTGACCACGGCGTACTCGGGGATCTCACGATGGTACGCGTGCGCGACGCTCACGACGGAGCGTCCGGTGGGTGGCTGGTGGATCATTTCTTCAATCGGAGCCAAACGGCCGGTGGCGCACTGATTGATCTCGGGTGCCATCCCATGTACCTTGTACGTTATTTCCTAGGCCTTCCAGATAGCGTTAGCACGAGCTTCGGGCACGTGACGGTCCGAGAGGTGGAGGACAATGCGGTGTCCGTCCTCAATTACAAAAATGGTGCTCTTGGTATCGCCGAGACTGGCTTCGTCAGCCCCTATTCGCCCTTTTCGATTGAGATCTACGGGACGACCGGGTCGTTGTTCTATGGGGGAGTTGACAATCGCATCCTGGTGAAGTCGATAAAGGATCTCTCGGGCCTTCCGTCAAAAGGACCTGCAGAGTGGGTGGAAGTCCCACTGGCGCCGCCGTCTCCTACCGCGCTGCAGCAGTGGGTCAATCACATTGAGGAAGACACTCTGGATCCGGAGAATCTGGAACTTGGAGTGGATCTCACCCGGTTGATGGAGGCGTCCAACTTGTCGGCTCAAAAGGGACAAATCGTCTTGCTCGACTCCCTCGCAGAGTGAGGCCGCGACGCAATCCGGACAGGTCCAAAAGAAAACAAACGGGGCACAGGAACGCGTTGGCGACCTGTGCCCCGTTTTGCGCTATCGTGCGTATGGCGGGATAGACCCGTCGCCGTAGCCCACTTCGTCGTGATTACTCGTCCAGCGCGTTGTCCGGAAGACCAAGCGGCAGCGGATCCGGGCGCTCGCACGTGCTTTGCATGACGTAGTGTCGCCCCTCATTGGACGCGTCGTGGAAGCCATGCATCGCTTCAAGGACGTGGTAGGCCATAGCGGCGTTCGCGCGGTGTGCCCGGCCGCTTCGAATCGCATACGCCAGGTCCGCCACGCCAAGCCCTCGGCTCTGTTCCGTGTACCCGTGCAACAGCGGGATCTCGCTCCATTCGCCGGCGCCCGCCCGTTGGACCAGAACCGGCCCGCCGAACGTGTTCGGATCCGGAACCCGCAAGGATCCTTCCGTCCCGTAGATCTCGATGCGCGGGAAAGCGGATGTCCCCCCGCGAATGTCAAAGCTCGTGATGAGCGTGCCTACGGCCCCGTTCTTGAAGTCCAGGACCCCAGCGATATGCGTGGGTGTGTTTACTGTGATCTTCTGTCCATACTTCGGCTGGCTCGTGATGGTACGCTCTTTGAACGTGATGCGGGCCGATCCCGTTACCCTCTCTATGGGACCCATCAGGAAGACCATCGCTGTCAGATAGTAGGGACCCATGTCGAACATCGGGCCGCCTCCTACCTGATAATAGAAATCTGGATCCGGGTGCCACGATTCGTGGCCCTTGCCCATCATGAATCCGGTGGCGGCGATGGGAGTCCCAATCCAACCGTCGTCGATGAGCTTGCGACAGGTCTCGATGCCACCGCCGAGGAAGGTGTCCGGTGCGGATCCCACCAGCAGTCCCTTCTCCTTCGCGAGTCGAAGGACTTCCTGGCCTTCATCCCGGGTTACCGCGAGCGGCTTCTCAACATACACGTTCTTTCCGGCTGAAAGCGCGGCTAACGAGACCTCGGCGTGCGCCTTCGGAATCGTCAGGTTGACCACAATTTCGATATCGGCCATGGCAAGCAATTCCTCAACCGTGCACGCCACCGGAACGTCAAATTCGGCGGCTCTTGCCTTCGCTCTCTCTAAATCTATGTCGGCGCACGCAACGAGTTCCATAACGGGGAACCTGCGAATTCCCTTGAAGTAAGCGCTGCTGATGTTCCCGCAACCGATGATTCCTACTTTGACTGGTTCCATGGTTCACGTCCTATCTCGATTCTTCGTTCTTACTTCGCCGCAAACAGCATACCGCGGCGCATCAGCGTAAGCGCGGGGGGCATCGCGACGATGTTTGCCTGATGGCCAAGGGAGGAGTAAAACACGCGACCAGCCCCGTACGTTTTCGTCCAGACTACGGGCATCTCGACCTCGTCGAAGTATGTAACCGCGAGAACGCGAATAGCCGGATCCACGTGCATGTAGTACTTTTCGGAGCAAACTTCGAAGTCCTCGACACCCTGTGTGATGGGATCGTCCTTCACCTTCATGTGGACGGTGTACGTGACTCCGTCGTTGCCGGGGTGAGCCACCCATTGCCCGCCTACCATGTACTGAAATTCGGTGGCTTCGCGAAACGAATCGGCGAGCCCGCCGTGGCAACCTGCAATGCCGACGCCGCTTTTGACGGCGTTCAGGAGGGGCTCCAACTGTTCCCGCTCTATCTTACCCATCGTCCAGACCGGCACGATGAGGTTCAAACTCCGGAGTTTTTCTTCATCGCGAAAGCTGTCGAGCGTATCGGAGACCTCCACTTCGAAGCTCTCTTCGCGAAGCACCCCCGCCAAAATCTCCGCAACTTCCGCGGGCTGATGTCCCAACCAGCCTCCCTGCACAATCAAAGCCTTCTTCATTTCGCTTCACTCCCACAACATCAGAATGTCATATGTCACTCACTTGAATCCAAGACCGATTGGCGATGGAGACGTCGACGGCTTCAAGGACCTGCTGGCACACGACGCCGTCTTCAAAATTCGGGATAGGTTGCCGCTTTTCCTCGAGCGCCTTCAGCATTTCCACCATCTCGTGGATGAAGGTCTGCTCGTACCCGATGGTGTGTCCGGGCGGCCACCACCTATCCGAGTATGCGTGGGCGGGATCCGTCGCCAGCACGCGCCGAAATCCTTGAACGTCCTCGTCGTCGTCGGTGAAGTAGACCGAAAGCTCGTTCAGCCGCTCGAAGTCAAACTTGACGCTTCCCTTGCTGCCGTTAATTTCAAAAGAATTGGTGCAGCGGTGACCTGCCGCGAAACGCGTGGCTTCAAAGCTGCCGAGAGCCCCGTTCTCGAACCGTGCCAGGAACAAAGTGGCATCATCGACCGTCACGGGCCCCTTAGGTCCATCGGCGTTTCCTTTGGCGCTGAGTCCGGCCATCTCTGAGGGGAGAGGACGTTCCTTCACGAAGGTGTCGTTCATCCCAACCACTTCGCGGATGGAGCCGACGAGGTAATGAGCGAGATCGATCAGATGAGCCCCGAGGTCCCCGTGAGATCCCGACCCCGCCACGTCCTTTTGCAGGCGCCACACCAAAGGGAAGTTCGGATCGATGATGAAGTCCTGCAGAAACCACGCGCGAAAGTGATAGATCTTGCCGAGGCGTCCCTCATCAATCAGCTTTTTTGCCAATTGAATTGCGGGGGTGAATCGGTAGTTAAAGCCAACCATGTGCCGTATGCCGGCTTGTTTCACCGCTTCAAGCATGGCACGGGAGTCGGCCAAGTTGAGAGCCAGAGGCTTTTCGCAGAAGATGTCCTTCCCGTTGGCCGCGGCCGCGAGCACAATTTCCTTATGCACGTTGCTTGGCGCGTTGACGTCCACCAAATCGACGTCGTCGCGCGACACCATGGCCTTCCAATCCGTCTGCGCATGCGCGAAGCCGAATTGGCGGCGGGCCTGTTCCAGCAACGTCTCATCTCGTCCGCAAATCACCTGTTTGATGGGCCTCGGGACGTCTGGGAAGAACAACGGGATGTCGTGGTACGCGTGTCCATGCGCTTTGCCCATAAATTTGTAACCAATCATTCCGACTCGGACGTCCAATGGACTTCACCTCCGAAGGATAGGTAAACCGAATGAGGAGTTTCTGGCGGAGCAATGGGAATGCCGCCTATTGCGTGGCGGGAGGGTAATGTCCCAGATCACAAAACCCATCTGCCCGAACCCGCACGTCGAATCCGCTTTCAACTTGTGCTCGAAACCTCACAAGTGCGGTTCACGTCCCATAGAGGTCCACGCACGTGAATTTTCATTCAGAGGAGTGAATTTGTCAAATGGAACAAATGGCACCGGGCAAAGGCCATCAGATCGCCCGGTGCCGCCAAGGAGTGTTACTGAACGACTTGTGGTGCGAAGTTTCCGTTCCAGGGCATCTCACTCGCGATGGCTACGACGGCGTAAAGGCGTCCGGATGGGCTTCGTACGAATCCAGCGATGGAGTGCACCTGTGGAGCAACGGTGTTCCAAAGGCGGGCCTTGAGAGCCGAAGCCAGCGAAGCGGCCCGCGAATCGTGCGACGCTTGGACAAGCAGGGATGCGACGTTGTTTGGAGTTGCATAGTTTTCCCAGCCGAGAGCGAGCGGATCCGAGAGGAACGCATTGCTCCCGAGTTTATGGAGTACGGTGCGGAAACCACCATTACCCAACGCCCGATAGAGCTGCCCGGCGAGTTGGGACGACGCCGAATTCAACATATCGGGGACGACGCTCGAGATGGACGGGCCGTATATCCGTGCCACCACGCGCTTGGTTGAGCTTCCATTGTTGACGCCCGGTTCGGCCTGGCCGATGGACGAGATCTGTCGCACTTCGTTTTGTACCGAAACGCCGGCTTGTCTCAGCGCGTCGCGAAACACGGTGGCTGAGACCTCCGGCGCGTTGGGAGGCGCAACCTGCAAGCTTTGGCCACCGCCAGGCTGCACGCTACCCGTAAGAACGTACGCGCGCCGTCGTAAATCAAAGGAGACGTTCACCGCCGTAGGAGCTTGTGCGTCCACCGTGACCTGATTCACAACGCGTATGGGCGCATCCGCTGGCGATACGGTGACAGTCGGGGACGCGTTAACAGCCGTGCCGTGAGGCCCCGCTGTCACGTGCAGCGTCACAAGGCTTGCGCTACCCGTCAGAGGGGCTTCAGGCGGTGCAAAGGCTTGCCCTATGTCCTCCAGCGCGATGTCCTGCGGGTACGGAAGCCATCCGCCGGCGTACACGTACTCAATGGGCCCGTTGATCCGGCGAATATGCTCGGCCGCGACTTGGTTCGCGAGCGATTGCACGTTCGCCGTCGTGAGATCCGGATACTCATTGCCCGTGAGCACAAGCGGGCCGTTCAGCGTTCCGTTTTGGACGTCTCCCACGGACTGCACCGTGACGTTGCCGAAGCTCTTGGCGCCGTCGAGCGCCGCATCCGCCACCGCGAGCCGCGGCAGCAGCCCCAGATTCAACAACGTGTTGCCGTGCAGGTTCCATACGACTTTACCCGTGGAGGCGTCGGTTACCGAGACTCCGACGATTCCGTCCGCGTCGAGAACGCTTTTGAGCTTTGGCGACAAAAACGAAAGACTCGCCGGCAGCGAGGGGACGGGCGGCGGGTTCTGCGCGGCGGCGATGATGGCTGCGTCCGAAACCCCAGCCTTTCCTGCCGTGCCTGTACCCGGGTATTTCGCGACGTCATCCAACATCTGATCCAAGGCGGACCCAACCAAGTCCATGCGCACGGTCGGTGGGCCGTCGTCCAGAATGGCGAACGCGATGAGATGCCCGTTTGCCGTTTTTATATAGCCGGCGTAATTCCACTGGTTCGAGAGGTTTCCGGTTTTGACATACGCGACGGAACCTTGCGGCAGGGCATACGGATGGCCGACGAGAAACCCGGCGTTTGGGCTGTTCAGTTGCATGAGCGAGTGCAGATACGTGGGGAACCACGGTCTGGTTGACGCGTAACGCAGGACTTGTACAACTTGGCTGGAGCTCATCTCGTCGAGTTCAGACAGCCCGGATCCGTCCACGGGCCGTAGGCCGTCGGGATTCACGCCTGCCTTCGCGAGAAAGGCCGACATCACTTTCGCCGATGCACCAATCGATCCGCTCGTTCCCCCGGATATTCCGCCGCCTTGCGCCGAGTTTGCGATTCCAGCCAGCGAGCGGTCTTGCGCGGGGACCCCGAGCATCCGATACAAGTTTTCGGCCATCTGGTTCACGGAGAACTGATTCTGCAATATAAGGCTCTTTTTGAGTGGTTCGGACGAATAGCTCGCGATGGTGGAGGTTTTAGACGGGAGCGCCCCCGTCGTTGCGGCTTCCTGAAACTTGACGCCGTCTCTTTCTAGCAGGCTCTGAAACAGCGTAGCCGCGTACAGCGCGGGGCTCCCGATGGATAGGAACTGCTCCGTGTAGGCCCCCTGTGGCATGTGGCCGGTGAGAACGATGTTGTTGGTTCCCAACTCGCGTACGACAGCAAGGGTGTTGGGCTCGCCACGCGGGACGCTCACAGCGTGGTTCACGACGTGAAAATAGCTCGGGACTCCCGCGGCGCTGTTAAAGATGAGTTCCGTCACGGGCGGGGTGCCCGGCGGCGCGCCGGAGACCGCGACCTCGATTTCGGATCTCTCGGCCATGAGGGCCGACGTGCCCGCTCCGTAGTCCGCGACCGAGTCGCCGAGCGTCCACCCAATTCCGTAGATGGGTGGGGCGTACAGCGTCGACACGCCTACGACTCGACTAGCCTCTTTCACCCGCGAGGCGACTTTTGCGGCCAGGGCTTCCAGCGTCGATGTCTTGTTGGCTTCGAGGAGCGGATCGCCACCTCCGACCAGATAGATGGGGCCTGCCCCGTTCGCGGTGCTCTTGGGCGGGTTGACGGTCGGCACGGTCACTCGGGTAACGTAGCGAAAGTTAGGCCCGAGGTTTTCCAACGCTGCAGCAGAGGTAATCAGTTTGGTCACCGAGGCGGGCGGCTGTCGCCAGTTTGGATGAATCGATCCCAAGACTTGGTGACTCGTCAAGTCGAATGCGTAGGCCGATACGCTGGCGCCCGTAAGCGATGTATTGGAGTTCAGGATGGACATCCAACTGGTCTGAAGCACAGTGTCGACGTTGATCATCGGCGTCGGGCCTTTCGTTCCGGCGAGTGCACTCAGTGCAGTTGGACCGCCTGCAAGAAGGGGGGCGATGAGCGAAAAACTAATGCCAATGCGAACTAGGCGAACGGCAAGGGGCTGCATGAGACTTCACTCCTGATGATGGGGCAGAGAATATTGATAGCGTACATTGTGGGCGAATCGGACACCATCGTCAACCCACGATGCCTTTGTGCATCGTGCGGGCTCCTAGCTTATAATTGGGACAAAGCTGCGGATTTTCGTTTGGCCTGTAGCATGTACTCCATCCTATCTGGCGCAGCAGGGCTCAAGGCGAGCCTGAGTTTCGGGAAAAAACGGAGATATGCCTATGAAGAGATTGGATTATAAGTCGTACTACATCAATCGAGAGTTGAGTTGGCTCGCCTTTAACGAACGGGTGCTCGCAGAGGCAGCCGACGTTACCAATCCTTTATTCGAACGCCTGAATTTTATGGCCATTACGGCGTCAAACCTGGACGAATTCTTTATGGTCCGCGTCGCCGGGCTCAAAGACCAGCAGAAGCTCGTGTACACTCGTCCCGACAACAAGACGCGCATGTCCCCCGCCCAGCAACTTTTCGAGATCTCGAAGAGGGTGCACGAGGACGTCGTCCGAGCATACCAGATCTTAAACAAGTCCATTTTCCCAGCGCTCGTGAAGAACGGGATTGTCTTCCTATCGCCGTCCGAAATGTCGTCCGAATATAGGGAATTCGTTAGCGACTATTATCGGCATCACATTTTCCCTGTGCTGACCCCCTTGGCGATTGATGCCAGCCACCCGTTTCCGATGTTGGCGAACCGCAGCCTGAACCTCGCCGTTCTGCTTGAACCGGACGAAGACGATGATCAAGAAATTCTCTTCGCGGTGGTACAGGTTCCGTCCGTGTTGCCGCGGTTCATAGAACTGCCGCGGGTTGACGGCAAAGTGGCCTACGTGTTGCTTGAAGACGTGATCCGCGAATATTTAGAGATGCTGTTTCCCGGAAACCGGGTGTTGGAGGCGGCTCCGTTTCGAATTACCCGCAACGCCGACATTACGGTGGACGAGGAGAGCGCGGAAGATCTTCTCGAGGAAATTGAGAAGGAACTTAAGAAACGAAAGCGTGGGGCGGCGGTCCGCCTTGAAGTGGCCGACACGATGAGCGGAACCCTCGTCGAGACATTGCGGGAATGGGTGGAATTACCGGAAGATGACGTGTATTGCATCAATGGCCCTCTAGATCTTACGTTTTTCGCGCGGTTTTATCAGCATCACGACAAGCCCGGGCTGCGTTATCCCCCCATCATTTCGCAGTCTCCGCAGGATCTCATCGGTGAGAACAGCATCTTTGACGCGATTGCCCGCAAGGATGTCATGGTCCATCACCCCTACGAGTCGTTCGATCCGGTGGTTCACTTCATCAACCAGTCCGCAGACGACGCAAACGTTCTGGCCATCAAACAGACCTTGTATCGGGTGAGCGGAAACTCTCCTGTCGTCGGCGCCTTAGCGCGAGCCGCCGAAAACGGCAAGCAAGTTACCGTGCTCTTGGAACTGAAGGCTCGTTTCGACGAGGAGAACAACATCGTTTGGGCGAAGAAACTTGAGGAAGCAGGCTGTCACGTCATCTACGGTTTGGTGGGACTCAAGACCCACAGCAAGATCACCTTGGTGGTGCGCAAAGAGGGAGCCGAACTGCGGCGGTACGTACACCTGAGCACCGGAAATTACAACGATACGACGGCAAAGGTGTACACGGATCTGGGGATGTTCACGGCCCGGGAGGATTTTGGCTACGACGCGTCCGCATTCTTCAACCACTTGACTGGGTTTTCGACGACGCCCACGTGGCGCAAGATTCGCACGGCTCCGAAGGGGCTCAAAGACACCTTTCTCGCACTCATCCAGAATGAGATAGACAAGAGTAGCCAGGAGAATCCCGGGCGGATCATCGCGAAATTTAACTCGCTGACGGACAAAGACATGATTATGGCCCTGTACCGAGCATCGCGCGCCGGAGTCCAAATTGATCTCATCATTCGCGGCATTTGCTGCTTGCGTCCGGGCATACCAGGGGTTAGTGAGAACATCCGGGTATCGAGCATTGTTGGACGGTTCCTGGAACACAGTCGCGTCTTCTACTTTGGCAACGGCGGGGAGGAACTCCTGTTCCTTTCCTCGGCCGATTGGATGACTCGCAACATGGTCAACCGGGTTGAACTGCTGTTCCCGGTGGAACAGGCCAACCTAAAGGAGAGACTCAAACATATCCTGGAGGTCCACCTTCGGGACAACGTGAATCGCTATCTGCTCTATTCCAATGGAAAGTACCGAAAGGTCCGCCGCACAGACGGCGAACCTCAGGTATCGAGTCAGGCGTTCTTTTACAAAGAAGCTCAGAGGCACGCGGCGGTGGAGGAAGATGCTCACAGTCAGATCACGCCTATCACGACGCCCCGCTAAACAAGAGCCCCTTGGCGCTGCAACTCTTTTCTCACGTACTCCAGTTTGACCGTCTTCATTAAGGCATAGTGGGCCGCGGCCACACCCGCCGCGTGCCCCGTCGCAAACGCCGTCCCCATGACGCGGGCGGACGCGAAGGCGATTGGATCGCATGAAATGATGCGGCCCGCGCACCAGAGGTTCTGGAAGCCGAGAACTGATAAGGTGCGCAAGGGAATGTCGTAAAAGGACAGGTCCTTAATGTGATAATACTCGGCGGGTTTGCCCGCCTTGTGAAACTCGGCTGGCCATCCTCCGCGTGCGACAGCGTCCTGGTGGCGGACCCCATTGATCACATCCTCGCCGGACAACGTGTGCTGGCCGACAACGTGCCGTGTTTCACGCACTCCAATCGACGGGCCCGTCTGCACGAGAAACGCGTTTTCGAATCCAGGGATCCGCCTTCTGAACACGTCAAGGTAAGACCAAGCTTGGTGCCTTGCGGTAATCTCAGCCTGGGTCAGGCTGACGGAATCCAACCCATTGAGCGGTTCGTCGGCAAACATTGCCAAGATGTCTCCCGAGATGGGCAAGCGAAGCAGAATTCCCTTTTCCTTCGTCAGGGACGAGCTGCCTTGTTGCTTCGCCTCGAATATCGCCTCTGTGAACACGGCGCGGTTCAACTCTACGTCCTTCGGAACTCCGCCAATGCGCATGACCATGGTCCCCGCTTGCACGTTTCCTTCTCCGTCGCCAAAGCGGACCCGCCCTCCGGCCAACGTGGTGAGATCCGCCTCGCCGCTCGTATCGACGAAGGCTTCGGCCTCTATGACAATCCGCCCATGGTGATCCACGCATTCTATGGCCTCTACTTCCCCGTTCTCGACGAAGGCGTCAATGACCTTGCAGTGTAAGCGCGGCGAGACGCCGCCCTGCAACACGACCCTGTCGAGCGCGTACTTCGTCGCCTCCGGGTCCAGCGGGATAATCACGTTCCCTGTGCCCGGATTGCGCACGGGACCGAAGTATACGCCAAGCCTGTCGAGTTCCTCCAGCACCTTGGCCCCTACTCCGCCTACCACCTGGAGGATGGGGTCCTGTTGCGCGAAAAAACCACAAAACGTGAGCACGGAGCGATGCGTAGCCGCGCCCCCAAAATACGGATTCTCATCAACGAGCAGCGTCCGGCATCCCACCTGGGCTGCCCCCACTGCAGCGGCAACCCCTGCGGCGCCGCCTCCTACAACGACAACGTCAAATCGCTGCCTACGCTCATCCAATGGGTCAGCCCCCAAGCTTGATGACACTCTAGAATGTCGACGAGTCCATCACGTCGGTCGCCAGCCTATGTACACTTCATAATTATGATCTGGTGCTAACACTATACCACAAAAATAGCGGTGATAAAGTGCCTAATGCCTGCGACGATGACGGCATTATGATTATCTCTCGTCGGGGCACTCTATCCTAGAAGGAAGCCTATTCCTAAAGAAAAGCCGTGTCAATTTTAGAGGGGATTGGTTTCATGCAGGCGATGCTGGCGACGGTGGAAGGCAAGCAAGTGAGGATTACCCATCCCGATAAGATGATGTGGCCGAAGTACGGGGTCACGAAGGCACATTACCTTGAGTATCTAGTAAAGATAGCCCCGTATCTCCTGCCCGCCTTGAAGCGGCGCATGTTGATGACGTGGTGCTACCCACACGGAGCGGAAGAGGACGGATTTGCGCGCAGGTCGAGACCGTCGTCGGCTCCGGATTGGTTGGCGGGGATTCGGACGGGGGACTCCGTTCGAATGGTGGCCAACGACACGGCGACGCTGGTTTGGATGGGGAACCAGAGCTCGCTCGAGTTCCACGTTGAAGCAAATCTCGTTGGAACCTATTACCCCACGTACCTCGCCATGGACTTAGATCCCAGCCTCCCGGAAGCGTTTGACGACGTCGCGGAGATTGCTCTGCAATTGCGAGAGGTTCTGCGAGGACTCGGCCTCTTGTCCATTCCAAAGACTTCGGGGAAAACCGGGTTGCATGTGTTCGTGCCCATCGTTGCCCGATACACTTATGAAGAAACCCGCGAGGTCAGTAAATTCATAGCGCGCTACATGGAGGAGCGCATGCCACTTCGAGTAACGCTTGAACGGCTGGTGGAGCGCCGCACAACGAAAGTGTACTTCGACTACTTACAGTTGTGGCGCGGGAAGACGATGGCGGCCGCATACTCGCCGCGCGCTGGTGCGGCACCAACGGTGTCAACCCCCCTCTCTTGGACGGAGATTGAGGAAGGCGTGCACCCGAGCGACTTCACCATTTTGAGCGTCCCGAGGCGAATTGAGTCCGTGGGGGATCTGTTTTTATCCGTCGTGAACCCAAGGGACACCGAAGCCCACTCGCTTGATGAAATCCTGATGTTTCTCAAGCATCACCGCCAAGTTTGATGCCATCAGGAGAAAAATGACATCCCTTTTACGAGGATTTTCTCTTCCCCTTCTTCGACGTCGGCGCCTTCTGCGACGAGGTCATCTCGAGACTCTTCTGCAGGGTTTGCATGAGATCCACGATGTTGTCTTTGTTCCCCGCGACGACCTTGGCTTCGCCCGACTCCTGCGCCTTGTTTGAAATGATGCTGAGGAGAGTCTCGCGACGCTCGTCCCGGTACTTTTCCGGAGTGAAGGGGGTGGACAATTGGCGGACTAGCTGGGTTGCGACGGCAAGTTCGTTTTCGGCCACGGGCGCATCGGAGTTTGCGAACGGCAATTCTTCCACAGGTCTTACCTCATCGGGCCAGAACAAGGTTTCCATGACGAGCATGCCGTTTGAGACGCGCAGACACGCCAACGTCTGCGCGCTGCGCAGGATGGTCTTCGCGATGGCAATTTTGTTGGTTTCCTCCATCGCCCGGGCGAGCAACCGATACGCACGCACGCTGGCGGACTCCGCGGACACGTAGTAGGTCCTGTCGAAGAAGACCGGATCGATATCCGACAGCTCGACGAAGTCCACGATGTCAATCGTGTCGGATCGGCGGTGGCTGACCGCTGCCAATTCGTCTTCGGACAAGATCACGAACTGGTTCGGCGCGTATTCGACGCCGCGGACAATGTCGGCCGCAGGCACCTCCTCGTGGCACGTCGGGCACACCTTGTGGTACTCAATCGGCGTATTGCAGGCACGATGAAGATACCGGAATTTGACGTCTTTCGATTCGGTGGCGCTGTGCAAACGTATGGGCACGTTCACGAGACCGAAGCTGATGGACCCTTTCCACACCGTGTGCATGGTTTTTCCTCATCTCCTAAGTATAGGAATTTCTATGACTGAGAAGGCGTCCGCCTTGTGAATTCTGGAAGCGAGACGTCTATAGTGTCGTTCTGAACGCGCGTTTCATGCAAACTTTCATGCAAACGGATGTTCATCCGGGGGGGCGTCGACCACCGCCTGTAGGGTTGGTTGGCGCAGGGAAGAGTCCTTTGCCCATTCGATGAATTGAACCTTCACGGCGATGCGGGGCTTCGTCCACACTACCTGGCGGGAGGGCGCGGGTGGTCTTTCGAAAGGGCACTTTTCGACACGATGCTCGTAGAGTGTGTGATGCAATTGCGCCCACTCGGTTCGAGCCAATTTCCCGGGCCCAACCGTGGCGACATAATACAGGTGTTCGTCTCGGTCCGGCAAACCTAGCAAAAGAGCGTTTGGCACGTCGCCCACGGCGGTGTAGCCCCCAACCACGGCGATGATGTCTCGGTAATTCTTGATCTTTCGCCAGTCACTGTGGCGCTCGCCACAGACGTAGGCCGAATGGCCTAGCTTCACCACGATGCCTTCGAGTTGATGCCTCTTGACGACGTCGAACAAGGCTTCGCCGTCGGGATAATTCGGCACGGCTTGAACCGTGGGACTCGTGCGCAAAGAGGCAAAAAGGATGTCCATCCGTCTTTGGAAGGGCAATTCGGTCACTGATTTTCCATTGTAGAACAAGATGTCAAAGACCATGTACACGATGGGAACTTCTTTCGCTCTGGTGGGCACTAGACCTTGTCGCCGGATCCCATCTCGGCGCATCACATCGTGAAACGATGGCTTGTTCTGCGCATCGAGGGCGATGACTTCTCCATCCAAAATGATGCTCTTTGCTTGGCAGTACTGCGCGGCATCGGCCAACTCCGGATAGTGCATGGTGCGAAGATGCTGCTTGCGGTTGAGGAGTGCGGTCTCGTGTCCGTCGTAGTAAGTAAGAATGCGGACTCCGTCCCACTTGACGGAGGCAGTCCACTCTTCGCCAACCGGAATTTGGAGGCTCTGAATCGGTTCCATGGGGAAAACGGGTCGCATGTCGGCCAAGCCGAACGTCACTGTGTGTGCCATGCTTATACTTTGACCTGAACAGCGGGCCCGAATTCCGTTAAAGTGCGGAAGTTTCCACGAGTTGGATCTGTTGTGACGTTTCAAGAGGCAAACGAATTTCCACGGTGGTTCCCTGCACTCCATCGCTGGTTAGACGAATGGTACCTCCATGGTCCGAGATGATCTTGAAGGAGACCACCATGCCAAGCCCGGTGCCGTCGCTTTTTGTCGTGAAAAACGGATCTCCTATCCGTTTGAGATTTTCCTCGTCAATGCCGCAGCCCTCGTCGGTGATCCTGACGATGACGCACTTTTCCTCAAGTTCGATGTCTATATCGACGAGGCCGCCATGGGGCATCGATTCAATGGCGTTCTTGAGAACGTTCACAAACACTTGCTTTATGTGGTTTGCGTTGCAATAAACAGGTGGAATGTATTCGGTTGGAAGGATACGTATTTCCACGTTGCAGAACTTGGCGTGTGGTTCCAACATGGCCACGGCATTGCCCACCAAGCTGACGATATCCTCGTTCATATACTGCCCGAACTGTGGCTTTGACCAGACTAGGAACTCGTTGATCACCGTCTCAATCTGATTGAACTCCGCCCATAAAATGGGCAGAAAGCGTGCGAGGTCCGCCGGATTCTTTGCAATGATCTTGAGAAATCCCTTGACGGAAGTGAGCGGATTGCGAATCTCGTGAGCGACGCCCGCAGCCAGCTGTCCAACCACGGCAAGTCGATCAGATCTGCGCAGCATCTCGTCGACCTCAACGCGTTCGCTGAGATCCCTTGCGACCATTACGACGTGACGCACGTCCCCGTCTTCTCCCGTCACGGAACTCCCCTTGATTTCCGTCAGAATGGGCCTTCCGTCTTCATGGACAAAGCGCACGGGCAGGGTGAACTCGGCGTGATTATACAGGGCAGAATGGATTGCGGACTTTACCTGAGCGACATCATCCTTGTGGATGACACCGTCGAGGGACTGGCCTTCGATGTGCTTTGGGCTTCGTCCAAGAAGCGTCAAGTGAGATGGAGAGGCGTATGTCACGTCTCGCTTTGGATCCACAATGGTGATCAGATCCCGCGTGTGATCGGTGATGATTTGCTGTTTGGAGGCGATGGTTTGGTACATCGTAGTCGCTTTGGCGTGCTGTCGCGTAAGATAGATGATGCTAAAGAGGATCAGGAATGAGTAGATGCAATCCAGGATGAGGTGCAACGGATCGTGATAAGGTTTGAGGATGGTGGTCAGCACGACGGCGCAAATAAACATGGGATAGATCATAAACTGCCACGAATTCAGGTAGGTTTGCATGCTTACCTTTTCCCCAACCGAGTCCCTCACGCCGAGCAGCATCAGTAGGTTGAGCGCATCGAAAATGAAAAGCAACAGAGCGGACATGAGCCATAGGGGAAGGTGGGGAAAGTTCTTTATCAGGGCGGCGTCGGCCAAGGCGCATACGTTATACATACCCATGGTGGAGAACAGCCGGAACCAGCTTATCTTCTGAGACTTAGAATGGGCGTGCCGGATATTCAAGATGAGGGTATCGGCCCAAAGGGCGGCGAGGCTGGCGCCGATGCCGAAATAGAGGAGCAAGAAAATGAACCCCACGTTGCCCGTGCTGTACTCATTTCCGATGGCTTTGCCACGAGGCAATCGGATTGGGAAGAAACTGAGAATGAGCGAAAACAAGAACATGATTAAGAGTGGTGACCAAGGATGCAGCTGAAGCTTCTGCCACAATTCGACGAGGGAAGCGCATCCGATAAGGAAGAGGACGCTTGTATACCAATTCACATCGCTGCTTCGCTCCATCGCTCGACCCATCTTTCCGTGTTAACTCAATTAGAAGAACTGGGGGAACCCCCAGTTCTTGGTCTGCTGCAGAATGGACTTAATCGAGCCATGGCATGGTTTGTGTGGCCACTGGCAACATGCCTGCACCAGTCGTGAAGGAATTAGCCATCTTCACGAGAACACCTCCTTAGTAGCTGGCTGGCTTGATTCGCAACGCCACAGCGATCGAAGCCCCTATAGCTTTGCGTCTCACGGTTTCCCGTGGTTTGCCCCGCCTCCGATTGGTGCAGAGGCCATAAGGAGAAGATCTAGGTGTGTTAGGGATTATATACTAAATTGCAAGACAATTCAACGTAACGGATGGGATAGACATGAGTAGAGATCAGGACGTTGATAGACTCGCGTCGTTGCTCGCAAACAGTGCAAGAATCGTCGTCCTCACGGGGGCCGGAATGAGCACTGAATCGGGAATTCCGGATTTTAGATCCGAAGGGGGTGTTTGGGAAGATGAAGATTTGCTTGCAGCGATGTCGGATGGATATCTGAGGCGCAGTCCGGAGGATTTTTGGCCGAAATTCAAAGCCACCTTTTTAAACCAGCGCTTTCTTACGGCAGTGCCGAATCGGGGGCACCAGGCCCTCGTACAACTCGAGAAGATGGGCAAGCAAGTCGAGGTGTACACCCAAAACGTCGACGGACTGCACCAACAATCGGGCAGTTCCCGCGTCATGGAAATTCACGGGAACGCTCGCACGGCATATTGCCCGCGTTGCCATCACGAATACGACCTAGACTACGTTTTGGAACACCCCGTTCCTCGCTGTTCCTGGGAAACTCAAAAGGGTGGAGTGTGCGACACCATCCTGCATCCGGACACGGTCCTGTTTGGTCAGGCTGTGAGGTACTTGAACGAATGCATTGATGAACTCGGCCGGACCGACCTCTTCCTCATTCTCGGCACCTCGCTCACCGTGGACCCCGTTGCTTCGTTGCCCATGTACAAACCGAGAGGATGCCCTCTCGTCATCATTAATCTCGACGAGACCCGCTTTGATTCGATGGCGGATTTACGGATCCACGAGAAGATAGGCGACGTTCTCCCGTTGGCGGTTTCCAGACTCTAATACCGAAGAAGAGCAGGTGATGAATCGATGGCGCAAGCCATTATCTTGCGAGATGGCCGAGTTGCACAGTTCCGGGAAGCTCAGAACTCCGACGAGGATGTCCTGAAGCTGCAGGAGTTGTTTGCATCCGCCTCCGACGAGAGTCGATACTTCCGGTTCTTTCGGGTCGTGCGTGAGGTGCGCCCTTCCGACATCCGGCTGATGCTGCGGAGCGATGGGTGGGACCAGTTTACGCTTCTTTGCATGTCGGAAGACAGGGCAATCGGTGTTGGGACGTATTCGAAATCCGGGAACGAGACCGCCGAGGTCGCTTTCTTTGTCGGTGATGAGGATCAGGGGAGAGGCATCGGGACCCTGTTGCTCGAGCACCTGGCTGCGGTGGCGTTCGAGTATGGGTTTCGTAAATTTGAAGCCTCCGTGCTGGAGGAAAACCATCGGATGCAAAGGGTGTTTCTCTCGAGTGGATACGAGGTTGCAGCGAAGTCCGACGCGAGCATGGTCCGGATGGAACTGCCCCTGTATCAAACTGAACGCACCCGGTCTCTCGCCGATTTGCGGGAGAAGCACGCGGTTGCGGCTTCGCTGAGACCGTTTTTGGAACCGAGTGCCATCGCGGTCATTGGGGCGTCGCGTCGAGCGGAGAGCCTGGGCCAGATGCTGTTTCGACACATCGTCCAGGGGAGATTTACCGGGACCGTGTACCCGGTCAATAAGGAAGCGGCAAGCGTGGCTGCCGTCAGGGCGTACAAGCGGGTGTCGGAGATACCCGAAGCCGTTCAACTTGCCATCATCATCGTCCCTTCGGACGAGGTCGAAGGAGTCGTCGAGGATTGCCTTCACGCGGGCATCCACGCCGTGATTGTCGTTTCCTCAGGTTTTGCGGAGCGCGATCCGGTGGGAGTGCGCCTGCAGACCAAACTCCTGCGGCGAATGCGGGAGTTTGGGTGCAGGATGCTTGGCCCAAACAGCCTCGGGGTGGTTGCCACGAGCCCAAGGTTTCAGTTGAACGCTTCGTTGGCACCTAGGCTCCCGCTTCAGGGAAAACTCGCGATGGCCAGCCAGTCGGGTGCACTCGGCATCGCCATACTGGAGTATGCGACGCGCACGGGCGTGGGCATTGCGAGTTTCGTAAGTACAGGCAATCGCGCAGACATCTCCAGCAACGATCTTCTTCAGTACTGGGAAGACGATCCGGATGCCCGCATCATCGCACTCTACCTTGAGACGTTCGGAAATCCGCGCACGTTTTCGCGGATTGCAAGGCGCGTGACGAGGCGCAAACCCATCATCGCCGTGAAGAGCGCAAGAAGCTCGACGAGCATGCAGGTCTCCGACATGAATCGGACGGCTCTCCTCGCGGATGACTTCGTGGTGGACGCCCTCTTTCGACAAACCGGCATCATTCGCGTCGATACCTTGCCCGAACTGTTTGACGTCGCGGCCCTTCTCGGCGCGAGCCCTCTTCCCGCGGGTCGCCGCGTTGCGGTGGTAACGAACTCCGCAGGAGGGGCCGTCATGGCCGTGGACGCCATCGTCAAATTTGGCCTGGAATTCGTGGGGCCGGTGCTTGACTTAGGCTCCGACGCGCTCGCAAACGGATATGCGAGCGTTCTACCCGCTGTGTTTGCGGATCCGCTGGTCGACGCCATCCTCGTGGTTTTCATTCCGGTCGGAGTCTCAGAGCAAAACGAGGTGCTTGACGCCATCGCTGTGGCTACCAACAACGCGAAGGTTTTAGGGATAAACAAACCGGTTATCGCGAACTTCCTCGTCACGGCGGACTCCATGGTCCACGTGGAAAGGACGGGTAGCGAGTCCCTGCCCGTGTACCCATTCCCTGAACAGGCAGCGCGCGCACTCGCCCATTTTGTCGATTACGCTTCGTACCTGAAGAAGCCCGTCGGCAGGGTGCCGGACTTGCCGAATCTCGACGTTGAATTGGCCCGGAAACTGGCGCAACCACCCGTGACCGATCCCAAGGCTGGCCCTACTTGCCTCGTGCAGTCCAGGGCTGTGGAACTTCTCGTTGCTCTCGGAATGCCGATGAGAGGCGTCAACCACCGCGCCGGAAGGGGCCAACCGACTGCGGGAAGCGCTCGCCTGCACGCCACGGTAGATCCCCTGTTTGGACCCGTGATTCGTTTGCTGCAGGTCGGGATGGCAGCCGGGATGAGCCTGTCTTCCTGGCACGATCAGGACGAGGATGCGTGGGTTCTCCCAACGGGTCGTGAGCCTTGCATCCGGCTTGCTCCGCTCACCGACGCGGACTGTGATGCGATGATGGACGCGGCCTTCGGTGCAAATCTTGATACGGCCAACCGGGAGCTGTTGTTTGAGATCCTGTTGCGGCTGTCTCGTCTCATGGATGAGGTTCACACGGTGGCCGACGTGGTCCTGACGGTTCATTTGGCAGGAGAAGACGAATCCGGATTTGTGGACGAACGAGGGGCTGTGATCTCGGTGCGGGCCGTGAATCAGGCGGCTTGGTCGTACAGGGTCTTGGAAGGCGAGGAGTCGTGAGTTTCATCGGGATAAGCTAGGTGAGCGAATGGCTTCGACGTTACGTGATGGGGACTGCATGAGAAGAACGGGGTACGGGAACAACAAGAAGCGCGATGAAGCGCAAAGGATACTACGCTAAGGATGGGCCCCGATGCAACTCGGGACCGAACGAGGAAAGCGTCAAACGAAAGGGGAGATACGCGTGACTTCTGAGGAAATCTCGGATTTGCTCCGAAACGCGAACACCGTGGCCGTCGTTGGATTGACAGACAGGCCGGGAACTGCGAGCTACGATGTGGGTTCCTATATTCAGTCGCAGGGCTACGATCTCATCCCCGTGAATCCGACCATCCAGTCGTCGCTCGGGCACAAAGCCGTCCCATCGCTGGACGCCGTGTCACAGAACGTAGACGTCGTCGATGTTTTTACCAATCGCATTCCTCTTGACGAAATTGGGCGCATGGCGGCCTCGAAAGGCGTCAAGGCCATCTGGTTGCAGCCGGGTGTCACGATAGGCGAAGGGGTAAACGCCACATCTGGCGTACCCGTAGTGCAAGGCAAATGCATCATGAGAGAGCATCGGCGCTTGCTGGCTGGCGAAGAGATCTAGACGCGTCGCCCGTATGTTGCAACGTGCGGGAAATGACCCCGTTACCTTAAACCAATTGTTTTCTCGGAGGAGGTGCTTGGATGGGTGAGCGATCCATACTTTCATCGTTCTTGACCGAAGAAGACGCACAGACTGCGGCGAAAAAAGTAAAGGCCCTTGGCATTGAAGTGGCCAAAGTCGATCCGCTTAACCAGTTCGCAGGTCCCGAACCCAGCATCAACTCGTTTCCGATAACCGGGAATATCCCCAGCTTAGCGAGTTTGACGCTGGACGTTTCCCCGTCGTCTCAAGACGCCGGGATTCTCTTGGCTGCAGGTCCGTCCGCGAGCGGAATGAGCGATGGTGACGACCCCCGAGATGATATGACGGGGCGAAACTACCTGCTCACTGTTGTGTGTGATGACCGCCTTGTGGATGAAGCGGTCTCTGTGATCAAGGAGTGCAACGGATACACGTGAGTCAAACGTAGAACGCACCGTTTGTACGATTTGGACTTCAAGATTGCTCTTCGTGACTTTTACGGCGAGCTATGAAACCCACCATGGCTCGCCGCGTTGTGCATTCGGAGGCATCCCGCGCTTTACGCCGATTGCAACGGATTCTCGTCGGTCCCTTTGACACCGATATGTCGTTTGACAGCGGCAAACAACAGGAATATCGTCGAGGTATCAGAAGGGAGAGATTGCACATGTTTTTCCGTCCTAGAAGACCGTCTCTGCTCATGTTTCTACTTCTTCTCGTGGGGATTAAGGTATGGAAAAAGGAACGCATCAGCGAAGAGGATAAGGCTTCGTATCGTGAGAAGCGCAAGAAATTTCGCAGCAAACTTCGGGAAGCGTGCGCGGTTTGGGATGAAGATGAGACCGATGAAACACAGAACAACGTGGCAGACTAACCGGGTCGCCTAAGAGGGCTTGATTCCGATTGGTGGATGATCATGTGCCTTAATCATCCATCTCGGTAAACTCGCCATCCGGCCAAGGTCTTTGGATAGGAGTTTCTCATCGTGTTCCTTCAGTTCTTGCGTACTATGACGATATTCCGTTTAGCGTTCATGTTCTGGTTGGACTACCTGCGCATCCGATTGGCAACGCGCACGCGCCGCCGGGAGGATAGGGAAGTCGCGCTGTCTCGGGCGTACGCGAGGGCAGGCATCCGCTTTCGGCGCGCCGCGTTTCGGCTGCAAGGATTGATTGTGAAAGTTGGTCAGTTCCTGAGCGCGCGTACCGATGTTCTGCCCTTGTCGTTTACTCGCGAATTATCGCAACTCCAAGACGCCGTCCCCGCCGCTCCCTTCGAACGAGTGAGGCCGGTTCTTGAGGCCGAACTCGGAGCACCCCTCCCCTCGGTGTTTTCGGAGTTTGATCATAATGCTATCGCCGCCGCGTCGCTTGGGCAGGTGTATCGCGCGAAACTCATGGGCGGCGAAGTGGTTGCGGTAAAGGTGGTGCGCCCCGGAATAGAACGGTTGGCGCAGACCGACCTACGCGCCTTGCGGCGGATTGTTCGGATTCTACATAGATTCACCAAGTTCGGAAGACGGATGAACCTCATCGAGGTTTACACCGAGTTTGCGGCGATGGTGCGCCAAGAGCTCGACTACCGAATGGAGGCCGAGCACCTCAAGCGCTTTGCTCGGCAATTCTCCACAAATCGTCAGGTGGTTGTACCGAGACTGCATGAGACCTTCGTTTCACGCCGCCTCCTCGTGATGGAGTTCCTCGAAGGCGCTAAAATCACCGATCTCGAACGCATCAGAAATATGAACGTCGACCCCGATACCGTCTTGAGGACGCTTCTCGACGCTTTCCTTCGCCAAGTCCTACTTCATGGATTCGTCCATGTGGATCCACATCCCGGGAACCTGCTCGTGTTGCCGGATGGGCGCCTTGGCATCATTGATTTTGGCATGATGACGGATATCTCCCCCGACGAAATGCAGGATCTTTCCAATCTCATCAAATCTGCGGTGACGCGGGATCTCGACACGCTCGTCGGATCGGTCGACAGGCTAGGATTTCTTCAGCCGCATGCCGATAGAGCGTTTCTCAAGAAAGCACTTGGCTACATGCTGGATAGGTTGAACGGCATCCAGCTTAAAAAGGGGCGAGACCTCGATGAGTTTTTGGAGGAATTTCAGGACTTTCTCCATGACGAGCCCGTCATTGTGCAGGCGAAGTACATGTTCCTGGGGAGAGCGATTGGCCTGCTGGCCGGGACTGTGAACAGCCTGTCTCCTTCGTTTGCATGGGGGCCGTTTTTGCGAACGACCGCCCTGCCGCTGGTCGGACAATTCGCCGCGGGGGAGAAAGGCAAAGACTCAGGTTTTCGACGGACAATCGGAGACGTGGTCTCCGCCATTTTTGGCGATTCTTCGGGCGTGGCAGTGGACTTTGCCCTGAAGCAAGCGGAGGACATCGGCAAGACGCTCATTCGCATTCCGGGTGAGCTAGAACGAGTTTTGGACAAGGCCGAATCCGGTGAACTCACCATTCGACTCCATTTGGACGAGGTCTTGAAGCGCTTGGACCGACAGGAACGCCGAATGTCGATGGCCTTTTGGCTCGGTGCTTCGATTGGTTTCGCAGTGCTGGCGGCGTGGCTGCACGCCAATACCCACTCTGCCTGGATGCCCCATGCCACAGATGGAACTTTGGGGGCCGGGGCGCTGTGCCTTCTCGTCGTGTTGATCAAACTCCTGCGTTGGCCGAGCCACGATAAGAGGCTCAAATCTTCCCAGAGGTCTCGCCGTCATCGCTAGTTATTGCTGTGACTTCATGGCCGTTTGGCGCGGCACCCGTGTCTTCACGGACCATCGAGAGTGCCTTGAAGCGCAGATGGGCCACAAAATAGGTGATGTACGCGCAGACGCTGAAGTAGAAGGCGACAACCAGAATCAATTCCCGCGAAGCAATTAGGAACCAAGCGACTTGGACGATTAAGTTGGCAAACGTAAGGTATGGCTTCACGAAGTTCAACTTCAACGCATTTGTGAAGAGTTGCTTCGTCGACTGATTGAGGTGGACCATGAGCGGAAAGATGTTCATGGCCGTCGAAAACACGATGAACAGGACGATATACAAAAGCACCACGGAGACGTCCTTCAAGGCGAAGTGAGCGACCGTTACCACCCGCAAGTCGAGCCAGAGGATGGCCAGGACGACTAACAGAAGAACGAAAACTACGTAGCTCTGAAACATGTTTTCCTTCATAGCTCGCAGGTAGGTTCGAAAGATTGCTGGTTCTTCCTGTTGCACCGTTTTTCGCACCGTAGCAAAGAGAGCCGCCGTCGCAGCAGGAATCGTGACCACGAAGACGCACGATACGAGGTACAGCAGATTCATCACCATGAGCCGATAAACAAACGTAAGCACTCGATACAGCGGACCATCCAAGGAAAACATGTTGTCACCTCAAACGTGCAGACTTGTTAGTGAATCCCGTTTTCTCTGCATTCATCTCCATGTGCCAAACTCTATCGGAGTGGATGCCCGATGACAAGAGGAGGTTTTTTCATGGGCCAGGATTTCCGGGATCCAGAAGTCGCGAAGAAGTGGGAAAACGGAGGAACTATCCATAATCCTCTTCGTGCCGAACAGCTCGAGATTCTCGTCGAAATCGTGCGCCGTACGTATCGGGAGGATCACGTGATCCTGGATCTCGGATACGGCACGGGGCAGGTAGATAAGCTCATTTTGGAGGCTGTCAACCACGCAAAGATAGTAGGCATCGATTGGTCCGATGCCATGATGGAAATTGCCAAAAATCGATTGAACGACTTCGGGGATCATTTTGAGTCCATCCGATGGGATCTCTCCCAATTGGCCAGTCTATCCCTTGCGCATGGGTCGTGCCAGATTGTGATTGCCGTGCAGTCGTTGCATCACTTGACGCCGGAAGGAATGAAGTCTGCCTATCGATGGATTTTCGAAAACCTTGAGCATGGTGGCATTTTCCTCTTGCAGGATAGAGTTCGCGTCGAAGATGAGCGAGTGTTTCCCCTGTACCAACGGCTTTGGCAGAAAGTCGATGCCTTGAACCATACAGCGCTCGCCGCTCATGAAGGCGACAACTACGAGGAACATATCAGGCGTACGCGAGAGAGAGGCGACTATCCGGTTCTCCTTGACGAACACCTTAAGTGGCTCAAGGACGAGGGCTTTCACGCGGCCTGTTTGCACGCGTACGGTCACCGGGTCTTGGTTGGCGCCGTGAAGCCCTGATTGTCACGATTCGTAAGACTCCCGTAGGGATTCCTTTGGATTGAAGACTTCACGTTTGATGACGCATTGTTTCGGGGAAAAATGGTAGAGTAGTTATGGTCAGTATTTCGATCAACGGTTAAGGCTCTGTCGTTCTACTCTACCGGGTGTGGTGACTTGGGGCCTTTAGGCACGACAACCGGTAGAGTAGAACCATCGAAATCGTGAGCCTTATGCAACACTACCCGTCTGTGGAGTAGGAGGCAAAGGAATGTCAGCTTTACCAGCGGTACAAATCCGGAACTTGTCTAAGGTCATCGGTAAGAAGACCATCGTGGACAATCTGTCGTTTGACATCCCGAAAGGCGAGGTTTTTGGCTTTCTTGGTCCCAACGGAGCAGGCAAGACGACGACGATTCGCATGATGGTGGGTCTCATCTCGAAGAGCCAAGGACAAGTCCTCGTGAACGGCATTGACGTCGATACTGATTTTAAGAGGGCAATGCAGCACATCGGGGCCATTGTGGAAAATCCCGAACTATACAAGTTCATGACGGGGTATCAGAACTTGAGGCATTTCGCAAAGATGTCTGCAGGGGTAACGCCGGAGCGAATCCAGGAAGTAACCAAGCTGGTTGGCCTCGAACAGAGGATCCACGAGAAGGTAAAAACTTATTCTCTGGGGATGCGCCAACGCCTCGGGCTTGCACAGGCGTTGTTGCGTGCACCGGACGTGCTGATTCTGGATGAGCCGACCAACGGACTCGACCCAGCGGGCATACGGGAACTTCGGGATCATTTACGATCTCTCGCGAAACAGGGTGTATCCGTCATCGTTTCGAGCCATCTTTTGTCCGAGATGGAACTGATGTGCGATAGGGTCGCCATCATTCAAGCCGGGAAGCTCATTGACGTGAAGACGGTCAAAGAGTTGGTGTCGGGTGAAGCTATCGGTAATTCTACAGAGATCGAAGTGGACGATGCTGTGAGAGCCGTCTCCCTGATTCAAAGCGCTGCTCCGGAGGCTGGTGCCAGAGAGCTCGATGGTGTTGTTCACGTGTCGGTATCTAGAGAGGACATTCCCGGCATTCTCGTTTGCCTCGTCCAAGGGGGAATCAAGGTGTATGGCGTGCGTATGACCAATCGGTCGTTGGAAGACACGTTCCTGGAATTGACAGGAGGTGGCCCGATTGCTTAGCCTGATATCCAACGAGAATTTTAAAATCTACATTCGCCTGAGGACTTGGATCCTGACCGCTATTGTGGTGGCCGCCATCATCGTCATTGCGGTCATCCTTCATGCGCACCAGCATCCAAATCCGAATTGGAAGGCAGGTCTGATGGCCCAGAACGCAAAGTTACAACAGGCCATGAGTAGCCCTCATTTGCCAAAGGATGCCGTGCAACAGTATAGGGGCATGATTGCTGTTAACAACTACGAAATTGCGCACAATCTAGATCCGAATTTGGACACTGCGTGGAAGTTCACCGCAACCGCCATGAATCTGTCATCGTTGCTGGTTGCGTTCATCGTCGTCATCGTCGGTGATATTGTCGCGGGTGAGTTTGGCGGGGGAACCATCAAGATGCTGCTTACGCAGACGGCTACGAGGACGAAGGTGCTTGTGTCAAAGTATATTGCTGCACTCTTGTTTGCACTCGGACTCACCGCCGTCATGCTCGGCGTCTCTCTGCTCTCGGGAGGGCTGTTTTTTGGATTTGGCGGAGGAGGGCTCCCGTTTCCTTACGTGAATCCAGAACACGTCGCCATGCAGATGTCGACGTCTTCGTACGTCCTAATGCAGTACGGTTTCCTGTTTGTCCAGGTCATCATGAACATGACCATCGCGTTCATGATTTCTGCCATCTTTCGAAGCACCGCGCTCGCCATCACCATCTCGATTCTCGCGTATCTGGTCGGGAATACGTTGGTTTCGGTGC
>JAJZAV010000162.1 GCA_021799255.1 Bacillota bacterium
ACACGGCCAGCATGGGGACGAGCGTCCCGTCCTCTGCGGTCGCCCATAGGCGTTCCTGGTGGTAGTCACTTGCATCAAAGTTGCCGGCTACCGGCGCAATTTGTAAAACGGTCCTGGCTCGTGTCGACAGGTTAAACCCGTACGTGGTGCGGGGGCGCAGATAGGATTCGTACTGCAGCAACACCTCGTCGACGTCATACGCGCGGTTCGCGCCAACGTGGACGGTGTAGACGGTGTCGTCGAAATCGAGCCTGTCTAGGGCCCCGTCTCGGTACGTCCAGACCTGCGTCATCCCGTCCTGCCGGCCCGAGATGAGCAGGGCAGTCTGGAACGGGTGCAGACCTTCGAGGTAGCGCGCCTCGTCGTACGGAAACAATTCGGCCTTTTGCGACGGATTGCCGACGGGAGCGTGGAGCAGACGAAAGTTGGTCGCGCCGTCATTCGTCAGGATGAGAAACTCGTCGCCCCAGTGTTCTACGGTGTACAGGACACCGTCCTTCCTCGCGTCGAGAATATGTAGGGTGCCCACAGGGTCGTCGGCTTTCAGATAACGGACTTCGGCCGTCGTCTTGGTCTCGGACTTCAAGAAGAGGTATTGTCCACTCTGGGACTTCTCGAGGGTCAGCACGAAGGTGATGTCGGACTCCTCGTACACCATGACATCGGGGCCAGGAGTGCCGACTCGGTGGCGCCACACCTGGTAGGGACGCTGGCTGTCGTCCACGGTCACGTAGAATAAGTATTCCCCGGTTTGGTCCCACTCGAGGCTTTCGCCGATGAAGACTTTTGGCAGTTTGTCGGAGAGCACATCGCCCGTCGACAGATTGACAATCTGGACGTCGTACTCATCCGTGCCATCCCGGTTCACGAGGTACGCGAGACGAGTGTGGTCTGGGCTGACCCTAAGTTCGGTGACGCTGAGATATCCGCCGTCCTCGGCCAAAGCGTTCACGTCGAGGATAACCTCTTCGGGGGCATTGTCCAACTCGTCTCGGCTCTCGGCCCGTTTGCGGGCATAGATGGGATACTGCAGTTCTTTGTCCATCCTCGAATAATAGAAGTACGGGCCGTCTTTCACGGGCACGTTCGCTTCCGTCTCCGGAATGCGCGCAATCATTTCCTCGTAAAGCCGCTTCGTGAGCGGTTCCAGCGGCTCCATGGCCTCCTGATAGTAGCGATTTTCTTCTTCCAGATAGGCAATGACGTCCGGGTTGTCCCGATTGCGCAACCAGAAGTAGTCGTCGGGCCTCACGTCGCCATGAAGCTCGTGATTGTGAGGGATTCGTTTTGCGACAGGCGCCTGCATGGATACAACCTCCCTGCGGTTGGGGTGTGATTTGCTGAACCAGTGATCTGCGACGCGTCTGCAACGCGGACACGGCAAGGGAGCCGGCTCGGTGCTTGGTGTACCTGGTGCTCGGTGCTTGGTGTACCTGGTGCTTGGTGCTTGCTTGGCGGGAGCCGGTGACGTTCGTGATGGTGCGTATCTACGGTACCAAGAAAAAGGGCGACTTGCCAGTGGTCGGGGGTGCATGGGAATCCTGTGATTCTCCGAGTGTATGAACCCAACCTCCACAGACGTACCAATATCCT
Organism: Bacillota bacterium; assembly: GCA_021799255.1. Taxonomy (GTDB): domain Bacteria; phylum Bacillota; class Bacilli; order Alicyclobacillales; family Alicyclobacillaceae; genus JAJZAV01. The sequence goes on from JAJZAV010000162.1 coordinate 1,594, forward strand.
CTATCGCCTTTGCTGCACCGCTCGGCCGAGCCGTAAGCGTCGTTCGAAGGGTCAGTGTCAGTGGCGACACTCGTCGTGTGAAGGTGGAGGCTAGGGCTCCCCCGGCGAAGCCCTATTTCACGAGACCTCGACGCAGGGCCAGGACCACGGCCTGTGTCCTATCTTCGACGCCGAGTTTGTCGAGGATGTGGTGCACGTGGGTCTTCACGGTTCCCTCCGACACGTGGAGCTTGCGGGCAATCTCGTTATTTCGTCGGCCGTACGCCATCTCCTGAAGCACGTCCAGCTCTCGCTCGGTCATGCTTTCCATCGGACTCGAATTGCCTCCGTCTTCTTGCTCGTTCGTTTCATCATCCTCCCCGTTTTCCCCGTGACTGCCGTTCCCGATGTTCCTGCCCGCTTTCACCGCCGTGATCATCGCCTGCCCCGCGTGTTCCGTGCGAAAGAAGGCCTCACCCCTGCTGGCGGCGCGCACGCCTTCCAGGATCTCGCTGACCTCTGCGTCTTTCAGGAGAAATCCGACGGCACCGGCGCGGATGGCGTCTATCACGTGATTCAATTGGTTAAACGTGGTGAGTACGACGATCTTCAGGTCCGGATTATGGGCCAGAGCCTCTCGGGTCGCGGCAATTCCGTCCAAATCGGGCATGCGAATGTCCATGAGCACCACGTCGGGCTGCGTCTCGAGTATGCCCTCCACGGCCTTTTGCCCGTTTGGTGCTTCACCTACAATCTCCATGTCCTCCTGAACGTTCAGGATGTACTTGATGCCGTCGCGTACCAGAGCCTGATCTTCGGCCAGAAACACCCGTATTTTCGACAATGCCGTCCCTCCGTTCCCACTACGGATTCCCACTTCACCGACCTCCTTGCTCCCGTCAGGACACCGGCAGATTGACCTCCACTCGCACGCCATTCTCAGGACGAGTCATCCATGTGCACGTTCCACCAATCTCTTCGCATCTTGCTTTCATATTGCGAAGTCCGAATCCTGGGGTCAATTCGACGCCATTTGTCGATCCGTTATCTTCGACGGTCATCCTGATCTCCCGATTCCTTTGTGCTATCCGCACATCGATGTGGTTTGCGTCGGAGTGTCGGATTGCATTGGACAGGGTCTCTTGGAGAACTCGGTACAGGACGATTTGAACCGTCGTGGGCCAGCCGTCGCGCTCCCCAACCATCGTCTCGAAGTCTATAGAACAGTCTGTATTGGACCGGGCCTCCTCCACGACCGCAGTCAGCGCGGCGAGGCCGTAGTTGTCGTCTTCCTCCTCCCAATCTCGCACCGATCTGCGCACTTCAGCGAGTCCAGCGCGTGCCACCTTCAGGATTTTGGAAACTCTATCATGGGCTTCGTCGAGGGATTCGGGAATCGTGTAAGACAGGGCTTGCAATTGAACAATCAGGGAGGTGAGTTGATGCCCGAGCCCGTCGTGGATGTCGCGGGCGATGCGAAAGCGTTCCGCTTGGGCCGCGTAGTGCATGGATTGCGCGGCGTCCGTTTCCATCTTGGCCTGCGCCGCCTTGAGCTCGGACAAGGTTGCTTCGAGTTTTGCAACGTACCGCCGCCGCATGGCCTCCATTTCTCTCCGCCCGCGGATGCTTCTCACACCCATGTAGATGCCAATCTCGGCGATGGCGTTCCACACATTCTGCGCAGACGGGGAACCAATCATGGTGGTGAGCACGATTGTCGCACCAAGGCCGAGTGTGAGCTTGAGATAGCGTGGAGGAGCGCCGGCAAGGATCACCACGCCAGGGAGGAGAAAGTCCATAGGGATGTTGTGCGGGGTAACGACGTTCCACTGCCATAGCCCCAAAAGGAGTGTGAGAGCGGTGACGCTGATGTAGTACCACGCTAACCGGAACTTCTTCGGCAGCCAAATCGCCATGAGTGTGAGAACGAACGCCATAACATAGACTTCTATTTCGTGATGGGTGCGTATTTCATGCGGTAAAAGCCCTTTATCCGCTGGCTGATAAAGGGCCACAAGGGCGATGCTGAAGATGAGTCTGCCTCGGATGACGCGAATGTCTTCTGGATCTAGCTTCCTCAAGGTCGTTGTCCCCCGCAGCGATGGAAAGATGTTCGACAAGTTCGATTGTATCGCGGTTTCCCTGTAGGGAACAATTTCAATACGCATCGCGTTGGCGCCGTCTGCCTTGTGACAACTGCGAGCGGATCTCCGGATGTTTCACGCATAGGACGATGCCGCGAATGCCCCAGACGACGGCCAGGTCGGCCCAGAGAATCCAACCCACACCCGCGAACGAACTGCCTGGTTGGCCCGGCTGTTGGAAGGCAATGTCCGTGACGACGCGGGAGGCAATCAGGAGGATCCAAAGGCCAAGGTAAAGCCATCCACCTCTCATGTAGACTTGGCCGTCCGATTCGGTGTAAACCGTAGTGACATGCGCCTGCAGAAATCCAATGACGACGGAGATGGACAACGCGATGGCCGCCTCCAACAGTTGATGCGCTGGAATCACGGGCTGCGGCATCGACTTGACAGCCTCGTAGACGCCGATGATGGGCAGGATGATAAAGGGAAATCGGCTTACTTTACGCGGAAGAATCTGACGAACGATGGCCCAAATGAGAACGAGTCCGACGATAATAATCATGGTTAACGTTTGAGTATTCATTGTGAACTCTCCCTCGCGTTGATTTTAGGGAAAGTGTAACGTGAGTCCCCACACCGTTTCGTCTGCCTGCAAGTCGATTTATGCGCAGATAACGCTCTATCTAGGGATAGAGACCATCTCCCAAAACCATCGCTTTTTGCCCGATTGGAATCGGGAATACAATGATCCCGAACGTCGTCAGCGCCGGAACGAGCCGCCGCGCCCCATCTCGAAGGGGCAGGAGTCTCTGGCAGGAACGTCTCTTGCCGGCAGGCCGATGTGCGGCAGTGGTAATCAGCCAGACAATGACGCTACAATTGGGGAAACGCCAGTGGGGGCGGATGGAACGAAGGACGGTGAAATCTCTGAAACGAATTGCGATTGACATGGACGAAGTGATTGCCGATTTTTCCGAAAAGCATCTAAGGCTATACAATGATCAGTTCGGAGAATCGCTCACGGCGGAAGACTTGCGCGGGCATCGGCTTTGGACCTTGCGACCTCAAGTGGCCGACGACATCCTTTCTATGCTGGACCATCCGCTCTTCTTTCGGGACCTTTCTGTCATGCCCGACAGCCAAGAAGTGATTGCAGAACTGGCACGAGACTACGAGATCTTCATCGCTACGGCCGCGATGGAAAGACCAACCTCATTTGCGGCCAAGTACGAGTGGCTAAAGGAACACTTCCCGTTTCTTCCGGATAAGAACTTCGTCTTCTGTGGCGATAAAAGCATTATTTACGCGGATTATTTGATAGATGACAGCGTGCGGCACTTCAAGCGCTTTGTGGGACAGGGTATCCTATTCACGGCCTCGCACAACATCTACGAGGAAGGATATGTTCGCGTCAAGGATTGGCAGGACGTTCGACGCTATTTTCGCGAGACGGCACGCGGTGAGGAACCCTGATAACAGATACAGTCCCGGTGGGCAATCCGCCGATTGTCACGGTCACAGAGGTGATGGTACCATGTTCAAATTCATTCACTGCGCAGACTTGCATTTGGACAGTCCACTCTTAGGGTTAGCGGCCCGCGACGATGCCCCTCAGGAGGAAATTCGCGGGGCAACCCGTCGAGCGCTGGAAAACCTGGTGGATCTCGCGATTTCGGAGCGCGTCTCGTTCGTCGTCATTGCGGGGGATGTGTACGACGGAGACTGGGACGATTACAACACGGGTCTGTTCTTTCATAGAAACATGGGAAAACTCGGAGGGCACGGCATCCCTGTCTTTCTCATTCGAGGAAACCACGACGCGGCCAGTCAGATCTCTCGCCGCTTGACCTATCCCGCGAACGTCACCGAGTTTTCCACCGACGTCCCGCAAACGGTTCGCCTCGAGGTGGACGGAGTCCCGGTAGCCATTCACGGTCAGGGATTCGCACAGAGAGCCGTTACCGACAACCTCGCGTTGGCTTACCCGGACCCGATTCCCGGGGCGTTAAACGTTGGCCTTCTGCACACGTGCGCTGAGGGGTCCGAAGGGCACGAGCCCTACGCACCGTGTCGGATCTCTGAGCTCGTCGACAAAGGATACCAATACTGGGCGCTCGGTCACATCCACAAACGGCAGATTCTGCACGAGCATCCTTATGTGGTGTTTCCGGGAAATATCCAAGGACGGCACATTCGTGAAGAGGGAGACAAAGGATGTACCCTCGTGATGGTCGAGGACTTGTCATCCCCGTTACGAATTGAGCACAAATCCCTTGACGTGCTGCGCTGGTTCACGTGTGAAGTGGATCTCTCGTCAGCGGCGACGATGGAGGATTTCTTTGCAAGCGTAAAAAGCGCCATTGAAGCCTTGGCCGACGCCCATCGAAGGAGACGACTGGCGCTGCGCATCGTCCTTCGCGGAGCTACTCCGCTCCACGGTCAGTTGCTGGAAGACGCCGAGCGGTTCTCAAGCGAGATTGAAGGGGCTGCGTACGAAGCGGCCGGCGACGGGGTGTGGATTGAAAAGGTTAAGTTCAGGACGGAACCGGTCACCGGCAATGCCCAACTCTCGCTGGACACCGAAGCTCTCTTCGCCGTGCAGCAAGCCGTCCTAGGCGCCGCGTCTGATGATGGGTTTCTCGACGAATTCGTATCTCACCTCAAGGGCGTAGAGAAGAATTTGCGCCAATACCTGCAATCTCTAGACGCTACCACGGTAGAGTCCCTGGACGACGTAAGAGGCCTTCTGCCGGATGCACAGTCCATCATCCAAAGCCTGTTGTCCGGGGGAGGCCGCGCTCTGTGAGGATTCGTCGACTCGGTATTGTGAACACGTCCCACTTTCCATCGTTTGAGCTTCAGTTTGAAGGCGACGCGCGTGGGCTGCACGTCGTGCACGGGCCGAATGAGGCGGGGAAGAGCACCATTTTGCGCGCGTTTTTGGATCTCTTGTTCGGCGGGAAGGCGGACGACGATCTCGATGGGTATAACAGCAAATCGCGCATCTACGGCGCCTTCGTGGCCGAGAACAACCTCGGGGAAGGCGTTTCCATTCCAGCGTCACCCCAGGTGGATCCCCTAGGAATCCTGTCGCTTGCGGCATCTTCGCAGCGGTCCAACCTACCTTTAACCTCAGGGGGCGGACTGGAAGCAGACGTTGCGCTTAGTGAGATGACGGTTACTCGGGGACGCAAAAGCAAACGTCTGGTTCTTGTTCGAGATGGGGACTCCGTGGTGGACGAAGACGCCTTGTCCGCGCTGCTCGGTGGACTCGACAGAGACAGGTACCGGCTGTTGTTTGGCTTTAACCACGATAGGCTGCGTGAGGGAGGCGACAGCCTTCTTCAGTCCGGGGGACACGCGGGGATCTCGCTCTTTGAGGCGGGTGGGGCGATGCTATCGCTGCAGCCGACGCTGAGACTTCTGACCGACAGAACCCAAGCATTCTTGGACCCGGGATTTAGAAGTAATTCAAGCAAACTACTGAACGCGGCTTACCGCGACTATAAAACCTTGTTGGACAGCGCGCGAAAGAGCGGCTTGCGCGGAGATGATTGGCATCGCCTAAAGAACGACATCGACGAGGCGAGGAGAGAATTGGAGGCGCTAAAGCAAGAGAGGGCGCTGAAGACGGAAGAACAACTTCGCCTGGCCCGAATCGCTCGGGTGCGCAAATTCGAGACCCAACTGCAGGAGGCAAGGAGGCGTTACGCTTCGTTTGCTGACGCCGAAGAACTGGACATCGAATTGGAATCGACAATATCCGACCACGTATCTCTCCTGCGCGAGGTTGAGCGGGAACTGAGAACGATGCGACAGGAGCGAGAGACGGTCGACGAGCGGATTGGGAAAATCGTCGTTGACGAGAAAATCCTTATGGCCGAACATGCGCTCGAAGCGCTGCAGGAGCAGATGGCGCAGTACGAAAAGGCGAGGGATGCGCTCCCTCTGCTGGCGAATCAGCGGGCCATGCAGGAACAGCGGATGGTGAAAATCCAAGAGGGCCTCTTTCCAGGATCCAGTCCATCCGTCGGAGGGACCGAAATGTTGAGAGTCCCGCTCGTCGTGGATAAGGAGATTCGTCGACTAGCGAAAAGTTGGTTCGACGTCAATCGCGATGCGGTGAGTGTGCGGCAACAGCTTGAGGAGTATCAAGCGGAATCCAAGAATCTGGCGACGCTCCAAGACGCCGTGAAGACTTCCCCGTTCATTTCGGAAGCTCGGGATCTCTTAGCCGAATTAGGAGGCAAAGGGGACGTAGAGCAAAGTCTCAAGTCGCTGGCGCGGGCCATCGAGTCGCGCAAGCAGAGCGCGAAGATAAGGATTGCTTCCCAGTCCGTATGGTCCGGTGCACCCAACGAATTGCGAGCCTTGCCGCTTCCGCTATGGGAGACCATTTCCGGCTACGTTGAGGAGTTTAAAGTACTGGATACGTCGATTCGGGAGTTCGAGGGAAAAATCGAACACTCGACAGCGGAGTTATCGCAGACTAGGGATGAGCTCGAGTCTATGGAGCGGCAGGGTCACGTGCCCGTCGACGAGGATCTGATCTCGGCGCGGGAGACAAGGGATGAGGGTTGGGCCCTCGTAAAACGGGCTTGGCTGGGCATGGAACCGACAAACGCGGCCCCATTCTCAGCGTATAGAGCGGATGTGCCGCTTCACGTGGCGTACGAGGAGGCCGTTGTTAAGTCCGACGAAGTCGCGGACGTCATGCGCAAAGAGGCAGGGAGATCGGCCGAAAGGCGTACGCTGCTTGCCCGCGAGCAGTGGTTGCTCCGGGCCATCGAAACCCTCGAGCAACAGTTGGAAGCCGCTAGGGACTCCCGCGGACGCGCGCATCAACGGTGGATGGCGGAATGGGAACCAAGCGGCATCCGCCCGAAGTCGCCCAGCGAGATGAAGGCTTGGCATTCTGATGTGTATCAGCCCGTGACGAGCCTTCTCCAGCAACTCGACGAACTGGAGGAGGAATACGAGGCTCTCCAGGAGCAAAGGGACGAGTGGCTTTCCCGGATGAAGGAGATTTTGGTCAAGTCGCGAGGGGGAAACGGGTTAGAACA
>JAJZAV010000163.1 GCA_021799255.1 Bacillota bacterium
TCTCAACCAAGGTTTCTTCCCAAAGATCCTCCGGCAGGTCATTCAATGACTGAAGCAATCGCCCCGACGTCCACCCCGGTTTGGCGTGCACCCACAAATTCAATGGCTGTTTCATTCCAAGCATACTGTGTAACCTGGACACGTAGCGGCGGTCGGGTTGTGTGGAGCAATATCCAAATGTAATGGAGTCACCCAAAGCCGTATACAACATAGCCCAATCCGCTCCTTGTTTCTTTGGGTCCACGGGCGCCATTTCAAATATTCCCGTATCTTAACCTATTGCATGAAAGTCGGTTCGGTTCCTTTATCTGCCCAGAAAGCCGATGAAGTGCCCCCCAAGCCTGCCGCGTTCGGACAAGCGTTCACTACATCATATTGTTGCCAAAAGTTCTACCCGTTAGTGCAAGTCGTCCAATCGCAAAATATAAAATCGTACGCACGGAAGAGTATTCTCTCGCCCCGTGCTTGATGGATGGCCGTAGGCTCGTCTGTCTCTCCCTGTATAGGCCTTGTCCTGACGGCATACACTCCGGAGTGAGATGCAGTCAAGGAGGTCACAGGATGATGCAAAGCGTCAAGCGGTTTCTGACACTAACCGCCATCGTGGCAGTATTCATGGCAGTGCTGTTTGCGGTATCCGGACAGTGGCGGACGTTCGCAGCTACGCGCCAGCCAGCTGCCATCTACAAAATCGACACCAAGGACAAAGTTGTAGCTCTGACATTTGACATCTCGTGGGGAACAAAGGTACCGGACCCCGTCCTTGATGTCCTTGAGAAACAGAACGTTAAGAAAGCCACCTTTTTCTTGAGCGGTCCTTGGACGCTACGACATGCCGACATCGCGAAGCGAATCAAATCCATGGGATTTGAAATTGGCAATCACGGCAATCTCCACAAGGACTTTTCTCATTACCCTGACTCCTGGATTCGGGAGCAAGTGGGCTTGTCCACTAAAGCCATCAAGCAGGTCACCGGTGTTAAGACAACATTGATTCGCACTCCAAACGGGGACTTCAACCCGAGGGTTCTGCAGTGCCTTAACCAGATGGGTTATACCGTCATCCAGTGGAACACGGACTCGCTCGATTGGATGAATCCCGGAGTATCCAATATTTCCAACCGAGTGCTGACCCGAGTTGTGCCCGGGGACATCATTTTAATGCACGCCAGTGATTCTTCCAAGCAGATTGTCCAAGCGCTGCCTACCATTATCTCTGGTTTGCGAGCAAAGGGATACCAGTTCGTAACCGTCTCTGAACTTCTGGCCCACGCCAAAGTACAAACCGAACAGCAATAGGCCGGGACCCTAGTGCGGATGATGTTGTTGGTGAATTCATCCCATTTACATCATAACCCAGATAGTGGTCAAGGCACAAACAGACCTTTGAACACCGGCTAAACCGCGCTGTATAGTCCGGCCCCAGGTTACGCACCCTAAGTTTGCCTTCGCTGAAATTACCGGTGTGACCGTTGGCATATGGGCGTGGTGGGGATGGAATCGCTACTTTAGGATAGCCGAGGTGACGGCAAGTTGAAACAAAAAGGGTTATTGGTATCGCTGGCGGTCTTGTGCCTGGCAGGATGCGGCAATACAGGAGCGATGGCTGCTGGGGCGAGTTCGAGCGGATCGACGGCAGATTACGGTCAGACCAAGCAGATGGTGCTAGACATCCTAAATTCTAAAGACGGTCAATCCGCCCTCATGGAAATGACCAAGAATCCTCAGTTTAAGCGTCAAATGGCCGTGTCTGAGGCGGACATTGCGAAGGCTGTGGAGAACACGGTGAAGTCGTCGTCGACGCAGTCTTTCTTGGCGAAGCAAGCACAAGACCCCGCCTTTGCCGAAACCCTTGCAAAAGCCATCGAGCCGCAACTGGTCGCAGTCAACAAGCAACTGATGAAGGATCCAGAGTATCAGAAGGAAATGCTTGTCCTATTGAAGAGCCCAGAGTACACGAAGGACTTTCAGGACCTGATGGAGACACCGGCCATGCGGGGAGCGATTATGCAAATCATGTCGGATGCGCTCAAGACACCCAGTTTCAAGGCCAAGTTCGAATCGACCTTGAAGCAAGCCGTCTCCGAGTCGATTGCACAGTCTGCTGGACAAGGTCAAAGCAAGAGCAGCAGCGGGCAAGGTGGAGAGGAAGGTCAAGGAGAGCAATCAGGAAACGATACGGAGAGCAGCGAAGGGGGCGGCGGAAGTTGATCCTGCCCCCGTTGCGCTCAGTTCGTTGTGACGGGATCAAGTCGTACGAGCCTTGCGCTCTTCACAATCGACTTCGCCAATTCATCGAAAGTCCTGCCGACCTGAGTATCGCGAGCGAAAATCCGGTGGGTTTCCGAAGCCATACTCACGATTGGAATCTGGGTTAGCATCGGGGTGCGAAGTTCCCTCGCCACCCGCTCGCCGCCGCCTTGTCCAAAGATGTACATTCTCTCGTTGCAATTTGAACATTCCACAAACGACATGTTCTCCACGACACCGAGAATCTCGTGATTGGTCCGCAATCCCATCACCCCGGCTCGCACCGCCACGTCAGACGCGTCCTGATGAGGAGTGGTCACGATGACTTCTTTGCTCTTTGGAAGCATCTGATGAACATCCATTGCGACGTCGCCCGTCCCGGGTGGAAGATCCAGGAGTACGACATCAAGATCTCCCCAATGAACCTCACCGAAGAAATTTCGCAGCATTTTCCCGAGCATTGGACCGCGCCAAACAACAGGGTTACTCTCAGGGACAAAGAAGTGCATGGAAATGAGTTTCACTCCATGGGCTTCAATTGGAATGATTAGATCTCCAATAACCGTGGGCTTTTGGTCCTTCACGCCGAAAATCGAGGGAAGGCTAAAGCCGTAGATGTCGGCATCGATGACTCCCACGCGAAACCCCTGGCGTGCGAGCGCCACGGCTAAGTTCGCTGTAACCGTAGACTTACCCACCCCACCCTTTCCAGAAGCGACGGCAATGAAGGTAATGGGACTATCGGGCTCTAGCATCGGGGGAACTGCCTGCGGCTCGGATTTGCCGCGCAGTTTCGCGGTAAAATTGGCTCTCTCCTCGTCGTTCATGCTGCCCAACACCAAATCGATACCCTTGACCCCGTCAAGAGCAGCCAGTTTTTCGTTTACCGCTTTTTCAATGGCGGTCTGTAACGGACAGTTGGTGATGGTGAGTGCAATCTCGAGATGTACGATGCCTTCGTTATCGATATCTAATCGTCGGACCATTTCAAGCTCAACGATACTTTTATGAACCTCAGGGTCCTCTACTTCTCCCAGGACCTCCATAATTCTCTCTTTCGTGACCATTTGGACACCTCCAACGGGCTTCTTCGGGCTTCAGTGTACCACCATTGGACGGTTAACACCAATGCCGGCGCCAGTCCAAGCGATACTGCGGAAGTTCTGACTAGCCGCCGGAGGTCGCGTTGGCGTTCACGTAGGTCTCACTTCCGTTTTGCAACCACAGGACGGTGAACGGCCGTAGCGGCGCGCTGGGTCCAACAAACCACAGGGATTCACCGCTCGACAAGGAGTTCGGTGGTGCTGGCCAGAAGGCGTCCTTTGCCGTTGGGTTGCCATTTGGAGCCGATTTTCCCTCTGCGTAGACGGGAAGGGCGTTGTTGCTCCAGTCTTCAACGACTATGTGCCTGAGGGTGTATGACGTCGTGTTGGTGGCACGAAACACCGGGTGATTTTCCCATTCCATCGGGGTCTTTATGATTCGAATCGCACCGCGCGCTTCAACCCCTTGGCCGCGAGAGACAAAAGAAGCCCGTGAATGGATAAATAAAACGAGCGCCATGAACAGAATGGCCGCGACACCCACAAGTTGCCGTCCCTTGGTTCGTCGCCTACGGACTGGACGGGATACGAAACCTGTGGCCCTCACCGTCGGTGCACCTCTCTCATGTTCCGATTATTCCTGCATGCTTGGACCTACCACGCTCAGGACGGATGGTGTGGCGCGCGCGGTGAACCTTCTTCGGCGAAGTAACGAACGGCCGCGAGATATATGCACCAGGCAACGTTGCTTTGGTACCGCGGGGTGGCCAAGCTGGCGGCCTCCCCAGGATTGCTTAGAAAGCCGACCTCAGATAATGCCACCGGCCCTGAGACGCGCTTCAATAGGTACAACGTATCCATGTCGTCCGCCTGGCGTTTGGTGGGCAAGAGGTTGGCTTTGAATTCGTTCTGAATCAGGACCGCCAGTCGCTTGCCTTCCTCGTTTCCTTTCATGTATATGGTTTGGGCTCCGGTCCATGCACTCGATGGCACAGCGTTACAATGAACGGACAGCACCATATCGGGTTGTTTCGAGTGGATATAGGCGACTCGGGACCTCAGGTCACCCATGTGGCGCCGCTTCGCCCGCCTATCGGCGTCGGAAGCCAGGTCTCGGTCGGTCGATCTCGTCATATACACGATGGCCCCCCCTTGACGCAAGTAGTCTGCCAGCTTTTTGCTAATCTCCAGCGTAATCTCCTTCTCCAACAGACCGGATCCGGACTTGGCTCCGCCGTCTGGGCCGCCGTGCCCTGGATCGACGACGATGACCTTACCAGCAATGCTTTCACTCCGGATGGCATCTGACACCCCCTCGCTGGAAGGTGAACCAGTCTCAACGGTAGGTAGGGCGTAAGGGAATGCCGCCGGGATGTGTATGGGCAGGGAATTGAAAGAGGACATACAGGCGACATTCGCAAAACAGGCTAGGATCGCTGCGCGTAAAACCATGCTTAGGTACCACTCCGCTTCTCGGCCTCCCCATCGAACACGTGGACGGAGAGGCACTTAGAATTGTCCGGGTCTCACATGCTTCAACCACCCGTTTGAGTGGAGGTCGCGATTCTGGACAAGAATACTGTAAGCTTGCTCAAGCCGGCGTGTTGCATACGCCCTCTGTGCAAACTCGACGGGAGTGGAGCCTTCGCGGCACTATAAAAAACGCGCAGGTTGATCGGACAGCCGATCAACCTGCGCGCACGAATGCACTTGGATAGCTTGTTACCTCTTTGAAAACTGAGGGGCCCGGCGGGCAGCCTTAAGACCGTATTTCTTACGTTCTTTCATTCGAGCATCTCGGGTGAGAAATCCCGCCTTCTTGAGCGGCTGACGTAGGTTCGGATCCACCTTCAGCAACGCCCTCGCAATGCCGTGGCGAATCGCACCAGCCTGCCCGGACGTTCCTCCCCCATAGACGTTCACATACACGTCGTACCGGTTTAGCGTATCCGTGAGGAGCAACGGCTGTTTTACAATCAACTTCAACGTCTCGAGTCCAAAATAGTCGTTCATATCTCGCTTGTTGATGCGAATCTTGCCGTCCCCCGGAAGAAGGCGCACTCGGGCCACGGAATGCTTGCGACGGCCAGTTCCTAGGTACTGAAGTTGAGCCATGGTTTAATGTCCTCCTTCCGTCAGTTGCTGGCTGACTCGTATGGAATCGGCTGCTGGGCCAGATGCGGATGCTCGGCGCCTGCATAAACATGCAGTTTTGTCAGTTGCCTGGCACCCAGTGAATTGTGCGGCAACATACCCTTCACGGCGCTCATCAAAATCCTCTCGGGATGAGTGTTCAATACGTCGATAGCCTTCGTTTCCTTCAGGCCGCCTGGGTACCCGGAATGCCGACGATACAATTTCGTCTGCCATTTCGTTCCGGTAAATACTACTTTCTCACAGTTAACGACGACCACGAAATCGCCGGTATCGACATGAGGAGTGTACTCGGGTTTGTGCTTGCCGCGAAGCAGAGTCGCGATTTCGGTGGCCAAACGCCCGACGCGCTTTCCGCTCGCGTCAATCACGTACCACTTTCGTTCGACGGCGTTTGGTTTCGCCATGAACGTGGTTCGCATGGTAGTCCCTCCATCTCTCAAAATGCGCTAACGTTCATTATATTGTACGGCATGTGTCGGGTCAACCATCCCCGGTTTCTCGTGCCTGGTACCGGGCTAGCTCAAGACGGTTACTCCGAATACTCAACGCTCCAAAGCGTCAGACCCGAGGGCGGCGCCGTCCTCCCTGCACTTCGTCTATCTCGCGCATGAAGGGATACAAGCACATCCTCGGGAGTCATCTTGCCTAACCCTACATCTACCAAGGTTCCTGCAATAATACGAACCATGTTTTGAAGAAATCCGGAGCCCGTACAGATGAAGTCCAAGTACGAACCTCGCTCCTGCAGGTATAGGTCAAAAATGGTTCGGATCTTGTTTTCCGTTGGCGTTGCGGCCGCACAAAAACTTGTAAAGTCGTGTTTGCCAATCAGATGCTTAGCTGCATCGCTCATACGAACGAGATCCAAGGATTCCGGGACGTGCCACGCGTAGCGTCTTGTAAACACGTCTTCTACAGTCGCCCGTTGCAACGTGTATCGGTACGTTTTTCGAACTGCCGAGAATCGTGCATGAAACCCCGGTGGAGCCTCACATCCTGAAACTACGACGATATCCCGAGGCAACATTCGCGCTAAGACCTTGGGGTACCTATCGGGTGGTGGGCCACTCTCTTGTGCGAAGTGTACGACCTGAGCGCGTGCGTGCACTCCCGCATCGGTTCTCCCGGATCCGTGTACCTCAATTGGCGTAGACAGCAACCGGGTCAGCACTTCTTCCAAGGTTCCCTGAACGGTTCTTAATCCGGGTTGTCGGGCAAAACCGTGAAAATCAGTGCCATCATAGGATACATCGAGCCGCACGAGACCCAAGTCATACCACCACCCACCGTATCGTCCAGCGATGGGTCACTTCACTAGCTCAATTAACACAACCGGAGCCGCGTCCCCGCGACGATGGCCTACTTTCATGATGCGAGTGTATCCGCCGTTGCGTTCGCTATACCGCGTCGCAATTTCAGAAAACAGCTTCTGCACGGCGTCCTGCCCAGACAAGTCCCCAATCGGTTCTGGACGAACGTACGATGCCGCCAGTCGACGTGAGTGAAGATCTCCGCGCTTTGCCATCGTTATGAGCTTCTCAGCGACCTTACGTAACTCTTTTGCCTTCGCCTCCGTGGTCTGTATCCGTTCATAAATGAACAAATCGGTGACCATGCTGCGAAACAAGGCCTTGCGAGCGCCGCTATTACGTCCTAATTTTCGGTACGACACTCTTCTCCCCTCCTCCTAGCAGTGTTTTCGCGCGACTTGGGCGTTCGTCCCACGCTACTCGTCAGATCTGAGCCCAAGTCCCATCGCAGTCAACTTCTCGACAACTTCCTCAAGTGACTTTCGTCCAAGGTTCCGAACCTTCATCATTTCGTCTTCCGTCTTCGCGCACAATTCCCCAACGGTATTGATTCCCGCCCGTTTGAGACAGTTGTAAGAACGAACCGAAAGATCCAACTCTTCAATCGGCATGTCGAGCGACTTGTCGCTTGTTGACTCCTCTTTCTCAACCGTAACATCGGCCTGATAACCTTGGTCCGTTAGACCAGTGAACAAGGTCAAATGTTCCGTCAAGATATTCGCACTCAGACTCACCGCATCCTCCGGTGCGACACTCCCGTCCGTCCACACCTCAAGGGTCAGTTTGTCGTAGTCGGTCACTTGTCCGACGCGAGTGTTCTCAACAGAATAGTTCACTCGCGTAATCGGAGAATACAAGGAGTCAATCGGAATGACACCAATCTCTTGTTCCTCTGGTTTATTCCTGTCGGCGGACACGTAACCGCGGCCACGGCCCGCGATCAGTTCAGCGTACAGACGCGCACCTTCCGTCAGCGTTGCAATGTGCAAATCCGGGTTCATGATGTCAACGTCGGAATCGGCCCGGATGTCCGCCGCGGTGACATTGCCACCGTTCTCGGCGTCGATGACCAGCAATTTCTCGTCATCGGAGTGAATTTTCAGCGAGAGCCTCTTCAGGTTGAGAATGATTTGCGTCGTATCTTCGACGACACCGGGAATCGTGGAGAACTCGTGGAGAACGCCTTCGATTTTGACACTGCGAACTGCGGCTCCTGGAATCGACGAAAGAAGAATGCGCCGCAGGGAGTTCCCTAGCGTCGTTCCATAGCCGCGCTCCAAGGGTTCCACGACGAACTTCCCGTATGTCCCCGTGTGCGCAACCACCTCAATGGTCGGCTTCTCAATCTCGATCATCCGTAATCCTCCCCGCTCTGCCCAACCGGCAGTCTCGTGATTCCGTCTGGAATCATCGTCTCATGCACGGAACCGGTTAGCGCGAGTAGTGCTCGACAATCATCTGTTCCGCGACTGGTGTATCAATCTCATCACGAGCCGGCAGTCTAGCGACCTTGCCACTAAACGTCGTCAAATCCAGCTCTAGCCACGCCGGAGTGGTCTTCGTCTGTGCGGCCTCAATCAATTCCTTGAGGCGACCGGCTTGCTGGCTCTTTTCGCGAATGCTGATGACATCGCCAACGCGCACGATGTAGGACGGAATGTCTACTCGATGTCCGTTCACCAGAAAATGCCCGTGCCTGACCAATTGACGAGCCTCTTTGCGCGATGCGCCGAAGCCCAGACGATAAACCACATTATCAAAGCGGGTCTCGAGCAGTTGCAACAGGTTTTCACCGGTTACACCCTGACGACGAGCCGCTTCTTCGTAATAGGATTCGAATTGCTTTTCGAGCACTCCATAAAAACGGCGTGCTTTCTGCTTCTCACGCAGCTGCAGTCCAAACTCTGAGCTGCGCC
>JAJZAV010000164.1 GCA_021799255.1 Bacillota bacterium
GACTTTCGCTCCCCTATTTTCGCCGTCGGCAGAAATTAGCGGTACGGCAGACCGTTAAGCACTTGTCGCGATCCCGGCGGCTGGCCCCACCACCACGATAGCGGTCTTTGGAACCCCTATCGCGCCCACCGGACGGTAGAACCGCCGCACCCGGGAGGCATAAGGGACTTTCGCTCCCCTATTTTCGCCGTCGGCAGAAATTAGCGGTACGGCAGACCGTTAAGCACTTGTCGCGATCCCGGCGGCTGGCCCCACCACCACGATAGCGGTCTTTGGAACCCCTATCGCGCCCGCAGAACTGTAGAACCGCCGCGCCCGGGGAGGCATAAGGGACTTTCGCGCCACAAAAATCGAATCGAAGGCGTGACAAACCGTAGTGTCCATGTTACAATTGTGGGCAGTGTCTCAACCGCAATGGTAGCGAGGTGAAGATCAATGAAGACCGATATCCATCCGGATTATCATAAGACGACCGTCACGTGTGCTTGTGGCGAGACGTTCGAGACGGGTTCCGTTCGTGAGAACCTGCGCGTTGAAATCTGCTCCAAGTGCCACCCGTTCTTTACCGGCAAGCAGAAGTTTGTGGATGCTGGCGGACGTGTGGATCGCTTCAACAAGAAATACGGCCTCAAGACGGCCGAGTAGCATATTTGCCTTTACTAAACGGGGTGAATCCGATCCGATGCGACGGCTTCGCCCTGTTTCTTCATGTCCGAAACTCACGTTGAGCTGAGCTCACGTTACGTTACACCGATGTTGGGGTGCCTCGGCCTGCAAACCTGCACTGGCGCACTGGCCCGCCGGCAGGACGCACGCACGCCAGCGCAGGCCCGCCAGCACAAGGCGGCCCGCCGACACGCCGACACGCCGACACGCCGACACAGGTCCGCCAGCCATCTCCAACATGTTCGTCATTTCGGTCACATCATACTTTCGGTCGATGGGAGGTGCGATACTAAATCATGTTTGACAAATTGGAAGCCGCGGAGATTCGATACAATCAGCTCAGCGAGTGGCTGTGCAATCCGGACGTCCTGGCAGACGCGAACAAATTGCGGGCATACTCCAAGGAGCAGGCTGAGCTGCAGGCGACGGTGGATGCCTATCGCAGCTACAAGGATGCCGAGGACGGCTTGCGTCAGGCTCGCGAAATGCTTCAGGAGAAGCTCGATGATGAGATGAAGGAATTGGTAAAGAGCGAAATTGAGGACCTGGAGGAGAGGATTGAGACCCTCTCTACAGAACTCCAAGTGCTGTTGTTGCCAAAGGATCCCAACGATGACAAGAACGTGTTTCTCGAAGTCCGGGCCGCCGCCGGAGGCGAAGAAGCCGCGCTGTTTGCCGGGACGCTTCTGCGCATGTATTCTCGGTTCGCGGAGCGGCAGGGGTGGAAGATTGAGGTCATCGACGCAAGCTACACCGACATCGGCGGCATGAAGGACGTGACGCTGTCCATCCAGGGTCGGGGTGCGTACAGCAAGCTGAAGTTTGAGAGCGGGACGCATCGGGTCCAACGCGTGCCCGTCACCGAATCGGGCGGACGCATTCATACGTCCACGGCTACCGTGGCCGTGCTCCCCGAGGTGGAGGACGTGCAGGTGGAGATCAACGAAAAGGACATCCGCATCGACACCTTCTGTTCTACCGGACCCGGCGGCCAAAGCGTCAACACGACGCAGTCCGCCGTTCGCATCACGCACATGCCGACCGGGATTGTGGTGTCTTGCCAGGATGAGAAGTCTCAGCTCAAAAATCGCGACAAGGCCATGCGCGTCCTGCGCGCCAGGCTGTACGAGAAGTACGAGTCGGAGCAACAGCAGGCGCTCGCCGCCGACAGGAAGAGCCAGGTCGGTACCGGCGACAGAAGCGAGCGCATCCGAACTTACAATTTCCCGCAGTCACGCATCACGGATCACCGCATTGGGCTGACGACGCATCGCATTGATGCCGTTTTGGACGGAGAACTCGACGAACTTGTCCAGGGTCTGATCATTGCGGATAGGGCGCGGATGCTTCAGGAGGCCCAGTGAACTCGTATTCAAACGCCACCGTTGCGCAGGTGATTACTAGAATCGCACGTGAGCTTGAGTCGTGGCTGTCCAGCCATTCGCCGTCCATCAGCGACACGGCGGCCGTCGCCCGTTCAGAAGCCGAAACCCTCGTTCTAAGCGCAACCGGTTGGTCTCGCCTGGAACTCGTTTCTCGTTTATCGTCCCTGGTGGCGATCGACCATGAAGCGAGGATAGCGTCCTTCGTCTCGCGCCGTCTAAACGGGGAACCGCTTCAGTATGTGGTTGGCGAGGCGCCCTTTTATGGGCGCCTTTTTGTCGTGCGCCCGGGTTGCCTCATCCCGCGGCCCGAGACCGAGGTTCTCGTGGAGATGGCCTGTGCGTGGACGAATCGCCATCACCCTCGCGCTCATATTTTCGATCTCGGCACCGGCAGCGGCTGCATCTCCCTGACGATTGCCCTGGAGTGCAGCGCAGCCCTCGTGACCAGCGTCGACATCTCGGAGGCTGCTCTAGAAATCGCGCGGGAGAATCAGGCGAGAGCCGGGGGGAGCGTGCGGTTTGTCCAGGCCGACGGGCTGCGGTTGCTGCGAGACATGGCCGAGCGTGCTAGCCGTGCGCCCGCCGCCGGCGCTCAGGTGGACGGCGCTCGGGTGGACGGTGCTCAGGCCGCGCTCGCTCGGGTGGGCGACGGATCGCACGGTGAACGCGGTGATGGGCTGCCGTTTGAGATGCCGCCCATCAACGTGCTCGTCAGCAACCCGCCGTACGTGCCTACGCAGGAGGTGGAGGAACTGGCGGAGGAAGTGCGAAATCACGAGCCCAAGCTCGCGCTGGATGGAGGCGAAGACGGGCTCTCGTTTTACCGCGACATCGCCAACATCGGGCCCGGCTTCTTCAGCCCGGGCTCGGCGGCATCGTTCTTTGAAATTGGTGCAGGTCAGGAGGATGCGGTGCTGGCGCTGTTTCGCGAGAACCCGGCATGGACCGAATGGAAGTTCGTCGCTTGCGACGATTTGAACGGCATCCCCAGAGTGATTCAGGGGACGCGGTAAGGCTCTGCGGTCAATAATCTGGCCAAACCGGGGTCGCTTAGGGTTCCGCTGCGAGAGTTCGCTGCGAAAACCTATCAGGTGCGATATTCTCCGTTAATGCGAACGTATTCGTAGGAGAGATCGCAGCCCCAGCCGACGGCCTCGCTCACGCCCTCGTTCAGATCAATCAACACCTGGATGTCCCTCGCCGAGAGCACGCGTTTCGCGAGGTGCTCGTCAAACGGGAACGGCTCGGATTCGTCCATCAGCAACACCTCGCCCCTATCGCTCACAAATCGGATGCGCACGCGAGAGGCATCAAACGGGACTCCCGCGTACCCCATGGCGGCAAGCAGGCGGCCCCAGTTTGGATCCTCGCCGAAGAACGCCGTCTTCACGAGGTTGGACGTGATGATGGACTTGATGAGCGCGCGGGCCTGTTCTTTGCTCTTCGCGGATTGGAGGCGCACTTCAATCAGCTTGGTCGCGCCTTCCCCGTCTTGCACAATCTGCTTCGCGAGCGACATGCACACGGCGTGCAGCCCTTCGTAGAACGCCTGGTAGTGTTCGTCCTTCGCCGTGATGGTGGGGTTTTCGGCCTGGCCATTCGCCAACAGAACCACCATGTCGTTGGTACTGGTGTCGCCATCGACGGAGATCATGTTAAACGTGTCAATCACGGCCTCCGCGAGTGCCTCGTCCAGCATCGCCTGCGAGATGGACGCGTCGGTCGTGATGAATCCTAGCATCGTGGCCATGTTGGGATGAATCATCCCGGATCCCTTGGACATGCCGCCTATGGTCACAACGTCCTTTCCGACCTGGACCACTACGGCGCATTCCTTCGCGAACGTGTCCGTGGTCATGATGGCCTCGGCGGCGGCCGTGCCCGCGTTGAGACCGTTGTCTGCCGCTTTCACGAGTTCGTCCATGGAATCGACAATCTTTTCGATGGGCAGGACCACCCCGATGACCCCTGTGGACGCCACGAGGACCGCGTCGGCGTCGACGCCAACGCGGGTGGCAATCCCGTCGCTCATCCGTGCGGCGTGCTCAAGGCCGATGCCTCCGGTGCACGCGTTTGCGTTCCCGCTGTTCACCACGACGGCCTGAACGTTGCCCTTTTTCCGCACAATCCGCCCCGACCACATGACGGGAGCGGCCTGTATCTGATTCGTGGTAAAAACGGCTGCGGCTTTCGCTGGGGAATCGGAGAGGACGAGCGCCAGATCCGATCCCTGTTGCTTGATGCCGGCTCTTACGCCACTCGCCCGAAATCCGCGCGCCGCCGTCACTCCGCCTACAATCGTGCGCAATGTGAATATCCCCCTTGTTTGCATCGGATCGTTGAATAGCGATGCAGAGTCTCCCGTGCGGTCCCCGCCACCGGCCAACGCCGATTCAACTGATTTCATTTCATAATTATACACCATTCTGTATAAATCGTCTTAGCGTCTATCCATCCCGCGCCGACCGTGGTATCATCCAAACCATCGTGACAACCACCTCCGATATCTTAGTTCGCTACGTTTAAATCTATCAATCTCCGGGCAGTCTGTTACTAGACATGATAGTTCCGGAGGTGCGGATGGATGGCGAAGCGACTTTTGGTGTTTCTCATTTTCATGGGGGCAATGGTGGGCGTTGGGCGGATCTGGCTGACGCCGCATTCCGCGAGCGTGGGCACAAGCACCAGTGCCGAGGCTGCCATCAATGAACCGGTGTACAGCATCGCCGTTCCTAGCCAAGCCCCTATTCCAAAGGCAGCCTTGCGGCTTCGCATCATTGCGAACAGCGACAGCAAGAAGGACCAGGCGGTTAAGCTTCAGGTGCGAAACGCCGTCGTCGTGTACGTCGCGAAGATCCTTAAGGGTGTGACTTCCTCGCAACAGGCGAGGAGTATCGTGACGGCGCATGTGCCGCAGATTGAGGACATGGCGCAAGCCATCGTACATAACCAAGGGTTTCCTTACGGGGCGCAAACGGAGGTGGGGAAGGTCCAGTTCCCCACGAAGGTGTACGGCAACCGCGTGTATCCCGCGGGAGATTATGAGGCTTTACGCATCGTGCTGGGTCACGGCAAAGGCCGCAACTGGTGGTGCGTCTTGTTTCCGCCCCTTTGTTTCATCGACATCGCCTCTGGGGACGCGGTACCTAACACCGGAGGATTTCCGGACTTGCCTCCGCTTGAGACCATCGACGTTCCGAACATGACCGGCGGTGAGACGAAGGTCGCGGTGAGACTGGCTTCCGTGGACTACGGAGAGGAATTGCTCAAGGCCGTGAATGGATGGTTTCGCGGATGAAGAAAGGGATGACACAGCCGCAATGAACGATGGCTACAAGGTGTGGCGGATTGAGCCGAACGGATGGGGGCAAACGTGGGGGCAAACGGCCAAGGCATTCGCCGCTGCAGAGAAGGATTTGCTCCATCACCCGGGTCTAAAGGAAGCGGCCGCCCAACTTAGGATGGGGGGCCTCGTCGCATTTCCGACGGAGACCGTGTACGGCCTCGGCGCAAACGCCCTGCTGGAGGATGCCGTTCAGGGCATTTTCCGCGCGAAGGGGCGCCCGTCCGACAATCCGTTGATTGTCCACATCCCCGACGTGACCTGGTTGCGCGCGGTCACCCCAAACCCGGACGCGCTCTCCGCCGCCACGCGACGGGTCATGGAGGCGTTCTGGCCAGGCCCGCTGACAATCATCTTGCCTGCCCACCCAGATCTTGCACCGTCCGTGCACCCGGGCCTCGCGACGGTTGGGATCCGCGTTCCCAACCACCCGGTCGCGAAGGCTCTCATCGAACTCGCGGGCTGCCCCGTCGCCGCCCCGTCGGCCAACAAGTCCGGCCGTCCGAGTCCGACAAAGGCCAGCCACGTGGAAGAAGATTTCGCGGGGGAGATAGACGGGATTGTGGATGCCGGATGGAGCGTCGTCGGTCTCGAGTCCACCGTCGTTCGCATCGATGAGGAAGCCGTGTACATCCTGCGTCCCGGGGCGGTGACGGCGAAGGCTCTCGAGCGCGTGTCGGGGCTCTGCGTCGCCACAGGCAGGAATGCGGCGGGCGCACCCGTCGAGGCCCCGGGCATGAAGTATCGGCACTACGCACCCAAGGCCGATGTTTACGTGTGGTGGGGCGATGCCGCCGAAACGGAGGCGGCGATGGCTCGGTTCCTCGCGTCGCATCCCGACGAGAAGGTGGCCGTGGTTTCGCGCCGCCCGTTGGAGGGCGCGGCGAATGCGTGGTCGCCTTCCCCGGGCGAATCTTACACCGTGGCGCTTTCGAGGCATTTGTACGGCTTGCTTCGCGAGTTCGATCACGCTCACTGCCACCTCATCCTCATCCAAGGCGTTCCTCCGGTGGACGAAGGGGCTGCGTTGATGAATCGTTTAGAGAAGGCCTCGGGTGGCCGCGTGACCCGCGTGTGATGTTTATCGATTTTTCGTGTGGCCGCCCGTTGACAGGAAGCCTTCCCCATGCTATTTTGTTTAGCAATATCAACGTGTCATATCGGATAGGCGTCGATGAAGAGAGTAGATCGTTTTGGCGGACCAGAGAGCCGGTGGACGGTGCGAACCGGAGCGCGAATGCGATTGAAGTACACTTCGGAGCCGTTTGGGCAAACCCGTCCGGCCAAGCCGTCGGCAGTAGTTCAAACCGGGAGTTCCCCGTTATCTCTTTCGAGTGAAAGGACCGTTGCGCTTTGGCGCTCTGCCTTTTACTAGGGTGGTACCGCGAGCATGTCTCGTCCCTAGAGGACGAGGCTTTTTTTGATCCCCTCGTTTTGGTATCCCCCTGGTGTGGCCCGTGTCCTTTACGTAGGGTGGTACCGCGAGCGCGCCTCGTCCCTAGTGGATGAGACGCGCTTTTTCTATGTCGGCCCGGCGCGTTTGGCGTACGCACGTTTGCCGTACGCATGGTGGCCGACACGTGATAGGCCGGGGGATGATGGCCCACTCATGAAGGCCGGAGTATGGGAACTGGAAATGACCAATGGGAAGGGACTGAGGATTGTGAAGAGCGACATGAGCCACGTATCGGTGTTGGATTGCACGATTCGGGACGGAGGACTCGTAAACGGTTGGGATTTCTCGCAGGAGTTTGTCGCAGATCTGTACAGGAGCCTTAGCCTTGCGAACGTAGATGTCATGGAAGTGGGATACAAGAACTCGCCTAAACTCGTGACCGTCGACAATGCAGGACCTTGGGCGTTTTTGGACGAAGGGCTGCTCAAAGAGACCATCACCAAAAAAACCAACACGAAGCTGTCGGCCTTGGTGGACATCGGCAGGGTCGATGAGAATGACATTCTTCCGCGCGAGAAGAGCCTGTTGGACCTGATTCGAGTCGCGTGCTACGCGAAGGACGTCGACAAAGCGATTGACCTCGTGAACAAATTTCATGACATGGGTTACGAGACGAGCGTCAACCTGATGGCCGTATCCACCGTTCCTGATAGGGAAGTGAACGAAGCGTTGGCCATGTTGTCGCGCTGCCCCGTCGACATGGTATACGTGGTCGACTCCTTCGGCAGCTTGTACCCGAGCGACATCATTCATCTGGTACGAAAGTTCCAAACGTATCTGCCTGAGAAAGTCATCGGGATGCACACCCATAACAACCTGCAACTGGCCTTCGCCAACACCCTCACGGGTGCACAGCAAGGGGCAAGGTTCCTCGACTCTTCGGTGTTCGGCATGGGCCGTGCGGCAGGAAACTGCCCGACGGAGCTCTTGGTGGGGCATCTTGAGGGAAGCACGGAGGGAAGTATAGAGGGAAGCCGATACAGTCTCCTGCCCATTCTCGATATTCTCGAAAGAAGATTCGTCCCCTTGAGAAACGAGGTCGAGTGGGGGTACACCATTCCGTACGCCATCACGGGCCTCTTCGATGAACACCCCAGATCCGCAATTCTTCAGCGCCAGGGTCCCGACAAAGACCAGTACGTGGACTTCTACGAGAAGCTGACGGACGAGGAATCGGTGGCGAGCAGGGCGTAGCTCAGAGGGATTGGCTCACGGCATGGCTCACGGCATGGCTGGCGGCACGGTTCGCTGGCACGGTTCGCTGGCACGGGCCACGTGCGTGTTGACAATTGAAACATATCACGGTACACTGCTAGGAAAGTTTCTTATAATTCAATCGGCATTGACAGGGAGCAAGTCGAAGGGCTCTGTGCAAAGAGAGTGGAGGATTGGTGAGATCTCCACCGCACCCCTTAAGGCGAGGTCGCCCTGGAGCCACTTTGCTGAAGCGGCGTACGCGTCTAGGCGAAGTCGTTTGCACACGTTACGTGCAGGGTACTTTTTGTACCCGCCAAGGCCAGCGGTTGTGAAACCGTCGGTGAACTTGGGTGGTACCACGGAGGATTTCTAGTCCCTTCGTCCCAATGCAGAGGATCTGCGCGGGATGTGGGGGCTTTTTAATTTGATAAAACACGAAATCACCCATGAGGAGGAGAGACCATGAGCGTGCCAATCGATGCGAAGAACAGCACCATGCATCACTCGGCTATCACGGATGCGGAACGAGAGAGGCTGTTGGCTCCGGACGTGGTGAGCGGATCGGAGATTCTATTACG
>JAJZAV010000165.1 GCA_021799255.1 Bacillota bacterium
TTCATGTTTTGGGTGCGCGAGACCGGGGTCATTCCCGCCGCGCTCGCAGGCATGTTGGTTGCGCGGCATTTCCCGCACGCGGCGATGATCAGTGCCATCACTTTTGTCGCGATTCTGCTCACCATCCTGATTCAAGCGAGTACCACCGATTATGTGGCTACGCGGCTAGGGGTTGAGGTGGATGCAGAAGCAGAAGACGTCTAGGGCCTTCGACACGGGGAGAATTGACATTGCCCGTTGCGAAATTCAAACTGAAGACTGCGAATCCGTGAGCGTAGGGCGACAAGCCCCGCCCTCCTTACCGGGAATGGGTGAATGTATGGCAAAACTCTATTTTCGTTACGGGGTCATGAATGCGAGCAAGTCCACGCAACTGTTGACCGTGGCCCACAATTATGAGGAACAGGGAAAGCGGGCTCGCTTGTTCACTCCGGCCATCAACACCAGGGATGGCGTTGGTGTCATAGCATCGCGGGTCGGCATCCAGAAACCAGCCACCATAGTTGACGATACGATGAATCTCTTCGACGAGATTGCGCGGGACGTCCCGGACTGTGTCCTCATTGACGAAGTGCAATTCCTGCGCGCGGTTCAGATATTCCAGTTGGCAGAAGCTGCAGATCATCTGCGCGTCCCTGTCATCGGGTACGGGCTTCTCAAAGATTTTCGCAACCACCTGTTTGAGGGTTCCGAAGCCATGATCCGATTTGCCGACCAAATTGAGGAGATCAAGACGATTTGTGCTCACCCCGATTGTAATCGGAAGGCGACGATGATCCTCAAACGGAAGAATGGGGTGCCCGTGTATGAAGGGGAGCAGATTGAAGTCGGAGGTAATGAACTGTACGATTCCGTCTGTCGGTTCCATTACTTCCATCCGGAGATGAGGTCCCTGTGACGATTTCTGTGTTGGCCGACGACTTGACCGGAGCCAACGTTGTGGCGGCTCTCCTCACTAAAGAGGGTTGGTCTGTGGACGTTCATCTAAACGTGGGAGAGTTGGCGCATTCCTCCTCTCCATCGACAATGTCCGACGTACACGTGTGGAATACGGGCACCCGGAACGCGTCTTCGGATGTCGCGAAATCCGTTTTTGCTTCATCTGCGACCTTCGTCGATTACCCGCTTTCCTTTCGAATTGACAGTACTTTGCGAGGACCCATCGCGCCGTCGCTGGATGCGTTGCTGAAGGCGAAGCCGAACAGCGTCGCCATGGTGGTACCTGCATATCCGGATTCTCTGCGCACAACGACGAATGGCATCCATTACATGAATGATGTGCCCATTCACCGGACCACCATCGCGTCGGATCCATTATCCCCCGTAACTTCATCGGATTTGCGCGAGGTGATTGGAAAGAAAAGTCGGTATTCGTGGCAGCACTTGACTCTCGAAACGTTAAGGGGCGCCGGAAGCGGCCTGGAGGACGAAGTGCTTCATTGGATAGACTCCGGATGCCGAGTGGTTCTGTGCGACGCCGTCACAAATTCGGATCTTCTGAACCTGGCGAGGTTGGCACGCGGCATCGAACGACGCGGACGCCGTGTCATCTGCGTAGACCCGGGGCCTTTCACGTCTCTCTTCTGTCGTCTTGGCGCCGCGACAACGACGATGAGACCGATGGTATTGGGCGTATCGGCAAGTGTGATGCATAACGCGAAGTCGCAGATGGACTACCTTGAGAATCAGGTTGGGGTCATGATGGTTCATTACGTCGGCCAGCCGCCGGACGAGGTTATGGCGGAAGTAAGGCGCCTTATCGCTCGCGGAGCGAAGATACGCGAAGGATTTGCCAACCGATACGCCAGAGCCTTATTCATCCGCACGGACACGTGGAATCTTCCTCCGAGTTCCTCTTCGCACGCCATCCGCATGTTGCCGGACGTCGTGCGATCCATCATCGCAGAGGTGCCTTCCATAGAGGGGCTGTACCTCTCCGGGGGAGAGGCGGCGTTCACGATTCTATCGGGGCTTGGAGTTACAGATATGTCGATGAGAATGGAGGTGGCTCCTCAGACCGCAATGACTCGGGCGCAGAATGGACTCGTCCGGGACAGACTCATTGTTACAAAAGGGGGGGCCATTGGCGGTGAGGCCGCCGCGCTTGAGGCCTTAGCTACGCTCTTCGACGCACTTTCGGTTTCGCAGAATTAGACGTGCAGGTACATAGCCTGGATCTCAAGCTGGTACTGTGAAGGGGGAATCACAATGGGAAAGCCGAAATTAGCGCTTACGATGGGCGATCCTGCGGGAATCGGACCGGAGATCACTGTCAAGTCCCTGTTCGATGCGACGGTGTATGAGGAGTCACAGCCTCTCGTGGTTGGAGACGTCGCGGTTCTCGAAGAGGCACTTCGTTTTTCCAACCTGTCCGCAACCGTACATCCTGTTTCTCACCCGGACGAAGGAGTTTATCAAGTTGGCACCATCGACGTGCTTGATCTGGCCAACGTGAATGTTTCGACTTTGAAAATGGGTCAGGTCCAGGCTGCGGGTGGCAAGGCCGCGTTCGAGTACATCGAGCGGGCCATTCGCCTTGCAGTGGCGGGGGAAGTGAACGCGGTTGTGACGGCGCCGATTAACAAAGAATCTCTTCAAGCCGCTAAGGTTCCATATATCGGACACACCGAGATGTTTGCGGAGCTCACCGGATCGAAGCAGGAGATGACCATGTTCTCGATTTTGAACCTGAAGATTTTCTTTCTCACGCGTCATGTATCTCTGAGACGGGCATGCGAGCTTATCACAAGGGAACGCGTTTTCTCGGGGATTGAAAAGAGCCTCAGCGCGCTTCGTCAACTAGGCTTCGAGAATCCGCACCTCGCGGTAGCCGGACTAAACCCGCACGCGGGAGAGCATGGGCTTTTTGGGCGCGAGGAAGTGGACGAAATTGTCCCTGCGATTCAAATGGCGAAGGATAAAGGATGGAATGTGACGGGGCCCGTGCCGGCTGATTCTGTGTTTCACATGGGCAGAATGGGGCGCTTTGACGCAGTCCTATCGCTGTATCACGATCAAGGGCACATTGCGGCCAAGATGATGGATTTCGAACGCACGGTAAGCGTAACGCTCGGCCTGCCTATTTTGCGAACGAGCGTGGATCATGGGACCGCGTTCGATATCGCGGGAAAAGGAATCGCAAGCCCGGTGAGCATGAGGGAGGCCGTAAAGGTGGGGGCCGAGTACGCGAGGCGGGGAGTTCGGCTGGCGTGATGACATCGAGTAAGATCCCAAATGGGCATCTTACTCGATGAACCTCATCGTTTTTTCATAGTAGACTTATCGAATTCTTCATTTTTCCCTGTATAGTCTTGGCGTTGAAATAGGCATCGACTTGGCGTCCAGGATAGAAGGGTGATGAAGATGCTGGAGAAACTGCAATGGGGAACGCTGATTGGCGGTCTGTGCATCGGGGCGGTGTTCACGGGAGCTGCGTGGGAAGGGACACATCTCGCAACAAAGGACGGGCCGGTCATCGCTACCGTTGGAGGAAAGCCTATTCATCAAGCCCAATTTGACAACAATATCGCGCAGACGGTCGGCCCCTCTGCGCTCACCAATCTCATTGAACAACAGCTCATTGATGATGCGGCGAAGAAGGACGGCATTTATCCAACCGTCTCGGAAGTCAACAAACTTAAGCAATCCATAGAAGCGCAGAACGGCATCACAAGCGATTCACAGTTGAAGTCAGTCCTCTCCCGCAACGGCATGACGATGGCTCAGTTTAACGATCAGTTAAAGACGGACGTCCTTGCGCAAAAAGTGGCGGAGCACAACGTTCACGTGACCAGCGCCGAGATACAGAACTACTACAATAGCAATAGGGCCAGCTTTAAGACTCAACCCACCGTCCGGTTGGCGGGGATTGCGACGAAAACCAAAACCGCCGCCGAGACGGCCGAGTCGCTGCTCCAACAGGGGAAGAGTTTTGCCCAAGTCGCGAAGAGCGTCTCCATCGACAAGGCGACTGCAGCGAAGGGAGGAGCGATGGGCTCGTTCACGAAGCCACAGCTCACGCCCGCGCTAGCCAGCATCGTCTTCAATCTAGCGGTTGGGAAGGTCAGTCAACCCGTGAACACCGGAGCTGGTTGGATGATTGTTAAAGTGACCGCGAGGAAACCGGCCGTCGTAGAGCCGCTTCAGTCGGTCAAGTCCCAAATTGTCCAGGACATCAAGCAGCAGAACGCCGTGTCTCCGACGCAACTGCTCGCGGACCTAGCAAAAACCGACAAGATTGTGATTTCGAATCCCGCCTACGCGAAGGTGAAAACCACCATTGAAAACCCACCTGCAACGGCTAGACCCTAATGGTGAAACCTGGCTGAGGATTTGACTTACACTCCCCGCTTAGTGAGAATTATCCTCGATGCGTCCGGTGAGGCATTGGTTCTATCCACCGTGTGCTCGAGAGAAAAGCAGATGGGAGTGGAGCGAGTGCAGCAGAGAAGACTGGGTAGTGAAGGTCCCTTCGTGTCGGCCATGGGGCTAGGCTGCATGGGGATGTCCGATTTCTACAGCAATCGCGACGACCATGAATCGATAGCGACGATTTTAATGGGACTGGATGAAGGAATCACATTTCTGGATACGGCGGACATGTACGGGGTCGGTGAGAATGAGAGACTCGTCGGACGGGCGATAGTGGGACGTCGCAACGAGGTCTTCTTGGCGACCAAATTCGGAAACGTTCGAGCCGAGAATGGGCAGTTCCTCGGTATCAACGGCAGGCCGGAATACGTGAAAAGCGCCTGCGACGCGAGCCTCAAGAGACTTGGCGTCGACACCATCGACTTATATTATCAGCATAGGGTAGATCCCAATACTCCCATAGAAGAAACGGTTGGCGCCATGTCCGACCTTGTTGCGGCGGGAAAGGTGCGTTACATCGGGCTGTCGGAGGCGGCTCCCGAAACCATTCGTCGAGCCCACAAGGTCCACCCCATTTCTGCGTTGCAAACCGAATATTCGCTTTGGACGCGGGACGTGGAGGAGGACGTTCTTCCGACATGCCGAGAGCTTGGCATCGCATTTGTCGCGTACAGCCCACTCGGGCGAGGATTTTTAACGGGTCAGATCAAGAAGTTTGAGGACCTTGCGGAGGACGACTACCGCCGTTTCTCCCCTCGCTTTCAAGGGGAAAACTTTAAAAAGAACCTGGATTTGGTCGCGAAAATCGAGTCCCTGGCCAAAGAGAAGTCATGCACGCCGGCTCAAGTGGCCTTGGCGTGGCTCTTCGCGCGGGGCGATGACGTCATTCCTATTCCGGGTACCAAGCGCCGCAAGTACTTATCGGAGAACATCGGGGCTCTCGAAGTCAGGTTAACGAGTGAAGAGTTGGAGAAAATCGAGGCCATCGCACCGCTCGGTGTCGCTGCGGGCCTGCGTTATCCGGAAGCGAACATGCATACTGTGCGTAGATAGGGTGGAGAGGAGCAAACTTCGTTGTCACATCTATGGAACCCTTACGTCTACAAGGACTTAAAACTACGAAATCGGATTGTCATGGCGCCCATGTGCCAGTATTCGGTGAGTACAAAAGATGGAATTCCAAACGACTGGCATTACACGCACTACACGTCCCGTGCCGTCGGCGGAGTTGGACTCGTTACGATAGAAATGACCGATGTGCATCCTGACGGGCGAATCACCGACTATTGCCTGGGAATTTGGTCGGACGAGCATATCGCCCCGTTCGCCCGAATCATCGATGCGTGCCACAGGCACGGTGCAAAGGTGAGCATGCAGATTGCGCACGCGGGGCGCAAGGCAGAGCACGCGCAGCTTCCCGTGGCTCCTTCAGCCATTAGATACGACGCGCCGCAGTACAAGACGCCGCACGAGATGTCCACGGATGAAGTGAAGAGAATGGTGGAAAACTTTGCAACCGGAGCAAGGCGGGCCGTGAAGGCGGGGGTTGACGCCGTGGAACTGCACGGCGCCCACGGATACCTCATCCACCAATTCCAATCTCCGCTGACCAACAAACGGACGGACGCCTACGGTGATGATTTGTCCCGCTTCGGCGCCGAGGTCGCCACGGCGGTAAAGGCCGAATTGCCGTCCGGGATGCCGCTCATCATGCGGATTTCTGCGGTAGAATACGTAGAAGGTGGGTATGGAATCCATCACGCCATTGAGCTCGCGCGCCGTTATCACGATGCGGGAGTCGATATGTTTCACGTCAGTTCGGGTGGAGAAGGAACTCCGGCACCCGGACGAGGTCCAGGGAACTTTCCCGCGTATCAGGTTCCCTTTGCCCGCGCGATGAAAGAGGCGCTGCATGTCCCCATCATCGCCGTAGGAAGGTTGGATGACGCCGAAGTTGCGGATTCCGTTCTAGGCAACGGGGATGCGGATCTCGTGGCCGTCGGTCGCGGCCTGCTGCGGGATCCCTATTGGGCGATTCACGCTGGCCTCTCGCAGGGAGATAAACCAGAACTACCAACGCAGTACGGGCGAGCCTTCTAGGTTCGTCGCAGTCACCTAAGTAAGGCGAGGTCTCATTTTTCAGTCGAGGCTTCGCCTCCTTAGTATTTGTGTCATTTTGGCGATGGACGAGAACGGCCTTCTGTCGGTACAATCTCCTCTGAAGGAGGGGCCATTGTGAAGCGTATCGATGCCATAATTCGCCCGGAAAAATTGCAGCATGTGATGAGATCGCTGCGGCAGGTAGGGGTTTCCGGTCTCACTGTGATTCCGGTGCAAGGGCGGGGTCAACAAAAAGACACAACGGGCGTGTATCGCGGTCATGCCTACGACATCAACCTGCATCCCAAACTGAAACTCGAGATTGTCGTATCGGATGACTTCGTGCACAGATCCGTACAGGCCATCATCGATGCGGCCCAGACGGGGGAGACAGGAGACGGAAAGATCTTCGTGTACAACATTCTCGAAGCCTACAACATCCGTACGGGTGAGGTGGATGAAACCATCGACGAACTGAATCGATAGGAGGACTCTTTTTTGAATACAACCACCGCTTTAAACACGGTCTGGGTTATACTGGCCGGAGCGCTGGTCCTCTTCATGGAAGGCGGTTTTAGCCTTCTGGAAGCCGGGTTGGTTCGCACGAAAAACGCCGTCAACGTCACGATGAAGATATTTGTGGACCTCACGTTTGGGGTTATCGTCTTCTACTTGATCGGTGTGCACCTTCTCTTTGGTCGCGACGTTCTCCACCTCATAGGATTCTGGCACGTCGTATCACCGAGTCAAGTCGCGCCTTCCGCGTTCACGTTGTTTCAGATTGGATTCGCCATCGCAACCGCATCCATCGTATCCGGGGCCGTCGCAGAGCGGATGAAATTCTCCGCGTACATCGTGATTGTGATTGTGACCTGCGGCCTCATTTATCCCATTTCGGGCCATTGGATCTGGGGGCCGGGTGGTTGGCTTGGCAAAGGCCTCGGCATGGAGGACTTTGCTGGCTCCGCCGCCATTCACACCCTCGGAGGGTTCATGGCCCTCGCGCTGGCCTACGTTGTTGGACCGCGCAAGAATCGATTTAACAGCGATGGCAGTGCCAATGTCTTTGCCCCAAGCAACATCCCGCTGGCGTCGGCGGGCGCATTCATCCTTTGGTTTGGCTGGTTCGGTTTCAACGCCGGCAGCACGCTTAGCGCGACCGATGCCGGGCTGTCGTCCATTGCCCTAAACACGCTCTTAGCCGCGGCGGCCGGCGGCGGCTCCGCCATCCTGTTCAGCATGTATCGTTACAAGGTGGCAGATCCAAGCATGACCATCAACGGATCGCTCGCCGGACTCGTCGCCATCACGGCCGGATGCGCGTACGTGGCTCCGGCGGCCGCCATCATCATCGGGCTCGTGTCCGGGGTCCTCGTCATTCTCGCGACGGGCTGGGTAGACAGGATCATGATTGACGATCCGGTCGGAGCCGTCGCGGTACACGGCGTCAACGGTGTCTTCGGGACGCTCGCCGTGGGCCTGTTTGATGTCCATCAGGGCCTTTTTACTACGGGAAATGTGCACTTGCTACTCGTGCAGGCGTTGGGCGTCCTGGTGGTGGTTGCATGGGGTCTTTCTACCGCGTTTGGGCTCGGGGTGCTCCTCAAGAAGACGATGGGAATCCGCGTGACGAGCCGGTCCGAAGAGGAAGGGCTCGATATCGTGGCCCACGGTATTCCGGCGTACAACGAGCTCGAGCGGTTTTCGGATCCGCCCGGATTTTCTATGACGCAATTCACAGCAGGCAACACCGAACCGAAAGAGGTCTAGTTGGCAGGGCATTTCTCTTTGATGGGGTTGTGCGCGAAGACCGCCCCGTTAAAGAGAAATGCTTTTTGTCTGTTCCTTCGATGGAACTTTGTATACAAGACGATTGACACGGGGCCAAATTCAATTACTATATAACATATAGAAAGTATGTTAGCGCTTCCAACGTCGAGCGGTTGCTGGGATGTTTCAAGAAAAAGACATCACGATAAGCAGAGATGAAAGTAAGGTGGGAATGTGTGGCGATGAGGCTAGAGCCCGCCATTCTGCGAAAGCTGAATGAACGACGGGTACTAAATGCGCTGCGTCTCGGACGCGCTCAGTCGCGGACCGAGATTCAAAAGGCGGTTCACCTCACGCTGCCGACGGTCTCCCGAATTGT
>JAJZAV010000166.1 GCA_021799255.1 Bacillota bacterium
GGAGAAAGAGGGCAAGCGCCTGAAGTCGATTCGAATCGACAGCGGCGACCTCGCGTACCTGTCCAAACGCGCGCGGGCTATGTTAGATGCCGAGGGCCTGTCCTACGTGACCATCGTCGCTTCTTCCGACCTGGATGAGTCTACCATTCGCGATTTAGTCATCCAGGGGGCCGAGATTGACTCGTGGGGCGTCGGGACGAGTCTCATCACAAGCCAGGGTTGTCCGGCCTTAGGCGGTGTCTATAAGCTCGCGGCGCAGGAGGAGAACGGAAGGCTTGAGCCAAGGATCAAGGTGTCCGAGAACGCGAGCAAGGTGACCAACCCGGGCAAGAAAAAGGTGCTCCGGTTTGTGGTGGACGGCCAGGCGAGCGCGGATCTGATTGCGCTCGCTGACGAGGAGATAAATCCTCACAAGCCGCTCGAGTTGTTTCATCCCGTGCACACGTACAAACGCAAAGTCATCTCCGATTTCCAGGTGACGGAGTTGCTTGTGCCCATTTATCAGGGAGGGCGACTTGTGTACGAACTCCCGCCCTTGAGGAGCATTCGGGAACACGCAGAGGCGAGCCAGAGTCAGTTTTCATCTGAGGTTCTCCGGCCCGTGAATCCACACGATTATCACGTCGACTTGTCGCTCCCCTTGTGGGACCTAAAGAACCAATTGATTCACCGCTGGCGTCCCGCCAGGAGCAATCCAACCAACGCTTGGTAGGCGCCTCCTGCGAAACTACGCCGGTGAAAAGGAGATATTACGATGCGCGTTATCAAGATCGCTCCGCGCGGGTATTGTTACGGAGTCGTCGATGCCATGGTTTTGGCGAAGCGGGCGGCGGATGACAAAAACCTGCCGCGGCCGATTTATATCTTGGGAATGATTGTTCACAACAGCCACGTCGTAGAAGCGTTTACTCGTGAGGGCGTCATTACGCTCGACGGGCCAGATAGACTGTCCTTGCTGGAGAAGATCTCCGAAGGAACGGTCATCTTCACGGCCCACGGCGTGTCTCCCGAAGTGGTGAAGCGCGCGAGGCTCCGAGGTCTTTACGTCATTGATGCTACGTGCCCGGATGTGACGAAGACGCACGACCTCATCAAGGAGAAGGTCAAAGACGGCTACGATATTGTCTACATTGGCCGCAAGGGACACCCGGAACCCGAAGGAGCGGTGGGCGTCGCGCCAGAGCACGTCCACCTTGTCGAAAACGAGGACGACGTCGCGAAGTTGTCCATCGTCAATCCCCGCATCGCCATCACCAACCAGACCACCATGAGCCAGTGGGACACGGCGGAACTGATGATGGCTGTTCAGGAGAAGTATCCGCAGGCAGAAATTCATAACGAGATCTGCATGGCGACGCAGACGCGCCAACAGGCCGTGGCAGAACAGGCCAAAGATGCAGATCTGTGCATCGTCGTCGGAGATCCGCGCAGCAACAACTCGAATCGATTGGCCCAGGTGTCCGAGGAGATTGCGGGAACGCCCGCGCACCGCGTGGCCGACGTCTCGGAGATTGACGTAGAATGGTTGCACAACAAGGAGTCGGTCGCCGTGACGGCTGGGGCGTCCACGCCGACGGCCATCACGCAGGAAGTGATTCACTTTCTGGAGCAATTCGACGACGCGAACCCGCAGACTTGGGAAATCGTCCGGACGGTGAATCCGGATAAGCTGTTGCCCACCATTCACCGTTGATCCGGCTTGTGGGAAGACAAAGGAATGCTGGCTGGCATAGGTAGGGAACCACCGAAAGATTGCTATTATCTCGTGTTCGCGCGTTTGTAAGTGTATGGATTCTCACGGGGAAAAGGAGAGGTGACGTATCATGACCGTCGATGAATGGATCTTGCTCGGAGTTATCTTGGTTCCGCCAATCGCCGCCTTCACGTTTCTGTACGCCGCCTCAAGGCAACCGCAGCATTCCGTCATTCGGGCTCACCCTTACCTCGGGTGGGTACGCTACGCCCTCGAGAAATTGGGCCCGGAATTCCGGCAGTACTGGTTTGATGGTGACACGTCGGGTCGGCCCTTTTCCCGCGATGAATTCCTTGGGGTGGTGTTCGCATCAAAATACCGGACGGACATCGTCAGCTTCGGGTCCCGCAGGGATTTCACACTGCCCGGCTATTACATCTCGAACGACACGTTTACCCTCTTGGTGGATGAGTTGCGAATCGACAATGGGGAATCGGTGGAAGGGCGCAAGTACCGAGTCACCCACGAGGGGCTCTTCACTCGCCACGAGGAGGTAGAGCCCGGGATGACGCCGCGGTTTCTGTACCCCGAGGAGGACGAAATCGTCGTCGGGGAATCGCGTGAGCATCCGTGGCATCTGCGTGGGATGTTTGGAGCATCGGCAACCTCCTACGGGGCCGTCGGCGAGCACTATATCCTCTCTACTGGGAACGGGGCGAAGAGGGCCGGGGGCAGTTGGATCAATACCGGTGAAGGCGGCGTCGCTCCGGAACACCTTCAGACCGGGGCGGATGTGGTCGCCCAGATTGGGCCCGGGTTGTTCGGATATCGGGACGACAGCGGGAACTTCTCCTTCGAGGAGTTTAAGAACAAGGCGAAGGAGCCAAACATCAAGGCGTTTGAGCTGAAGTTTGCCCAGGGGGCCAAGATTCGCGGCGGTCACCTCGAGGGTGCCAAGGTCAACGCGAAGGTCGCCGCCATCCGCAAGGTTCCGATTGGCCAGACGGTGAACTCTCCGAATCGTTTCCCGTTTTTGCACTCGTGGCAGGATACGCTGGAGTTTGTGAAGCAACTGCAGAGGGAGGGCGGCAAACCCGTCGGAGTCAAGATTGTCATTGGCGACGAGACGCGTCTGCGCATGATGTTTGAGACGATGATCCGCCTCGACATCTTTCCCGACTTCATCACTGTCGACGGTGGAGAGGGAGGCAGTGGTGCCACGTTCAAGTCGATGGCCGATACCATGGGTCTGCCGTTATACCCCGCTCTCATTACCCTCGTCGACGCGGCGCACCGTTACGGGGTTCGCCAGCGATTCAAAATCTTCGCGTCGGGCAAGCTCATCACGGCCGACAAGGTGGCCATTGCCCTCGCGATTGGGGCCGATGCCGTCAACTCCGCGCGCGGATTCATGATGGCCAACGGCTGCATCATGGCGATGCAATGTCACACGGGAAAGTGCCCTACGGGAGTGACCACGACGGATCCGAAGTACATGCAGGCCTTGGTACCTGAGGAGAAACAGTGGCGCGTCATGAACTATATCATCAATCTCCGGCAAGGACTCTTTGCTCTGGCGGCGGCCTGCGGCATTGACTCACCGCGCAAGTTCTCCCGCGAGCACGTCGTGTTTAAGAACGAATACGGCAGAACGGTCCGACTCAGCGAGTTGTTTCCTCTGCCTGCCGCGGCGGGCACCGGAAAACCCGGCACGGTGTCGAGCGTAGGGGATGCCGGTTGATGTCAGTGTGACTTTTCCGGCACCGTGTAGGCGGAGGACTGGAACCAATTCGTTGGAACGGACGAATTGGTCCAGTCCTTCTTTGGCATGAAGCTCGCGTGCTGCTCATCGAAGTAGGTGTCCATCAACGTGCGCGTGATGGGAGCCGCATATTGGGCCCCATAGCCGGCTCCTTGAATCATCACCACGACGGCTATCTGCGGGTTGTTGAAGGGCGCGAAACCTTCAAACACGGAGTCGTTGGTCTTAATCCCGTTCATGTAAATCGTTGCCGTCCCCGTCTTTCCGGCGGCCTTATAAGGGGAGTTGTAGAAGCTGCCGTAGCCGGTGCCGTAGTTCACGTTACAGACGGAATACATGCCTTGGCGCACGATGTTGAGATACGTTGGGTTGAGCTTCAACTTTTCCTGGACCTTCGTCTTGAACGTCAAGACGGGCTTTTGCTCCATGCCGTTCAAGCTCGTGTACATACCCGGCGGCAGCACTTTGTCCAAAAGGTGGGGTTGCAGGCGGTACCCGCCGTTCGCGATGGTGGACACGTACTGCGCGAGTTCTATCGGGGTGACCTGCTGGCCTTGGCCGAAGGCCATCATAGCGAGATCGAAAGGGCTGCCCTCGTTGTAGTAGCTGCCCGTCTTCTTGAGCGAAGCTTCCACCGAGGGCACGTCGAGCGGCACCTGGGTTCCCTGGGCGTTCTCGATGTAGAAGTTGCCCGCCTGTTCGTTCGGGAGATCGATGCCGGTGAGCCGCCCGAGGCCAAAGCGCATTTCGCCCTTGACGAGCTTCATGATCCCCTTGATAAAGTACGTGTCGCGCCAGGTCTGCAGGTTGGCCAATCCATCGATGGGAGCGCCGCCGGAATAGCTGGAACTGCCGACCCACTTGCCTAGCATGAGGCCAAGGTTATAGAAAAACTTGTCGTCGGATACCGCGATGGCCTTGACGTCGTCCACCAAGCCGTACGACGCGTCTTCCACCTCGGGCCGGTTGCCGATGTATAAGGGACCCGGGGCGTCGTAGTAGGTGAAATTCGGCGTGAGGACACCGGTATCGAGGCCGGTCATCATGTTGGCCGGCTTAATCGTGGATCCGGGGTAGTTTGGGTTTTGAATCGCATTGTTGGTCTGCACACCGGGCGTGTTCAGGTAATTCGCGTGCTTTCCGGTGGTGTTCGTGGTGAACCAGTTCGGATCGATAAATGGATAGCTGGCCATAGCCAGGATGCCACCGGTCTTCACGTTCATTACGACCGCGGCCGCGGCGGGGATTCTGGTGCCGCTGGCGGCGTCGTAGGTGCTGACAACATTTTGCACCTGCTCCTGCGCGACGGCTTGTAGCCTAGCGTTCAGCGTCAGCTGAAGATTGTCGCCCGCTACCGGCTTCGGTTCATAGCTCGCTCCGTTCACGATGTTCCCCGTGCTGCTGACTTCCTGAATCTCCTGTCCAACTTCGCCGCGCAGGTACTTCTCGTACGTGGCTTCCAATCCCGCTTGCCCGATGATCTGATTTTCCGAGTAGGTGTAGTTCCCAATCCCCTGATATACGTACTGATTCAACTGCGAGCTCGTGATGGGCCCCACGTACCCCAACTCGTGACCAGCCAGATCCCCGAAGGGGTACACGCGTTGTCCGTTCACCTGTACGCTGATGCCGGGGAGCGACGAGGCGTTTTCCCCAATGAAGGCCAACTCCTTGTCGTTCAGGTACGTGCCTAGGGGCAACAACGCAATCGTCGCATAGTCGTTCTTGGAGCGCATGTCCGACAGGATCGCGTTTTTAATCTGTGTTCCCGGAATCCCAAGCGCGGGCCCCAGTTTTTTGGCGATGGCAGCCACTTCGCTAACCGTGGTGTTGACGCCTTGAATTTGGGTGTAATACAGAGTTTCCTCCGGCTTGTCGTACGCGAGCAAGGTTCCGTCGGCGCTGTAAATACGCCCGCGCGCAGGAAGCACCGGGATGGTGGTCACGGTGCTTGTGACGGCCTCGGATCTGAACTGGGCACTCTTCGTAATCTGCAGGTAAGCGAGGCGCAGAATAAGGCCAACGCACGCGACGGATACGATTCCATAGACGAAGTTAACTCGGAAGACCCGTTGCTTGTTTCTTTTATCCGGATCTACTGATTTGTTTTGAGTAGACGCAGTAGAGGATTCGTACGTGTTGTGCTTGCGTTTGCGAGATGAACGTCGCTTCATGATGACAATCCTTTCTAAAGACAAAACCTTGGTAATTCCTCACCTTATAGTACACGAAGATGGAGCCCTGCGGGGCATCAATTTCTGGAGCCTGCGGGATATTCCTGCTACCTTGGGGCTATGATTCGAGCGCCCTTTGATACACTTGCCAGAACTGGCTTGCGCACTTCTTCCACGAGAATTCTCCCGCGCGGCGCAAGGCTCCTTCTCGGAGGGCGGCCATTCTCTCCGGATCTGTCGCCATTTCTCTAAGAACGTTCGCAAACGAATGGGAGTTCCTATAGTCTTTCACGAGAATTCCGCTCGATTCATTGACGATCTCGGCAATGCCTCCTTGACGGCTGCCGACCACAGGCAGACCTGCGGCCATAGCCTCCAAGTTCACGAGCCCAAAGGCTTCGTGGCCTTGCGAGGGGCAGACCAACACGTCGGCGTCTTTGTAGAAGGGAGGCAGGAGGGAGGGGGCGACAAACCCCGCGAAACGAATCGGCAACCCTCTCGCTTTTTTGACGAGATGGCTCCTGTAAGCCTTCTCCCACGGGGGGGTGCGGCCGATGATGGTGAGCCTGACGGGGACGCGATTTCGCTTGAGTTCCCGCACCGTTTCCACAAGCACGTGAACGCCCTTTTGACGAATCACGCGGCCCACAAAGAGGAGACGAAATTCACGTGCCGAGCTTTTCGTCGAGCCCGAGTGTGCGAACTCTCCTGCTTCCACGCCGGGATAGATCACGTGCGGGTTCCAGCTCGACTTTGACAATGCAAATCGCCGGGCCACCTGGCGGCGAAGCGAATGGCTGTTCAGCGTCACAGCGTCCGCTTCCCGAAGTGCCATGACGGCCGATTTCTGGGAGATGTGGCTCTGCCCCAGAAAAGTCAACGAGTGCAGATTTAAGACCACCTTCGTTCGTGGTAAGGCGGCCTTTACCCACGAGACCCATGCCGGGCGATTTTCAATTTGCACGACATCCGGACGAAGCCGAAAGAGCTTTTTCAGGACTTCCTTTTGATACGAGCCATGGTTCGCCTGGATGGGGATGTGTGAGACGCCTTCCATCGGCTTGTTGCCGGGGCTGATGAGGTACGGATGATAGCCATCGCGAGACTGCCTGGTGAGCTCGGGAACGAGGTTGTGAAGATAGATCTGGACACTTCCACCCTTTCGCGGTGGAACGGGCAAGTCGTCTGGAGCCAGGATCACGATGCGGGTCATGGTGGTACTCCCCTTCCGCTTACACCAGAATGCCCTCTATTGGTAATCCGAACGTAATCGCGAAACGTCCTCCTAGAATATGATTGCAAAAACAGAGGCGAATGGGCGTAGGCGATTATCTACTCCGAGGTAGCTCGCGGTGCATACAATGGGCTCGAATGGAGGAGTCAATCGTGCTCGTCGTGGTGACTGGAGATGCCCCAGAGTTAGCCCTGCGGGGGCGGAGAACGCGCACGTTTCGCTGGCTGGCCAAGGCGGCTTTGCGCGAGGAGATCCCCGTCTTCTTTACCACGCCCAAATACTTCCAATGGCCGGAAGCGGTGGCATCGGGATGGAAGTCCGCCAAGACGCGGGGCTGGCGATATGATGCAACAACGGATCGATTCGTGGAGGACGCCAAGAGCCTGGATCCAGAGCGCGTGGTCGTTTACGACGCCATGTACCTAGATGACCTAAAGCGCCATGACGTTCGTTATCATCAGCTGTACAGGGCATGGAGAAGGCACAATTACCGCTTTTTCAATCCAATTTTCCCGTCGAAAGATGTCATTTACCGCATCCTCTCGGGTCATGACTTGTCGCCTGCCAAGCTCCCCGAGACGTTCATGGACATCACGCCACAGGCGGTTCTTCGCCTATTGGAACGAAAGTCACGGTTGTGGTTAAAACCCAACATCGGATCCGGAGGGAGAAACATCGCGGTTGTTGAGCGCATTTCCGACGGACTCTATCGAGTCGTGGGCGAGCGTTTTTTTGGGAAGTCCATCCACAGGGAACTCTCCACGAGAAAACTCCTGGAACTGCTGGAGGACGCCTTTCGGAGGCGCACGTACACGGCCCAAGAGGAGATCCAACTCCTTCGCACCAAAACTGGTCAGAAGGTGGACTTTCGCGCCACCGTCATGAGATACGACAACCGAGAGTGGCGGACCATTGCGCTGACCGCACGCATCGGATCGAAAGGTTCCACGCTCACAAACTTCCATGCAGGAGGACGAGCGCACTCGGTGTCGGATAGCCTGCCGGATGAGATTGAAATGCCTGCGTCCCAACAGAAGCAGCTCCTTCGCTCCGTGCGCGAGGCTGGGGTGCGCGTTGCCGAGGCGCTCTCTGCCCACGTGGGGAGCGTGGGGCTTGTCGGCGTCGACTTTGGGGCTGCGAAGGACGGCAGCCTTTACGCTTACGACTGCAACGGAAGACCGGGGCGCGACATCCTTCGCGACGAGGAGATCAGAGAAGCCATGGAAGCCATCGTTTCCTACAGTGGATTCCTGCTTCGGGGACGCAAGGTTCACGCAGGTCATGGCAAGGACGACATTCGCAGGGAGCGCAGCGATGGCCCTTCCAGGGCTCTCGGTGCACAAGGAACGGGGAAAAAGGAAGAAGTCCATGCCAAGGAGCCGCGCGAACGGAAGGGGCACACGAGGATGTCCATCTCCAATGCCCGTCCAACCCTTCAACTGCACAGGCGCTGATGGGACAGAGTACGGTCGGTTTGAGGAGAGGAGGGAGAACGGTTGGGTCGATATTTGTTCGTGATTCAATGGCTCCTGCCGGGCGGCACGGAGACTCATATATTGACGTTGGCGAAGGCCCTGCGAGCGGACGGTCACGATGTGGGGGTCTTTACGGCGGGAGGAGTGTTCGCGAACCGATTTCGCCAGCAGGGTGTC
>JAJZAV010000167.1 GCA_021799255.1 Bacillota bacterium
CCGTACCCTTTTTCCCTGATTGGGGCGGAATGTAATAGCCGGTTTCGTGCACGGGTCTCAGGTCAACGAGGATTACGTCGGAACCAATTTTGACGATTTGGTTCCATGGCACCACGACTTCTTGGCCGCCTCCAACCATGCCAAAGAAGCGTGCCTGCCCGGGCACGATGATGGCCCGTATCAGCCCACTGTCAATGTCAATGTCAAGGTCCCCTATCGTTCCGAGGCGCTTGCCATCTCCGATGTTGACGACGTCTTTGGATTGCAGATCTGAGATTCGCATGTCACTCGCCCCACTTTTTGCCCACTCCCGCAGTTCCCGACATCCGTTTCGCTCTTCCTGTGCGGCCAGCGCCGGGCGATGCACGGGACTCGGTCTACCTTATGTATATGTGGCGAGCGCATGAAAGTACTGTAAAAGCAATTAGCGTACAAAAATGACGGGACTCTGCGCATCCAAACCGGCATTTACGACGCCATGCAACGCGTGCATCTAGTGGGAGATGTGCTTTTGCATGCGTTGAATCGCGGCTTTTTCAAGGCGTGAAACCTGCGCCTGGGAGATCCCAATCTCGCCAGCAACCTCCATCTGCGTTTTCCCTTCGTAGAAGCGCATGGACAGGATCTTCTTTTCCCTATCCGTCAGTTTGCGCATCGCTTCGCGAATCGCTATCTCCTCTACCCACGAGGTGTCCAGGTTCTTCTCGTCGTGGATCTGATCCATGACGTAAATCGGGTCTCCTCCATCGTGGTAGATGGGTTCGAAGAGAGACACGGGATCCTGAATGGCATCAAGGGCAAATACGATTTCTTCCTTCGGCACGTCCATGGCTCCGGAGATCTCGGATATGGTGGGCTCGCGCAGGTTCTGGTTCGTCAATTGATCCCGAACCTGCAGGGCCTTGTAAGCGATGTCCCGCAGAGATCGGCTCACGCGAATCGGATTGTTGTCGCGAAGGTAACGCCGGATTTCACCCACTATCATTGGCACAGCGTATGTGGAAAACCGGACGTTCTGACCGAGATCGAAATTGTCAATGGCTTTCATCAGTCCGATACAGCCCACTTGAAACAGGTCGTCCACGTATTCTCCGCGATTGTTAAACCGCTGGATGACCGATAGAACCAACCGCAAGTTGCCGTTGACGAGCTTCTCGCGAGCGGACAATTCTCCTGCCTTCAGTTCTTCAAACAGCGCTCTCATCTCGACGTTCGTGAGAACGGGTAATTGCGACGTATTTACTCCGCAGATCTCGACCTTGTTTCGCTTCATTTTTGCGTTCCCCCCATGGCGACACTGGACACAATCCGCAAAGAAGCAATGCCGTGAGCGACCATTGCAAGAAATCGTCTTCAGTATCTCCGTAAGAGACGAACTTATGCTTCTTTGGGGGGCCGCCAGCGTCGCTTGGGAGAGCAACAATCCAGTCCGAACGCGAGATTGCTCTGTTACATCATTTTGTTAAACTCTCGTCGCAAGCGCTTGATAATTCTCTTTTCCAGACGCGATATATACGACTGCGATATGCCGAGCAGGTCTGCCACGTCTTTTTGTGTCATCTCTTCCTCCGTTCCGAGTCCGAAGCGCAGTTCCATGATCTTGCGCTCCCGTTCAGATAACTTCTCCAGGGCATCGTACAGAAGGGTTCTGTCCACTTCGTTTTCCAGGTTTCGCGTAATGGTGTCGGGTTCCGTTCCCACGAGGACATCCGACAGGAGAAGTTCGTTTCCATCCCAGTCCACATTGAGAGGCTCGTCGAGGGAGACCTCCGATTTCAACTTGTTGTTTCTGCGCAAGAACATCAGGATCTCGTTCTCAATACAACGCGAGGCGTAGGTAGCAAGTTTGATCTTCTTCTGCGGATCGAACGTATTCACCGCTTTGATGAGACCAATCGTCCCGATGGAGACGAGGTCTTCGATGTAGACGCCGGTGTTTTCAAACTTGCGCGCGATGTACACCACAAGGCGTAGATTGCGTTCGATGAGCATCGCGCGAACCGCATCGTCCCCGCCGGGCAAACGGCTGAGTAGATATTCTTCCTCTTCGCGCGTCAAGGGCGGCGGCAACGCCTCGCTGCCGCCGACATAGTAAACCTCCTCACTGCCCCCACCCAGTTTGCGACGAATCCGAATCCACCAGAGCTGCAGTCGGATCCGGAGCTTGATGCTGTCCATCGGCAGGTCTGGAATCTTCAAACTGGTCATCCCCCGTAATCGCATCGATGTGCAATATTGCTTGAAATCGACCGTCAGCAGAGAGTGGTTCCACGTGGATCCCAATGAGACAAGCTCCCGCCGCCGT
The DNA here is from genome assembly GCA_021799255.1 of Bacillota bacterium. Classification (GTDB taxonomy): domain Bacteria; phylum Bacillota; class Bacilli; order Alicyclobacillales; family Alicyclobacillaceae; genus JAJZAV01. The sequence goes on from JAJZAV010000167.1 coordinate 2,306, forward strand.
CTCCTTACCGTCGTCAGACGCAAAGGTCAGTCCGTCGGGACGAAACGCGAGGCAGAACGTCTGATTTCCACCAGCCCCACGAAGTGGAACCACCGTGAAACGAGCAGCGAGACCCTCTTGAAGCTGACTCATGGCGTCGTATACAGGCTCCCCGCGCACGAGCGCTTCTGACAGCCCGTCCGGCAAGAGAGGACCGAGGACCCCTAGTTCCACCAGGCACACAGGTCGTCCTGTGAGCGGGTGTCGCAGCTGATTGCCAGTGTCGGCTAGTCCCATGAACTCCACGCTGGAACCGTTGAACGAAAGTCTGGCTAGAAGTAACGAGGTCTCGAGCCTTCGTAGGCGCGAGGCTCGCTTAGTCGCGTAAGAAATCGCCATGGTGCCAAGCACGATTGCGACAACTAAGGACAAGCTCTTCGTCGTGCTTACGTAAGCAAGATGTTTTCCACCGACGATGGTACCTCCGGCCATGGAAACTCCGGGAATCGCATAATGCATCGCCAAAGCCGCACCAGCGAACACGAAAGCGACGAAATAGAACAACGCACAATTGCGAAGTAGATCCAGCCAACCGCGATGAGGTATCGCTACATAGACCATGATAAGCGATGCAATTGCCTTACCTGGCCACGTGGTGAGCGTGGAGAGCCGTGGAAGAAACAGTAGCATCGCATAAGCAGATCCGATGAGTGCCCCAAGGAGAATGCGTCGCCAGCGTCTGTCGCGTTTCGCAATCCAGGCACTTGTGGCGAGCAGCATTGCGTCCATCACGAAGTTGACTAACCAGACCACGTCGGCGTACACAACCGGCATGGCACCCACCTCAGAGATTCGACTGTACACCGGAGTTTAGCACTTGCCCCCGCACGAGAGGAGAGCACGCGTATGACTGACGGTAGGCACAGTATAGTACATCTCTATTACAAACCCTGTCGGAACTTGCCTAAGAATCCATAGACTTTTTGTCGAGCGGCCGCAAGGAAGGGGAGAATTTGGGCACGGGGATTCTAGGAGGGAATTCTACAAAATGGTGATCAAAAGAGGATTGCGCTTCGCACAATCCTCCTTCGTTCGTTGAACCAATCTGACACCGTGTAATGTAACCGACTCTTTGCACGAGCAGAGACGTCGCCTTTTATTTATCGCGATTCAGGCGACCTTCGCGTCGACGCATGAACGCCGGAACGTCCCACGCGTTGTTGGCCGAATTCGCAGCCGGAGGGGGAACTTCGTCAAAGATCTGCGGTCGAGTTGGACGCACGACCGACTGGGACGGGATATTCTCGAACCCGGTGGCGATGACGGTCACAATGATCTCGTCCTGAAGATCTGGATTGATGACGGCTCCGACAATCAGGTTCACATCCGGATCTGCAGCCGACGAAACAATGTCACCGGCCTCGTTGACCTCCCACAAGCTGAGGTTCGCTCCGCCTGCCACCTGCATCAAAACGCCTCTCGCTCCGTCAATCGAAGTTTCCAGGAGCGGGCTGCAGATGGCCTTCTTCGCGGCTTCGGCGGCACGATTTTCACCGGACGCAGTTCCGATGCCCATCAATGCGGATCCTCTCTCCGTCATGATAGCCTTCACGTCGGCAAAGTCGACATTGATCAGCCCGGGCGTAGCGATGAGGTCTGAAATTCCGGACACGCCTTGACGCAGAACGTTGTCCGCCTCACGAAATGCCTCGAGGACGGGTGTATTTCGATCCACTATTTCAAGTAACCGGTCGTTTGGAATCACAATCAAGGTGTCGACCTTTTCCTTCAAGTTCGCCACGCCTTGCTCAGCTTGAGACATCCGGCGCTTCTGTTCAAATCGAAAGGGCTTGGTGACGACTCCGACGGTGAGGGCCCCTTGTTCTCTTGCAATTTCCGCCACAATCGGCGCGGCTCCCGTCCCTGTGCCACCACCCATGCCGGCGGTCACGAAGACCATGTCCGCCCCTTTCAGAGCGTTCGCCAGAAGTTCCCGGCTCTCTTCGGCGGCCTTCTTGCCGATGTCCGGATTAGCACCGGCTCCGAGTCCACGGGTCAATTTCTCGCCGATTTGCAGCCTAGTCTCTGCCTTTGACAGTTGCAGCGCTTGGGCGTCCGTATTCACCACGATGAACTCAACACCCTGAACGCCGGAATCAATCATGCGATTGACGGCGTTGCACCCACCGCCGCCGACCCCGATGACCTTAATTCTGGCCAACGGTTCGACATCCATATCAAAATCCAACATCGCAGATCCTCCTCGAGCTTTATCGCCGCACCTCTAGGTCTGTGAGGCGGATGCGTCGGTCTTCGACCGGTGAGTTACCCCACAGGTCTCATTCCACACGACGTGCCGTACCAAGGGCACGAAAATTCCACCTTGTTACTTCCCATACCCGCCGTGACTCCATTGCTGCTTCCCCTGCAAAAACACAGGGCGGTATCGTCAGACGTCTAAATAAAGTCCCGCAACCAATCCTTCAATCGGACAAAGAAACCTCCGCCAGTTTTGACAGGACGACCGTAATTCACCGTTTCTACATTCCCGCTTCGAGGATTCGAACGCATCGCATAGGAAATCATCCCTACGCCGTTCACAAACGAGGAGTCGGAAACGCCAATAAACTCCGGAACGGCTATCCTCACGGGAGCCCGAAGTTCCTCTGAAGCAACCTCTGAGGCGCCTTGCATCGCCATGAGCCCACCATGCAAGACATACCCGCTTGGCAAGTCATGGGCAAAACCCATCTTCTCTATTTCCTTTCGCACCAAAGAGAAAATCTCCTGCATGCGAGGCTCAATGATGGTGGCTAAATCGTACTGGGAATACTCGACTTCCTGATTGCTTCCGATGCGCGGCACCTTGAACCGCTCGTTCTCCGAGGCTTCCGGGACGTATGCACATCCATGCCGAAGCTTCACGTGTTCGGCAGCCGACGACTGCGTGCGCAGGCCAATCGCGATATCGTGGGTGACGTAGTCTCCGCCCATCGGTATGATGCTTGTCCCCACCAAAGCACCATTCTCGAAGATGGACACGGAGGTCGCTCCTGCCCCTACGTCGACGAGTGCGACCCCGAGGTTCTTCTCATCAGCGGACAACGCGATAGAACTCGCGGCCAGCGGCAGAAGCACCAAATTGGCCACCTCGATTCCCGCCCGCTCCACACAACGAACCACGTTGTGAATGGCCGTTCGGCTGCCCGTGATGAGATAGGCCTCAACTTCCAGACGCACTCCTAGCATCCCCCGCGGGTCGCTGATGCCGCGCAACCCATCAACGATGAACTCTCTCGCCACGACATCGATAATCTCCCGCTCGGCAGGCAACGCCACCACGCGCGCCTGCTGCAAGACGCGTTCGATATCCTCTTCGCCAATCTCCCTGTCGGGTGACGATACGGCTACAACGCCGTGACTGTTCTGAAGATGAATGTGATTCCCACTGATCCCGACGTACGCTGAACCGATGTGAATGCCTACCATTCGTTCCGCGTCCTCCACCGCGTTACGAATGGACTCCACCGTCAAATCTATATCCACTATGGATCCGTGACGGATGCCTTCGCCCGTCGACAGCCCCACCCCGATGACGCTGATACCGCTTCCAGCCTGTTCACCAATGATGGCTCGGACCTTAGAAGTGCCGATGTCTAGACTGACGATGTAATCCCCTTTTGCCAACCGCCTGGCACCCCCTTGCTAAGGCTGTCCGGAGCACAAAAATCATCACCAATGGATAGAGCCCGGACGAATTCGAAACAATGGTTTCCCCTATGAAAACATGTACACAACCACAAAGAAAAGCATCCTTTGGTACCGACCCATGTCTCTTCGGCATTGACCTCGGCCCCGAAAGGCTGGCATATGGCAAATACTCTATGCGTTCAATGCCAAAAGCGTAGCCGTCAAAATCCCGCGAATACCACGAGGCCGACGCGCACGCCAGTTCCATACACAACCCAAAACTGCAAGCTACGTAGTGTGTCGTTTGAACGGCGGCTGACGTGAAGCGAAGCCAAAACTGAATAAAGCAACACAGCGTAGGCAAAAATATTTCTTCCTGTATTTCAACATGCTCCCCTGCAATCCTCTTTATCGCGTAAAAACTTTTTGCGCGCACAAAGCAAGTGTTGTGCGCGAATCAGAGCGGTGGCAGCGTCCTTGCAGAGGCAACGTTCGCCTAGGGTCGTTTTAATTCGCGGATCCCCTTCCCCCGTTGACTCATTCGCTCAAAGACGATGCGGCGTATGACCGCGATATTCTGAAACAGCCGGACGCCGAAGGCGACCACCGCAGCCAAATATAGATCGACGCCGAGCTGATTCCCAATGAACGCCAGCAGGGCCGCCAAAAGGATGTTGGAGAAAAAACCGGTCAAAAATACGCGGCCATCGAAGGACTTCTCCAAGCTGGCTCGAACTCCGCCAAACACGGTGTCGAGCGCGGCTAATACAGCGATGGACAGATAACTCGAAAATGCGACGGGAATATGGACATGGGATATGTACCCAATCGCTGCACCAATGATGAGACCCATGACCGGCAACCAGATCATGATCCCCCAACCTCCTTGGCATACTGACCCGGCAAACGACCGTTGTACGCGGGAATGCGCACACCATCTTTCGCAGGATGGGTGCGGATGATGCAATCCTCCTGCATCAGGTTCAAAACAATCGCAACATTATCCACGGTGAGTACAGCTTTCATACGGCTAATCGAACCGATGGCCCGGATTACATATGGGGATACGATGGGATTCCCGTTAATTTGGAGCGTCGCCGACGGACCTAATCCCCTTACCAGACGGATGGACGACGTGGTTACCAACCGTTGCCCGTTAATACTTATGGCAGTCGCCCCGTTTGCGAAGAGATCGTTCACGATTTGCGAGATCAATTGATCCGATTCCGTGCTAAATTGGCCCGCGTATTCCGGGATGAACGGCAGTTTCGGATCGTCGCGGATGGTGATGGTAATGCCGGGCCCAGAGACCCGAGTCATTCCTGCCTCCCTGGCGACGGACTGCTCATCTTTGAGAAACGCCTTGCGTAGGAGCGCTCGACTGCCCGCCGCTGCCTGATATTGGGCGAGTTGGGCCCTTTGGCGAGCCAAATCCGCCGCCAAGATCCGGTTTTCGGTCGACGCCTCATCGATTTGCGAAGTGAGGTCCAGAAAGCTCGCCATCCCGTTTGTCGATGACGCGGGTCTAGAGGCTAATTGTACGGTAAGCATGAACCCGAGCACGGCGCTCACGCCTGTCAGCGACCAAAGAAACGTACGACGGTTCACTCCAAATTCACCTCAGTGGGCCCCAATTATCCGGAAACGAAAGCGGGCATCGTCAGCAATGTTTGCGTTTGGGGAGTAGACGCGTTAACTCCTCTCGCGCGAAGGATGTCTAGGATTCCCCCCGATATATTCAGTGCCGACGAGAGCGTCTGGGGATTCCCGATGGCTTCTATCAAGAAAGGCGCACCGATGCTGTGGTTGTTGATTCGGACAACGGGACCCGTGCAATAAATACCCGATGTAGCCACGACTCGATAACCGTTAATGGACACGGCCTCGGCACCCGCTGTGAAGAGTTCATTAATCACCTGACGCACGTCCCAATCGTGCGTGAGTACCTGTTCCGTATTGAGTCCTTGTCCATCCATCAGGGTTACCCTCACCCCCGGACCCTCGACGGGCGTCGTCCCGCTCAGGATGCGCTCCGCCTCGAGACGTTGCTCGACCCGCCGCATCTCACGGCTGGATCCCGCTGTCTGGTTTTCGTAGCTCGTAAGCCGAGACGACGTTATCGAAATTTCGCGTTGAAGAGTGGCGCTCGTCCTGTTGAGCGCATTCAGTTCGTACTGCAACTTGCGCTGTTCCGGATCGTTAACAACCACGACTCCGCTGGTCACGGCATCCTGGTGCTGACGATACTGGACAGCCAACAAGAACCCCAGAGCCATCGAAACGACAGATAAAGAAACGACTAGGTTCCACCTCTCGCTTCTCTGCATCAGTTTCCCGCCTTTGTGGACTGACTTAAAGGCATATACTGATAAGGTTGCCCTCCGGTTACATCGATGACTCCAGGTACATAGCCTTGTTTGACAAAGTAGTTCACGGCATCAAGCGCCGCAACCAAGTGGGATTTGAATCCGGAAAGTTTCAGGCGAACCTCAAATCGATTGTTTAGATACGTAGTCACAACCCCATACGCATC
>JAJZAV010000168.1 GCA_021799255.1 Bacillota bacterium
CGCGAATATCAGTGTGCCAACCGTCGACGAACCTTGCCTTTGGGCCAGGCCTTTAACCTCATTGCCAAGCGGGTGCTTGACAGTGTCGTTCATATCAACGTGGGTAGATGGCCAAGGCATGTAACCATACAGAACCCTTGTCACTCTTCATTCACTAGTAGGGGGAAGGAGGGATGACAATGTTGCTGTACACAGCACTCGGCGACTCGATTACTGCGGGAGAGGCGGCTACTTCGTGGACAAAGGCGTATCCTAGCTTAGTCGTTTCGATGCTGAATACCAGATCGGCGCCCATCACCGGACAGGTGCTGGCCGAACCGGGATGGACCAGCAGAGCGCTAGAAAACGCGGTCCTGGCCAATTCCTCCGTCTACCTTACCGAGGCGCGAACCATCAGCATTTGGGTGGGAGGCGACGATTTGGCGGACGCCGCGTTATCGGTGCTTCGCGGAGCGCCAAGGCGAGTCATTCAAGAATCCATCGTACGTTATGGCAAGGATGTTGCGCGGTTAATCGCGGCCATACGCAGCGTAAGTAAAGCCTGCATCATCGTGTGCAACCAGTACAATCCCTTCCCGAACAGTCCCATTGCGGCTCAGGGCATCGGAGCGCTCAACGCAGCCACGGCGCAAGTGGCCGCGCGCATGGGGGCCGTACTGGCTCCGACCGCCGCGTGGTTCGAAGGACGGCAGGCCGAGCTCATTTACGGATACAGACGAGGGCGAATTGAAGACGTAATGACGTCTCCCGTCGCGCCCGTGCATCCAAACAATCGGGGACACCTCGTCATCGCACGCAACTTAGCGCCGATGATTCGTTAACGAACGAATAGCCTAGGGCTCTCATCAAAGCCCTCATCGAAGCCCTCATCAAAGCTTTCCCCCAATGCGCGCCTCAACCTCGGCGTCATGCAAACCGCATGGCTGGCACGCATCGCGGGGATGGTTTTCTTTCTTGGGTCTAATACGCTTGGTGGCCGCTGAACGACATGATCCAAATGGACCCCAAGATGACGCACATGGTAAAGAACAGACCGAGCGACAGGCTCACGATGTGGATTCGCGGACCCACGGTCTCCGTAAAGTGCATGAAGAAGAAGAGTTGCACGAAGACCTGAAGCCCTGCGAAGATCAGGATGTACGTGACCATCGCGGCACCCGACAGTTTGGTGTTTTCAACGATGACCAAGGCCGCAAAGGTCAGTATCAGCGAAAGCACGTATCCGATAACGTGCGACCAGGGGAATCCTTCCTCGTGGCTTCCCCTCTGTGGCCCCCCCATCGGCGAGCCGTGCCCGTGTGAATCCATGGTCGAGGACACTACTTAATCACTCCCATCAGGTAAACGACGGTGTATATGTACACCCAAACAACGTCCAGGAAGTGCCAGTATAGACCCACGACGAACACCTTCGGGGCCGTCACTTGCGAGATTCCTTTCACCATCAGTTGCAACAGTATCGAAGTCATCCAGAGGATGCCCATGGAAACGTGGCAGCCGTGGGTACCTACCAGGACGAAGAACGCGGAGAGGAATGCGCTCGTCTGCACGTTCGCTCCGCTTGACGTATACTTGACGAACTCGTTCACCTCGAGCCCGACGAAAGACAGACCGAGGAGCACCGTGATGATGAGGAGGGACACCGCCCCTCCCCGGCTGCCCCGGCGCATTTCTCGAGTGCCGAGACCGCACGTGAAACTGCTCGTCAAGAGGATCAGGGTTTCCGCGGTGAACGTAGGTACGTCGAACAGTTGTCCTTCCGTGGGCCCCGTGGCCGCGTGGGTTCGTACCACGAGATAAGTGGCGAACAAACATCCAAACAACACCAGATCCGTGGCCAGGAACATCCAGAAACCGAGGATCTTCAGCCGACCACCGGAAGTCGAATATTCCAAACTGTGCGGTTCTTCATGGCTTTGCCGAAGAACCGTTTCGTGTGCGATGGTCATGTAGGCGACCTCCTCAGTGCCATTTCCGTATGCTCTATCTCCTCGACTGGCACATAGTAGTCGGTGTTGTAATCCCAAGACCTCGTCACCAGGCAGAGGAGAACGCCCGCAAGACCGAGAGCCGCCAACCAATACCACTCCCACACGAGCCCGAAGCCGCCTACGAAGAACGCCAAGGCGAACAAAAAGGGTACGCCGGAGTTCTTCGGCATGTGAATGGGAGCGATAGGCTCGTCCGGCTCATTCAGCTTGCCATGATTCTCCTGTTTGGCGACCCACCACGCGTCCCTGGCTGTGATAACCGGGATCTTGGCGAAGTTGTAATGCGGCGCAGGCGAAGGAAGCGACCACTCTAACGTGCGCGCGTCCCAGGGATCCCCCGTCACGTCTCGTTCGCCACGCCACGCGCTGTACAGGACGTCCAGCACGATGAACACGAAGCCGATGCCCATGATGTACGCGCCGATGGTGGAAATGAGATTCAGCGTCGTCCACCCCATGCCTGCGGGGTAGGTGTAGATGCGCCTCGTCATTCCCATAAACCCAAGCTGATATTGGGGAAGGAAGCAGACGTAAAAACCGATGTTGAACAGCCAGAACGCCGCCTTCCCGAGCCGGTCGTCAAGGATGAACCCAAACATCTTCGGCCACCAGTAGTACATTCCGGCGAGCATGCCGTACACGACTCCGCCGATGAGGACCTGATGGAAGTGCGCTATCAGGAAGTAGCTGTTGTGATATTGGTAGTCGGCCGGAGCGGCGGCCAGCATGATCCCGGTGGCTCCCCCGATGGCGAAGTTGGGAATAAACCCGATGGCCCACATCATCGCCGTCGTGAGTCGGATTCGACCCTGGTACATCGTGAACAACCAATTGAAAACTTTGACTCCCGTCGGAATTCCTACGCACATCGAGGCGATGGCGAAGAACGCGTTGACCCCGGGGCCGGCACCCATCGTGAAGAAGTGGTGCGCCCACACCAGATAGCTGATGACCGAAATGGCCATGATGGACGCGACCATGGAGGAGTAGCCGAACGTGCGCTTCTTGGAAAACGTCGAAACCACCTCGGAGAAGATCCCGAAGGCGGGGAGAATGACGATGTACACTTCCGGATGACCCCATATCCAAAAGAGGTTGATGTACATCATCGGCACTCCGCCCTGCAAGATGGTGAAAAAGTGTGCCCCCATAAGCCTGTCAAACAAGATCAAGGCCAGCGCAACCGTGAGCGCCGGGAAGGCGAAGATGATGAGCACCGATGTGCCGATGATGGACCAAACGAACAAAGGCATTCTCATGAGCGTCATGCCGGGAGCTCGCATCTTGAAGATGGTGACGAGAAAGTTGATTCCCGTCGCGATGCTACCTATCCCGGACGTCTGCAAGGCGAGCAAGTAAAAGTTCTCCCCAGGGCCCGGAGAAAACGGGGTCTCCGAAAGCGGCGGATAGCTGACCCACCCCGCATCCGGAGAACCGCCAATGACGAACGACAGGTTCAGGAGCATGGCCCCAAAGAAGAACATCCAGAAGCTGATGGCGTTCAAATAAGGGAAGGCCACGTCCCTCGCCCCGATTTGCAATGGAACCGCAATGTTCATCATGGCGAATATGAACGGCATCGCCATGAACAGGATCATGACGGTTCCGTGTGTGGTGAAGATCTGATCGTAATGCTCTGGCTGCAGGAGTCGCCCATTTGGCAGAGCCAACTGCGTGCGCATCAATTCCGCGTCGACTCCGCCTCGAAACATCATCAACAGAGCCGCAATCAGGTACATGATCCCTATCTTCTTGTGATCGACTGTAGTCAACCACTCGCGCCACAGCCACTTCCACTTCTTGAAGTACGTCAGTGCCGCCACGATTCCCACAAGGGTCAGAGCAATCAGAACGTCTGATGCAAGGATCATCGGATCGCCCGTCACGAAGAACGGGGTTGGTTGAACATCGCCGCGCAGCATGCCTTCACTACCTTTTCGCTAGAATGTGGTGGTGTCCAGAATTCCCCTATCGTGCGCCATGTACATGCCGCCGTCCTTCATGATCATCTTGGTGAACGAATTTGGCGGATACGACGAATAGGTGAGTTGTCCGGTTAAGCCAGGCTTGCGCAACTCCGTAAGTCCAAGCTCCGTGAGCGGAGGCGACGAACTTTTAACCTGCTTCACCCAGTTGTCAAATTGTGCACGAGGCACCGCGACGACGTGAAATCTCATGTGCGCGAACCCGTGTCCGGTGAAGTTGGCCCCGCTGCCGAAATAAACGTCAGGTTTGTCGGCCTGCAACCATAACCGCATCGCCATTCCAGGCATGGTGTATTCTTGTCCCCCAAGCCTCGGAACCCAGAATGAGTTCATGGGCGCGTCCGAAGTGAGAACGAATTGAACCGCCTGATTGGTCGGGATGTAGCAGTAGTTGACCGTGGCCACCTTTTGGCCGGGATATTGAAACAACCACTTCCAATTGAGCGACGTAACCTGGATGGTTACCGGTTTGGTGGAGAGCTTTTCGGGTGGCCGCGTGAGTGCAAACGTGTCTTTCGCGGTCACAACGGAAAGGATTCCCACGATGACGATGGGAATGGCCCACCAGACGACTTCGAGCGATGTGCTTTCCGACCAGTCCGGTTTGTATGGTGCGTCGTTGCCCGGAACATCGCGAAAACGCCGCACGATGTACCACAAGAGACCGATAACCGGAATGACGATGACCGCCGTCAGGACGAAAGTCCAGATCATCAGATGAGATTCCAATCGACTGACGGGTCCACCGGGATCGAACAGCATCACTTGGGCGTTACACCCGGACGTGCCAAGGAGTAGAATCCCAGCCGTCATCCCGACCGTCCCAAAACGGGAGAGTCGTCGAGACCTGCTCATACGCATGTTCAACCCCATTTCGCGATAGTGATTTTGTCCTAAAACTCCCTAGCTGGACAGAATGTGATATTTGCGCAATTCGGTTAAAAGAAACAAAATAGCCACCAACACGACAACGATGACTCCTAAGGAAACACCTCTTGTTCTTCTCCTGATCGCTCATCCCAGCCTTCGTTTGAACTCCGGTATCAGCCGTGGTGGATCAAGTACTCGTCATACCACCACATCACTGCGCCAAGCGCCGCAAGGACAACCAGGGTTATCACGCTGATCCAGATGACCTTAGACAACCCTTCGTTTGCATTGGTTTTCACAACGAATACCCCCACTGTGCGGTTGTGGAGGTAGTATGTCTCTTTATCGGAGGTTTATACCAGTAACGCGCACCCTGCGGCGCCCACGCCCCCTGTCCTAGGCGCACATACACTCTTATCAGACACCCGTGTCATCCGCATCGCTTTTTCGGCCAAGGTGCGAAGGTCAAGCTAAGAGAGGTAAACCTTGGCGAATCCGCATGGGGGTCCATCCACGAGTGAAAAGGGAGGTGATTCACATGTATCACCCGATGTATCACCACGCCTCTCGCCTGGTTGGTAAGCAGGTGTACGTGCACCACATGAACGGAACCATGTATCACGGGACGTTGACGGCCGTTCAACCAAGCGGTGTTTACGTGTTTTTGCACCCTCCTGGAAGCAGGTTCGCGACGGCGAACTCCACGGACCTCGACCTGCAAAGGGCTATTGGAAGTGCCGACGTGGACGCAGAGATGGTCTATTGGCCGGGCGCCTACTTCGCATTTGGAGCGCTTACCGGTCTCACGGCGGCGGCCCTGTTCTCGCCGTTCGTGTGGTGACGAATCACATTCCTTTACCCCGCGCTCGAAAGGTCTGGGCGCGGGTTCTCTTCTTTGGTCGGCGCGCCTCCCTCATGTTCACCTCGGGTGTCGGGAACACTTTGTTTAGGGAGGCGAGGCTATGTCGAACAAAACGTCCAGCATGCAAACCCACGGCGCCATCGCGAACGCAAACAACTCGCTTGATGCGGCGGAAAACGCCGTTTATCAGGTGATGTCGCATCCGTCTGCCACCATGCGCGTTCAGGCGCAAAACGCGCTGGACAAAGCCCAAAGGGCCGTCGACCAGGCGAATCGACAGGCGATGGACAATCCCGTTGCCGCAAAAAACGCGACGGAGGACTTGGCTGCCTTGAGAGACGAGCTGAATGACACGACACCGTAGCCGTCGGTTTCCGTTGCAAAAACACCTTCATACAAAAACTAGGGCACCCATTGCATCGGTGTGCAATGGGTGCCCTTTGCGCATGCGTGTGACAAGCCAGGATCAGCCCGTATTACGGAGTCCTGCGGCAATCCCGTTAATGGTGTGCAACACTTCGGTCAGATAATCGTCGTACGGTTCATCCGCCTGCTTTTTCTTGCGCAGTTCTCCGAGCAGAAGCACCTGGAAGAAGGACAACGGATCCACGTACGGGTTGCGCAGTCGAATCGACTCACGGATGACCGGGCTATTCGAGAGGATTTCGCCTTCGTGCGTGATGATGAGCACCATCCGCTTAATCCGCCCGTATTCCGCAGAGATCTCCGCAAAGATCCGGTTTGCTGATTCTTGGTCTTCGGCCAGTTTGGTGTACTCGGAAGCAATGAGCATGTCCGTCTTGGCCAAGGCCATTTGCAGATTATCGATGAGGGCCTGGAAGAATGGCCAATGGCGATACATTCTCTGAAGTTCCGTGCGCGCGTCCTGGTTCGACTCCAAGAAGGCCTCGAAGGCGGTTCCCGCACCGTACCACGCTGGCAACAGATGGCGGTTCTGCGTCCAGGAGAACACCCATGGAATCGCCCTCAGTTCCTGGATTTTCGGAGAGTCCTTTCGTTTTGACGGGCGCGATCCGATGTTCAGCAAGCCAATCTCGGCAATCGGCGTCACCTGCTGAAAATACTCCAGGAACCCTTTTGTTCCGTAAACGAACTTCTGGTACTTTTCCAGAGACGCTTGCGATATCCCTTCCATGATCTCGCACCAGCGCTTCTCGGCCCGCTGCATCTTCTCCGTCTGAACCCCAAGCGATGCCACCAGAACCGCAGACACCGCGGATTCGAGCGAACGTTCGGCGATGCCAGGGTGGCTGTAGCGCTGCGAAATGACCTCGCCCTGTTCTGTGATTTTCACTTTTCCTTGCAGAGCTTCCGGCGGTTGGGCCAGAATGCTGCGTTCCAAGGGACCGCCTCCACGCCCGAGGGCTCCGCCTCTCCCGTGGAAAAACTTCAGTTCAACCCCGTATTCCTTCGCCACCTCGTAGATGGCCTTTTGACAGCGGTACAGTTCCCAGTTGGCCGTGAGGTATCCTCCGTCTTTGTTGCTGTCCGAGTACCCGAGCATGATCTCCTGTCGGTTGCCTCTCGCCTCCAAGTGTCGGCGATAGGCCGAGTTTGAGAACAGCGCGCGAACCATTCGCGGCGCGTCGCGCAGGTCTTCAATCGTTTCAAACAGAGGCACTACGTTCAGTCGGCTCGTCACGCTCCCGTCGGTGTCGACGTGGTACAATCCGCGTTCTTTTGCCAACAAAAGCACTTCGAGCATGTCGCTGGTGCCCGCCGTCATGGAGATCAAGTAATTCTGGATGCACAGTTCGCCGAACCAGTCTTGCCCGCGGCGAATGGTCTCAAATACCTTGACCGTTTCCGTCGCCTCTTCGGACAAGGGAATGAAGGGGCTGGCGAGCGGACGCGGATCGTTCAGTCGCTCCGTCAGCGAATCAATCTTCTCTTCTTCGGAAAGGCAACCGTATTCGCCCAGGTTTCCGGCACGATACAGCTCCTGCAAGGCGCGCTCGTGAACCTCGCTGTGCTGCCTGATATCGAGCGTCGCCATGTGAAACCCAAACAGCTCAATTTGCAAGATGAGAGGCAACACGATGACATCGGCGATGTCCGCAGCCTGATTCTGGCGCAGGGACGATTCGATGATGCGGATGTCGCGGAGAAACTCCGTCGGCCCCTCGTAGTGCACGCTGGTCTCTCCACCCTCAAAGCGCAGGCGAGTCTCGGCCAAGCGCAGCAGGATCTGGTCAATCTTCGCGCGATAGGGTTCGTCGGCCTCCCGAAACTCGCCGAGGGAATCCAACAGCAGAGGGCTGACGTCCACCATCGCAACCGATTGGCTCAAGTGATTCGCGAGCTCCGATACCCGCTCCTCGTACTTGCGCAAAGCGAGATCGCAGTGCAACTTCAGCGTTTCCCAGGTGATGTCCGCAGTTACGTTGGGGTTCCCGTCCCTGTCGCCGCCCATCCAACTGCCGAAGCGCAGGAAGCTCGGTACGTGCCAGTCGCGTCCCGGGTAGTTTTCCTGAAGCCGCTGCTCCATCTCCAGGTGGACGGAAGGCAGCGCATCAAACAGGATCTCATCCAGGAAGTACAGGCCATTTCTCACCTCGTCGAGCGGGGTGATCTTGTCCTTGCGCACCAGACGCGTCTGCCACAGGCTCACAATCACGGCGCGAAGGCGCCGCTCCCATTCCGTCAGCTCTCTCGACGTGAGCAAAGGGTTGTCTAGCTTTTCGAGCAACTTCGCAATCTCGTAGTGT
>JAJZAV010000169.1 GCA_021799255.1 Bacillota bacterium
CATCTCGGACATCTCTCCCGATTGCCCTCTCACAACAACTTGTCATCTGAGGGACGTTTGCTATCTTAGCACGAATCATGTCGCCCTTTCAAGGGCGTAGAACGAAGAATTTCAAGGAAAGTGAGGTGCGAATTTTCCGTCAAGGTCGAGGTGCGCGCTTGCGGATGGGTCGTACGCTCGCGCATGGTCGCACGCTTGCGAATGGGTCATACGCTCGTGCATGGTCTGCCGCGAGCCGCCTCACTTCCCCGTCACTTCGCTCGTCCGCCGCCGCAGAGGGAATTAGCCCGGCAAAACGACGTCGCGCACACCCGAAGCGTCGTCGAGGATGTAATCGGCCCCGCGCTCCTCAAACTGTGTCCGAGCGCGCTGACCCTCCAGGCCGGTCAGCACCGCGGCAAACTTGCACCCCATCGCTCGGGCCGCTAACAAGTCGGCCACCGAATCGCCCACGATGAGCGTCCGTTCGCCAACGGATGCGTCGATAGGCAACGGGTAATTCAATACTTCCGACGCGTCCGGGCTCGAAAGGTAGCTACGCAGGTAAGAAAAAGGATTGGGCTTGGCCAACGGCGCAGCCGACGGGATGGCAAGTTCCGTGTTCAGGACATCGGAGGCCGTCGTGATGCGACTCATCTCAAACTCCTCAAGCCAACCGAAAAACTCGAGGGGAACCCTCGTTTCGGTGCCCGGGCGCCCCGTGGCAATGCCGAGCGAGACACCCGCCGCCTTCAGGTCTACAAACAACTGCTTCAGAGCCTTCGGTTCAACCAAAGGGACCTCTTCCGTGAGAAACCCGCGCTTGCCGGGCTGGTGAGTGTCCTTCACGTAATCGTCCCCGAGGTACCACTCCTGGAACGTCCTCTGGCAGAACAGCCACAAGGCTCTCTCCTTCTCAAAAGACACAAACTCGCCGTCGGCAACGACTTGCCTGGCGGTAAGCGCGAGTTTTGTGTCCACCTTTGCAAACAGGTCCGCCTTGTTGTGACAATCGTTCATTGCCTCGTTAAAGCTCGCGAAATCCGGCGTGAACGCCTCACCGAGTTCGCGGTGCATCTTGCCGAGGCTCGAGATGACTTTCCCCGTCCACCCGGCATCCTGCGCTAGATGGAAGATGGACTTCACCAAGTCCACGTGTCCCGTCTCGTAGAGATGCCGCACGAGGCTCGCAAGGTGATATGCAACCTGCAGGTACACCATGTCCCAGTTGGCGTTCACGCCGCGCTTTTTTACCGTTTCAAACACGGTGTCGTTGGCAAACGTCACCTTGCGGATGTTCGCAATCTCGGCATCGTCGAAACCCGTGCGAAAGACAGGCAGTTCCGGATGGGACAACGACAGGTATTGCGGACTGCGGAGGATCTCGTAGACCGTCAGAGCGCTCCCATCGAAATAACGCTCTTCGCTCAGCATCACACCATCGATGTCAAACAGCACATTCACAAACTGCTTGTCGTTCGTGTCCACGCCCCACTCTCCTGAAAAGGGGTGCCAGACCCAGTCCGGCACCCGGATTTTAGAAAATTCTACCCAATACCGAACGCCTTCGGTTCAACCTACTTGTTGCGACGTGCGAAGTCGTGCATGAATTCAACCAGACGCTCACACGCCGACAGCGGAACCGCATTATAAATAGAAGCTCGGCAACCGCCGACGGACCTGTGTCCGTTCAGGCCCATAAATCCAATCTCCTTCGCTTCTTCGAGAAACTTCTTCTCAAGTTCGGGCGTGCAGAGCCCAAACGTCACGTTCATGAGGGATCGGTACGCCTTGTCGACGTATCCCACGAAGAACCCGTCGCTCTCGTCGATGGCGTCGTAAATGAGGCTGGACTTCTTCCGGCTCAGCGACTCCATGCCAGCGACTCCGCCGTTTTCTTTCACCCACTCCAGCACCAACGATAACACGTAGATCCCGAAGGTGGGCGGAGTGTTGTACAACGAGTTGTTTTTGACGTGCGTCGCATAGCTAAGTATGGTGGGAACGTCCGTCTTGGCCTTCTGCAAAAACTCCGACTTCGCGATGACTGCCGTGACACCCGAGGGACCCAGATTTTTCTGAGCGCCTGCGTAAATGAAGGAAAACCGATCAACCGGGATGGGACGCGACAGGATGTCGCTCGACATGTCGCTTACCAGCGGCACGCTGCCCGCGTCTGGGAAGTCCTTCCATTGCACGCCGCCGATGGTCTCGTTGGACGTGACATGAACGTACGCATCGGTCGACTCTATCGAAATCTCGCTATCCGACGGGGTACGGTGAAATTTCTCGGCTTCGGTCGATCCCGCTACTCTCGTCGGTCCCACCTTCTTGGCCTCCGAAAGAGCCTTATCCGCCCACGATCCCGTCATGACATATGCACCGGGGTGTCCCTCGGTGACAAAGTTCATCGGCAGCATGGCGAACTGCAGGCT
The DNA here is from genome assembly GCA_021799255.1 of Bacillota bacterium. Taxonomy (GTDB): domain Bacteria; phylum Bacillota; class Bacilli; order Alicyclobacillales; family Alicyclobacillaceae; genus JAJZAV01. The sequence goes on from JAJZAV010000169.1 coordinate 2,415, forward strand.
GGCGCCTCCCTGCAGGAACAATATCTCATAGCCTGCTGGGATGGAGAGCAATTCGGCGAACAGTTCCTTCGCATGATTGTGCACGTCCTCGTACAACTTGCTGCGATGGCTCGCTTCCATGAGCGAAATGCCGGAGCCCTTGAAATTCACGAGTTCCTCTCGGGCTTTTTCCAGCGCCTCGAGAGGTAAGGCGGCGGGACCTGCGTTAAAGTTATGAACCTCGTTGCGTGTTTTTGCCATGAAACCTCACTCCTCTACATGTTTGACGCCGAGTGATGTGCCTAGGGCCGAAACATCGCCCAGGTGTCCAATCGGGAGTTGAACCGGAAAGCGGGCGATGTAATGTAGTGAGGAACCTTAAAGCTCAATGGATCGGACTTGATGAATGTCCGCTATTTTCTCAATTTTGGCGACCACTTCATCCGGAACGAGCTTGTCAACGCCAAGGAACATGATGGCCTCTCCGCCGGTCTCCTTACGACCCACCTGCATCGTAGCGATATTCACCTCGGCGTCGCCAAGCATGGTCCCAATCTGACCGATGATGCCCGGTTTGTCGGTATGCCGAAGCAACAGGACTTTGCCTTCCGGGGAAGCGTCCACGGCAAACCCATCCACTTCGACGATGCGCACGCCGAACCCGTTGTACAGCGTGCCCGCCACGCGGTGCGTCTCCTGTCCCGACTTAATGGACAGCACGACGAGGTTGGTAAACACCTTGCTCCGAGGATCCTTCAATTCACGGACGGAAATCCCACCCTGGTCGGCAAGCAGTGGAGCGTTGACATAGTTGACTTCGTCTCCGTACTGATAGCCCAGAAGGCCCTTCAATACGGTGCGCGTGATGAACGACACGTCCGAGTGCGCGAGATTGCCACCGTAGCTGATCTCAATGTCCGACATGTCTCCCGCAAGCCATTGCGCAGCGAATAGGCCTAGCTTCTCACCAAGTTGCAGGTATGGCTCCAGATACTCGCGTTGTTCACTCGACATCGCCGGGAGATTGACGGCATTGCGGAAGCTCTTCCCAAGGAGGACCTTGCTGACCTCTTCCGCGACGTCAATTGCCACGTTCACCTGAGCCTCGATGGTGGAGGCTCCAAGGTGGGGCGTCACAACGACGTTTTGCATGGACAAAAGCGGATGATCCGCCGCGAGCGGCTCCTTCTCAAAGACGTCCAGGGCGGCCCCGGCCACTTTACCGCTTCGCAATGCCTCTACGAGGGCTTCCTCGTCAATGATTCCCCCGCGTGCGCAATTGATAACCCGCACTCCGTCCTTCATCCGCAGGAATGCTTCCTTGTTGATGATGTGTCGGGTTTCCTTCGTGAGAGGCGTATGCACGGTAATGAAGTCTCCGGCGGCGATGGCGTCCTCCAGCGTCGCGCGGGTGATGCCGAGCTCTTTGGCGCGCTCGTCGGTCAGGAACGGATCGTACCCGACGACCGTCATTTCAAACGCAAGGGCGCGTTTCGCAACTTCCGTACCGATGCGACCCATGCCGAGAACGGATAGTGTCTTTCCACGCAATTCGACTCCGACAAAGGACTTCCTGTCCCATTTTCCCTCGTGCAATTTGCCGTGAGCTGAAGGAATGAGGCGGGCCGCGGACATGAGCATTGCGAAGGTATGCTCTGCCGCAGAAATGGTATTTCCGTCCGGTGCATTGATGACGATGACACCGTGTTTCGTGGCCGCGGGGATGTCGATGTTGTCGACGCCGACTCCGGCTCGTCCAACAACTTTCAGCTGCTTGGCGGCTTCGAGGACGGGCGCCGTGATGCGCGTCGCGGACCTCACCAGAATAGCTTCTACGTCCGCCACTTCAGAGATGAGCTGTGCCTCCGAGAGCCCGGTGCGGATGCGCACGTCGGCTCCAGGCAACGCCTGCAGTTTTGCGAGCCCGATTTCTGAAATATCGTCGGCGATTAGGATGTTCATAACATCTCTCTCCTCTCTATCATCAGGGCATGATATCCCGCTCACAAATTGTGCTGACAAACGGACGATACCCACCCGACTACGCCAAATTGGCAACTGACGCTCTCCTCGTCAGCGAAACAGCACCTGTGACGTGAAAAAGCGCCTGAACGCTCCGCGAATGCAAGAGGCCCAGGCGGTCGGCACTTTTTTATCATCGCACTCCCATGTGGTCATCCACTTCCGCCAGTCATGCGACGCAGAAATTCACGAATCAGTTGTTGCTAGAACTATATCGAATCGGTCCTTGCCCGTCAAGAGTAGGAAACAAGGATTCGCCGGGCGGACCGGGTCCACTTGGTCAAGGACTGCGGGTATTCCTTACTTCGTGACAGCCGGGATGTCGGCTTCGATGAAGGTGGCGTGCAAGGCCTTGACCGCGGGTTCCACAAGGTTCGCGCTGATGATGCAGGAGACCTTGATCTCCGAGGTGCTGACCATATGAACGGAGACCCCCGCTTCGGCCAGGCATCTGAACATCGATGCGGCAACACCCGGGTTGCTAATCATGCCGGCACCCACGATGGACACCTTGGCGAGGCCGGTTTCGTTCACCACGTCGCGGTATTTGAGTCCAGCGTGCAGTTCGCGCAAGATGCCAAGCGTCTTCTCGGTCTCCACCTCATGGACGGTGAACGACACGTCGACCTCGTCAGAATGCACTACGCTTTGCACGATTACGTCCACGTTGACGCCCCGATTGGCCAAAGTGGAGAATACCGTCGCTAGACCGTTTTGGTGGCGAGGCATTCCGATGATGGCGATGCGGGCAACTTCCCGTTCGAACGCAATGCCCGTCACTACGTCTCGATTCTCAAATTCTGCCGGTCTCTCCACTACCATTGTCCCCTCTTCCTCGTGAAAGCTTGACCTGACAACCAAGCGCACATGATGTTGCTTCGCGCTTTCCACGGCGCGCGGATGAAGAACTTGCGCGCCCAGATTCGCCAGTTCAAGCATCTCGTCGTACGATACTTCGTTCAGTTTCTTTGCGCTACCTACGACACGGGGATCCGTCGTGTAGACCCCTTTTACGTCCGTGTAAATCTCGCACAAATCGGCGGAGAGCGCAGCGGCGACGGCCACTGCCGATGTATCCGATCCGCCTCGGCCCAACGTGGTAATGGAGCCGTCCGCAATCCCCTGAAACCCCGTGATGATGGGCACCGTCCCAGAGGACAAGGCGTTCTCCAGAAAGTTCGTGTCGATATGCGCAATACGCGCGCTGCCATGCACGGGTTCCGTTCTGATTCCCGCCTGCCAACCGGTGAAGGACTGGGCGCGAACGCCACGCTTGTTCAAGGCCATGGCGACGAGCGCGGCGGAAACCTGCTCGCCGGTTGCCAGCAAGGCGTCATACTCGCGAGCGCTCGGGACTGCCTCAATCTGATGCGCGAGGCTAACGAGTTCATCCGTAGTGTGTCCCATGGCCGATACAACCACGGCCACTTTGTTCCCTTGCGCTACGGTTCGAGCCACTCTGTCAGCGACTCTCTCAATTCTCTCCACGCTACCAACTGAAGTTCCTCCGTATTTCTGTACAATTAACAACGTCTCCACTCCCATGGCAGGATCCGACCTGTTCATTTGTCTAACTATAGCAGGATGTTTCCGAATCGAAAAGGCCCCCGACCATGGGTCTAGGGGCAGGAATTGAAGGGAAACCTCGAATCACGCGGACGGATCTTTACGGTGCCCAATTATCCGCGGGCCCGCTCGTTTTTCGCTGACAAGCGTTCTTTGGCTGCCGCAAGTTGGACCGAGACGGCCGCGGGCGCCGTACCTCCGCGGGACGTGCGCGCTCCCACGACGGCCCTTGTGTTGATGGCCTCGTAGATGTCATCCCCAAATAGGGACGACGCGTCGCGGTACACCGTGATGGGAAGCCCAGCGAGGTTTGTACCCGCTTCGATGCACGCGAGAACCAGCCTACCAACCACGGCATGTGCCTCACGAAACGGCATGCCCCGCTTGGCGAGATAATCCGCCACGTCCGTCGCGTTGGAGAAATCCCTCGCGAAGGCATCCCGAAGCCTGTTCTCGCGAATCTTCATGGTGCGGACCATGCCGTCAAACAGAGTTAAGGCGGGCACCAGCGTATCGATGACGTCGAAGACGCCCTCCTTGTCTTCTTGCAAGTCCTTGTTGTACGCAAGCGGCAATCCTTTCATCACCGTAAGGAGTCCCATTAGATGCCCGTAGACCCTTCCGGTCTTCCCGCGCACCAACTCGGCGACGTCCGGGTTCTTCTTCTGCGGCATGATGCTGGATCCGGTCGTGTACGCGTCGGCGAGTTCAACGAAACCGAACTCTTCGCTCGTCCACAGGATGAGTTCCTCCGAGAAGCGCGAAAGATGCATCATGAGAATGCTTGAGGCTGACAGAAACTCGAGGAGATAATCCCTGTCCGACACGGCGTCAAGCGAGTTCTCGTAGATTTGCCCGAAGCCGAGGGCCTTCGCGACCTCTTCCCTGTCAATGGGGAAGGTGGTTCCCGCCAAAGCGCCCGCGCCGAGAGGCATCATGTCGATGCGCAGGAGGGCGTCCGAAAACCTCGACGCGTCTCTATCCAGCATCCAGAAGTACGCGAGCAGGTGATGCGACAAGAGAATCGGTTGCGCCCGCTGCAAGTGGGTGTAGCCTGGGATGATGACGTCCATGTTCGCCTCAGCCACGTCTACGAGAGCCCGTTGCAAATCGCGCACCTTGTCCACAATGAGAATCGTCGCATCGCGCAGGTATAGGTGCATGTCGAGGGCCACTTGATCGTTTCGGCTGCGGCCCGTGTGCAGTTTCCCCGCGACGGGTCCAATCTCCTCGTACAACAACCGCTCCACGTTCATGTGGACGTCCTCGTCCGCGACGTCAAACGGGAGCCCCTCCGCACGCAGGCGTTCGAGTATCTTGGACAGCCCGTCCGTGATGGACGTCGCGTCGTCGGCCGAAATAATTCCCTGTTTTCCGAGCATGTTGACGTGGGCCAAGCTCCCGAGGATATCGACCTCGGCAAGCCTCTCATCAAACGTAATGGAAGCCGTGTAGGCTTCCACTAGTTTATCCGTGGCTTCGGTGAATCGACCACCCCAGAGCTTCATCCGACCATTTCTCCCTCGGTGTCTCCATTCGCCTCGAGCACAGAAGTCTCCACGGCCACCTCAGACCCCGTCGCGTGCGCTCCAGCCACGGACTGGTGAACCCCCGCGTGCACCGTCGTGGGCATGCCCCAGAGCTGGATGAAGCCGACGGCGGCATTGTGATCGAACGAATCTCCGGCAGAATAGGTCGCCAAGTCGTGCCGATACAGCGAGTATGGGGAGCGCCGTCCCACGGCTTGGCACGATCCCTTGAACATCTTGACGCGAACGTCGCCCGTGACTCCCTTTTGGGTCTCGTCGATGAACGCGTCGAGCGCGACCTTGAGCGGAGAGAACCACAGACCGTTATAGATGAGCTTGTTGTACTCGAGCTCGATGCCCGCCTTGAACTGCGCCACTTCGCGCGTCAACGTGATGGACTCGAGTTCCTTGTGAGCCGCCACCAGCACGATGGCTGCCGGGGCCTCGTACACCTCGCGGGATTTGATGCCAACGAGGCGGTTCTCGACTTGGTCAATCCGGCCAATCCCGTGCGCCCCAGCCAGCTTATTCAGCTTCGAAATGAGCGCTCCGAGCGGCAGTTTCTCTCCATCAAGCGCGACGGGCACACCTTCTTCGAAAGACACGACGACGTACCCGGGCTCGTTCGGCGCATGCACCGGATTCACGGTCCACTCGAACGCCTCCTCGGGGGCTTCCACCCAGGGATCTTCCAGCACGCCCGCCTCAATGGCGCGGCCCCACAGGTTGGCGTCGATGGAAAACGGGCTATCCAGCGTGACGGGAATGGGGATGTCGTGCTCCTTGGCGTAGCCAATCTCCTCGTCTCGAGTCCACTTCCACTCGCGCACGGGAGCCACCACGTCGAGGATGGGGTTCAAGGCTTTGACGGAAACTTCGAAGCGCACCTGATCGTTTCCCTTGCCCGTGCAT
>JAJZAV010000170.1 GCA_021799255.1 Bacillota bacterium
GGATCGCCGGTGCTCAAACCCTACTGTAAAACTGATCGATTCTGCGCCGTAATACGCACGAAATCCGCCTTCCTTCCAAAATAATAGCATGGGGTCATTATATCACTGTGAATGCGGCGGATTGGTGCCTTCTCGGCGAACGAAGATTTCTAGTTATTACCCACATGCCATAAACGGTGACTTCTTCCAAGGACAATCGCCGCCAAGCACTCGCCTTGTCCACGAATACTGTGAAATGGTCGTTATCGGCAGTGGGGTCATTCCCACCTGTTGTCCCGATTCTCCCCGGTGTCCATCCGGGCTATAACGATGTTTACTCGATTGCACATTGCGCCGATGCTCCTACTGGGCCATCTCCGGTATGTGTCAGACGTTAAAAGCGCTGGCCACCGCTGGCCTGTTGAACACCGATATGGGTACCAAGGTGACACGATGGTTGCTGCCCACGATTCTCCAAAGCTGCCGTCTGGGGGGTGCACAGGCTCTCGGCGTGCGCATCACGCCGGCACAGCAATCACAATGGTCATGTTGTGTCATGGCGGTTCCCACTCCTTGTGCTACGTTTAAATCAAATTGTGGCAGAAGAGAGCAAAATGGGGTGCCAACCTCAATGCGCTCGGCCAGAAACTCGTTTTTTCTGCCAAAGTTGCGTGGGTTTGGGGGTCGTCGTGATGCGCGTGCTAGTCGTCGACGACGAAGAGAGAATGCGAAGGCTGATTCGAATCTACCTTGAAAACGCCGGGTTCGAAGTTTCGGAAGCAGTCGACGGCCAGATGGCTGTGGATATGCTGGGCACAGTGCTCCCGCACGCTGTCATCCTCGATGTGATGCTGCCGAGGATGGACGGATGGGACACCGCTCGACACCTGCGCCAACAGGACCCGGAACTTCCCATCCTGATGCTTACCGCCAGGTCTTCCATCGAAGACAAGGTAACAGGTCTGTCCCTCGTGGACGACTACTTGACAAAGCCGTTTGATGGCCGCGAGCTCATAGCCAGAATTCAGTCCATTGTTCGGCGAGCTCACATCGATGCCAACGATGAAATCACGTTCGCTGGCATCCGTTTTGTGGTTCATCTTTCTCAACGAAGAGTGACGGCGAACGACCAGTCTGTGGATCTCACGCAGAAGGAATTTGATGTGCTCGCTCTCCTGGCGCGGCATCCCGGAAGAACGTTCTCCCGTGAGGAAATTGTCGAACGTTTGTGGGGTTACGACTACGAGGGGGAAGCGAGAACGGTGGATAGCCACGTGAAGAACCTGCGTGAGAAGCTGCGAGAAGCCGGAATCGAGAATACGCCGCTTAAGACCGTGTGGGGAATTGGATACAAGTTTGAGGCCGAATGATTTGTCGGTTGGGTCCCGGCGACCCCAAGAGCGGTTCAGAACGACGCGAGGGGGTGAGGGCTTTGGTCATCAGGCGAAGTCTCACCGCGAAAATCGGATTGTCCATCATGGCCATCATCTTCATCGTTTCCGGGGTTCAGTACCTTGCCTTGGGCCCCCTGCTTCGGCAAACCTTTTTTTCGCAATCGGGGCAGCGCCTCCTTGCCGCGGGCGAGCAATACGCACAGATGGCCGGCATGGCCGGGCCTATGATGATGCAGACCTTTTCCCAAACGGCGGACGCGAAAACGGTTATTATGGACAGATCCGGTTCGATTCAGGAGTCAAGCCAAGGGTTTAAGCCGGGGGCCCCTCTCGCTGCGGATAAAACGGTGTTTCGCGATGCACTGAGGGGACGTCCACAGGTGTTGGAAGGGACGAGCGGGCTCTTTGGCGCCACAGGAATTCTCGTTGGCGTGCCGATTGCCGACGGCGGTAAATCCATAGGTGCCGTTCTCATGTTTCAACCGGGAACCATCGTCGACTCCACCTTTCGTCGAATTGAATGGTTGCTTGTTGCCGCCGCGTCGGGGGGTATCTTGGTAGCCTTGCTGTTGACGGTGGTAGTCTCCCGGCGTATCGCGAATCCGTTGCTACTGATGGTGGACGCCTCCAACAGGATGGGACGCGGCGAGTACACGGCGCGGGTTCCCGTCATCGGCGAAGATGAAGTTGCGAGGCTTGGCATGGCGATGAACGATCTCGCTTCCAACCTCGCTCGCCTCGAAACCTCCCGCCGCGAATTCCTGGCGGACATCTCGCACGAACTACGAACCCCGATGAGCTACATTCGGGGCTACAGTCAGGTTCTTATTGAGGGAATGGCCAAATCCGAGGAGGATGTGACCGCCCACCTGCAGGTGATCCACGACGAGACGATGCGCCTCGAGTCGCTCGTGGAGGCTCTCTTCTCCGCGGCCAAGGCTGACGAGCCAAAGTTAACAATCAACCCCGAACCGACCGCCTTGGCCGACGTAGCGCAGGACGTGGTGGACAAACTGCGGGGACCATGCGTTGAGAAGGGAATTGAACTACGAACGCGATTCTCCTATCCCGACGTCGTTTTGTTGGACAGGGCTCAAATTGAGGAAGTGTTCATTAACTTGCTCGACAACGCGCTTCGTTACACCCCAACAGGCGGCTCCGTGGAGATTGCGATTTTTCCCTGTGACGAGGGCATCAAAGCGAGCGTGTCCGATACGGGCTGTGGCATCGGGAAGGACGACTTGCCTCGAATCTTCGATCGGTTGTACCGGGTCGAGAAATCAAGATCCAGGTCTTCCGGTGGCGCCGGACTCGGCCTTGCCATCGTGAAGCGCATTGTGGAAGCCCACGGCGGTTCCGTGGAGGCGGCTAGCGAACTCGGCGTCGGAACCACCATCACGTTTGTGCTTCCGAAAGCCCCAGATACGGCGCTGACAACGGCAGAATGAGTTGATCCGGCCGCCAGGTTCTTCACGAAAAATGTCCGCGAGCATGGTGACACAGTCAGCAAGGCTGCGATATAATGGCAGTAATCAACTTGTAGTGACGTCATGATGACGTGATGGGTGATTCATTTGAGAACAAGTGTGCCCTTGTACCATCATCTGAAGAACGCACTCATGCAGCACATGCAGGAAGGAACGTGGGCTCCGGGGGAACTTATTCCGTCGGAGCCTGAGCTTGCCAGGCAGTACCAAGTAAGCCGAACCACGGTCCGACAGGCCGTCGGAGATCTGGTGTCCGCAGGGTATTTAGTTCGGCAACAGGGAAAAGGTACCTTTGTGGCTAGGCGTAGTCCGACCATGGCGGCGTCGCCCCTGTACGGGTTTGCGGAGGAGTTGCGACAACGCGGGCACGAGGTGTCGGTTCGCGTGCTCGATATCAGGATGGTGCCTTGTCCCGAAGCCGTGAGCGAGGCCCTGGGACTCACGAAAGAACAACCCACTCCTGTCATCCACGTATCGCGCACCGCGCATGCGGACGACGTCTGCATGTTTCACGAGACGTCGTATCTGTTGCCGCCCCTCGACTTGTCCCCTGAGGAACTGTCGCACAAGAGGGACCTCTTCAACAACATCTATGGATTCTTCGAGCAAAACGGGGTGGTTATCGGATTGGGCCGACAGAGCGTTCGAGCGAATCTCGCGTCGAAAGACGATGCTCACCTCCTCGGCATTCACGAGGGAGATCCTGTGCTCGTCGTTCACCGCGTCACTCAGGACGTCACGGGCACGCCAGTCGAATGGTCACAGGTTTGCTACCCATCGCACTTGTACGAATACCAGATCAATTTGCATCGATAAGGCGGCTTCGGACTCATCCATGGGAACGCAAGTTGGGGATTGCGGCTTTAGGGATTGAACATCAGGGATTGCATAATTGGGATTGTGTAAACGGGATTGTATATCGAAAAGGGGTGGCGTCTGTGTCGGTTTCGCCAAACGGGGTTCACAAAACCGCATTCGACGGGCTCCCGCTGAAGTCCATCCGGGAGAAAAAAGGGTATCACTGGTATGTGGTTGGGACGGTGTGCATCGGAGCTTTCATGGCCGCGCTCGACGCCAGCATCATCAATATTGCACTTCCCACCATGAAAAGGGACTTCGCGGTTCCCATGCACATAGTCGAATGGGTAAGCCTCGTTTACTTGCTCACGCTGGCCGCACTCATCGTACCGTTTGGCCGCCTTGCGGATATGCTCGGGCGGCGGTGGATGTACTCGATTGGATTTAGCGTGTTTATCGTGGGATCGCTTTTGTGCGGGATTTCGCCATCCATGTCGTTTTTGCTGGGCTCTCGCGTCTTGCAAGCCGTAGGCGCGGCGATGCTTCAGGCAAATAGCGTCTCCATCATCACCGCGGCGACTCCCGCTTCGGACAGGGGCAAGGCCATCGGAATTCAGGCCAGCGCTCAGGGAATTGGGCTCAGCCTTGGCCCGGCGGTCGGGGGCGCGCTGATCTCGCTCCTCAATTGGCGTTGGATCTTCTTCGTCAACTTGCCCGTCGGTGTCATCGGAACGACTCTTGGAATCCTGTTTCTTCCGAAGGACGAGAAGCCGACGCAGCGCGAGCATTTCGATCTCGCTGGTGCCATCATCCTAGCCCCCGCCTTAATCGCGCTCATCTACTTCTTGAACATGGGGCTGAAGTCGGGCTGGGGGTCTCCTGTGATGATTGCCACGTACGTCATCTTTTTGGTGTGCATGATTGTATTTCTGCGGCTGGAAGCGAAGCGCAAAGCGCCCATGGTGGATCTGCGCCTGTTTCGCGATTGGACCTTCAGCATCGGGAATCTGACGGGTATCTTGTCGTTCGCGGTTATGTATGCGGTGTTGTTTCTGTCTCCGTTTTACCTCGACAACGTTCAGCGGATGAACTCGCTCGCAGCGGGCTTGTACCTCACGGTGATACCCATCGGGATGACCCTGCTGACGCCGGTATCAGGCATGGTGGCCGACAAGTGGGGGACGAGGTTGCCCACCATGATGGGGATGATTGCGGTAGCTCTTGGCTGCGCCGCCCTGATGACCTTAGGCGCGAAGTTTGCTGTCCTCCCGCTTATTGTGGGCCTGTTTCTGGTGGGTGCTGGGCTTGGCATCTTTACGCCGCCAAACAACAGCAGCGTCATGGGCAGCGCGCCCAATAACAAGCTCGGCGTGGCAGGCGGGATTTTGAACATGTCACGCACCCTGGGAATGGGACTTGGGGTTACGCTGGGCGGGCTGTGCTACCAGCTCTTCCTGACCATCGAGGGCGTGGCCAACGAAAACAAAGCATCCGTCGCGCACATGGTTATGGCATTTCGGATGTCGTTCATCACGGTTGGCTGCGTCGCGCTCGTCACGTTCCTGCTCGTCTCCATCCGTCCGGGTCGGACTAACCAACAAGGCGGCGGTGCGACGCCGAAGGTCTTGGATCTCTGAGTGGGTTCCAGTGGGAGAAGTGGCCGCCCGGGACTTCAGTGGGAGAAGGATACCCCGGGCGGATATTGCGCCAACTCCGCAGTGTCACAAGGGAAAGCGGTACCGTTATTTCCTGAAAGCCGTCCAAATTGGGAACGTGGTTCCCTTATCGCCGTCCAAGTCACGCACCACTGCTTCTGACCCACCCGGGAGCCCACGGGCCCATGAACATCTCGCGCAACCTTGGCGCCACCGTCCGCCCCCCTAGCATGGGCCCATGTACACAGGCCACCCCATCCCCCGCACGACTCAATCCATGCGGGTCTAGTAGGCGCGAGCGAACCAAACCGAGTGTTTCGCTGGCTTCCCGCAGGTCACGCAGTGTTCCATGTGCTGAGGAGGATCAAACGGAATGTTTCGGCTCGTAGCGCTGCATTCGTCCTTCACGGCCTTCTCGCACGCGTCGTCTCCGCACCAACCTGCGAGGACAAAGCCGCGCTTTTCACGGATGATCTCGGAAAGCTCGGGCAACGTGTCTGCCGTGTACGAATGCTCGTCCCGAAACTCCTTGGCCGTCTCGTACATATTGTTCTGAATGTCGTCAAGCAGCTTTGGCAGCGTTTCGACAAGCGACTCCTGCGACACGGGAATTTTCTCGGTGGTGTCGCGGCGCACCAAAATCACCTGGCCGTTCTCGATATCCCGCGGTCCCACTTCGAGGCGAACCGGAACTCCCCGCATCTCGTATTCGTTGAACTTCCATCCTGGGCTCAGGTCTTCTCTCGCGTCCATCTGAACTCGAAGCCCGGCGGCTTGTAATGCCTTTAAGATGCCACTGGCGTGTTCCACGACTCTGTCCCGTTCTTTCTGGGGACCAATCGGAATGATCACTATTTGCGTCGGCGCAACGCGCGGGGGCAGCGCGAGCCCCCTGTCGTCGCCGTGCACCATGATAAGCGATCCGATGAGTCGCGTACTCACACCCCACGAAGTGGTGAACACGTGCTTGAGGACGTTGTCCTTGTCCAGAAACTTGATGTCGAAGCCCTTGGCGAAGTTCTGGCCGAGATAGTGCGACGTACCGGCCTGGACGGCCTTGCCGTCTTTCATCATGGATTCTATTGAGTAGGTGTCGACTGCGCCTGCGAACTTTTCTGAAGGGGTTTTTTGTCCCCGGTACACGGGTATTGCAAGTTCGGTTTCGACGAAGTCGGTATAGAGATCTAGGATCTTCATGGTTTCCTCTCGCGCTTCCTCGGCTGTCGCGTGGGCCGTGTGGCCCTCCTGCCAAAGGAACTCGCTCGTGCGCAGGAAGGGCAGCGTGCGCTTCTCCCAGCGAACCACATTGGCCCACTGATTCAGAAGCAACGGAAGATCCCGGTACGAGTGGATCCACTGTGCGTACATGTGACCTATCATCGTTTCGGAGGTTGGGCGGATGGCCAGGCGTTCCTCGAGTTTTTCCCCGCCGGCTTCCGTTACCCACGGTAACTCAGGGTTGAATCCCTCGACATGTTCCTTTTCTTTTTCGAAGAAACTTTCCGGAATGAACAACGGGAAGTACGCATTTCTATGTCCGGTTGCCTTAAATCGCTGATCCAGGCCGCGTTGGCATGCCTCCCACAACTCGTATCCTTCGGGTTTGAATACGATGCATCCGCGTACGGGGCTGTAGTCCATGAGGTCGGCCTTTTTGATCACGTCCAGATACCAGCGTGAAAAATCCTCATTTTGAGGGGTAATCTCGGTCACGAATGTCTTGTTTTGCTTTGCCACGCGATGTCCTCCAAACTGTCCTGTCCAATATCTATTTCCTTCACCCACAAGTAAAATAAGTATACCAAACACCCGCAGAGAATCTTAGAACCAAGCATTCGCGAGGATGGATTTTGGTGCAAAGATTCGTACCAAGGCTCAGCACGTGTATGAGCAGAGAGATCCTTGTCTGTGCCATCCGGTTTTGCGAGGGGATGATCGATGAACTGACTATTGACAAGCCGCGCCACAGGTTCTAATATATACCCCATACCGTATATACCTAATGGGGTATTTGTTGCGCCGATGGCACGCCTCAGTGACGACATTTTACAAAGAATTCGCGGAGGGCAAGGGCTCTCCTTCGAAACGGGAGATGATTTGGTGAATTACGTGTGGATAGTGCTGATTGTCGTGATTGTTGGATTTTATGTGTATCGAATGGTGCCTGCAAAGGGAGTCAAGTCCATCTCTCCCGCACAAGTGCAAGGGTTGCTTTCCAGCGACAGGGCCAGCGTGCAATTTGTCGACGTTCGGGAGCCAAACGAGTACAAGTCGGGTCACGTTAACGGTTTCAAGAACATTCCACTCAGCCAACTGAGCAAGCGCATGACGGAATTGTCTAATGATAAGCCTGTGGTGGTGATGTGTCGTAGCGGATCGAGAAGCATGCAAGCCGCTAAGATGCTGGGGAAAAACGGGTTTAAGGATATTCGCAACGCTTCCGGTGGAATTATGGCCTATAACGCGCAAAACGCGAAGTAACAGTCAATACGCCTGCAGTGGTAGCACGGGGAGGGGGATGCAGGATGGAGTACGACACCAACGTAAGGCATCGACTGCGTCGTGTGGAAGGGCAAGTGCGCGGGGTCCTCAACATGATGGAACAAGAGAAGTCCTGCGGCGAGGTGGTCACACAGCTCTCGGCTATCCGCGCGGCGATTGACAGAGTGATCATGTACGCAATTGGGGAGAATATGGAGCAGTGCATGCGCGAAGAAATCAAAAGCGGTAAGAACACCGACGAAGTGGTGCGCGCTGCAATCGATCTCCTGATGAAAAGCCGCTAAACTAGATTTACCTGACGCCGTGGGCGCCCAAGGATGTGGGTCCTTGCGAAGCCATGCATGGCGTCGATTTATGGAATAGGAGGATGTTACGAATGGCGATTGTAAACGTGACGGACAGCGATTTCGACAAGAAGGTGTTAACAGGCGATAAACCTGTGCTCGTGGACTTTTGGGCGGCGTGGTGCGGCCCGTGCAAAATGATGGCTCCCGTGTTGGAGGAAGTATCCAATGAATCCGCGGAGAAGCTCGTCGTGGCGAAGTTGGACGTGGATCACAACCCAGCTACCGCGTCGCGCTACGGCATCATG
>JAJZAV010000171.1 GCA_021799255.1 Bacillota bacterium
AAATCAGGCCCCGGCAATTCTCGGCATCCAAAGCGGTTCCTTGCCCAATTCCGCCCAAATGTACTTCAGCAGCAATTCCTGCTTCAACTGTTGATAATCCGGATGGTCCCAGAGGTTGTGGACCTCGTTCGGATCTTCCTCCAAGTCAAACAGTTCGCCGTAGGTTTGACGGAAATAGACGGTGATCTTATACCGTTCGTCCACGTAGGTTTTCAAGTGAATCGTAGTCGGTTCGTGGTGATTTTCACACAGAATATGATTGCGCAGCAAATCCTTCTTGCCCAACCACACCTCGCTCTGATCTAACCCTGTCATCGTTCTCGGAACGTCTATGCCTAATAGACCGAGAACCGTTGGCGTGAAATCGACGAGAGACTGCAGCGAGGGTGAGTCGATTCCGGCAGGAACGTGCCCGGGGTAGCGGATGCACAGCGGAACGCGGATCAGATCCTCGTAGTGAAACGGCCCCTTCGCCGTCAGCCCATGTTGACCATAGAAGTGCCCGTGGTCCGATGTGAACACAACAAGCGTGTTTTCGGCAAGGCCCAGTTCATCCAACTTATCTAGGATTTTTCCGATATATTTGTCCATGAGGCTAATCATGCCATAGTACACGGCGATGTCTCTTCTCAAATCTTCGGACGAATGCAAGTGAGAGTGCATCCCGTGAATTCCCATGCCACTCTCCCGATACCCTGAGAAGTCAGGATTCGCTTGCTGGGTCATCTGGAAATGGGGAGGGTTTCCCTCGTGCTCTCCGTTCGTCAATGTAGGCAGGGTTACTGCGGCCGGATCATACATCTCATCCCAGGGCTCGGGTACCAAGTAGGGCGGATGCGGATCGAAGAAGCTGGACCACAGGAAAAAACTCTCGCCACTGTTCGCGTATTGTTCCAAGAGAGCATTGCTGCGCTCGGCAATCCAAGTATCGTAGTGAAACTCCTCTGGAATCGGCCACTTGTGACGGATCGATGCATCCATGGTACCCGTGGGTGGGACAAAGTAATCGCGCCAATTGTGCAGGCCCTTCTCCTCCAACCAGAGCGCATAATGCTGCCCAACGTGGGCCTCGTTCACGTGATTGCGGGCGAGTTCAACGTGATGGAATCCATAAAATCTCTCGGAATAGGTCCGCCAAAACTCCAAGTCCTGCAGCGTTGGATACGCTTCCAAAGATGGAAATTCAGGAGAGCTTGCCAGGGGTTGAAAGTGCGCCTTCCCTACCAAAGCCGTTTTATAGCCGGATTGTCCAAGAATGTCTCCAATCGTCTGGACGTCTTCGGGCAACTTCGTCCCCAACGACCACGCTCCGTGCTGGCTCGGATACAGACCCGTGATGAGCGATGATCTAGACGGCGTGCAGGTCGGATTCGGACAGTAGGCACGCGAGAAGGAAACTCCAGCTTTCGCCAGGCGATCCAGGTTGGGAGTGGAGACTTCAGGATTCCGGGTTCCAATGGCATTCCAATGCTGTTGATCGCTCGTGATCAACAATATGTTGGGCTTATCCAACGTGCTCACTCCCTTCTACCCGAGAATTTCCGGATGCCGTGCCGCCAGATCTTTCGCGGCCCACTCCCTGCCCGTTTCCTTGAGGAACTCCACGTACGTTCGCAGATTTTCCGGCCTTGCATGGAAGGGGCCGCCTTCGTGCATGACGGTCCAGAGCGGATCCACGTCATGAGTCATGGATTCCATCATTTCGTCATGCCATTCGTTCAACAAGTACACGCCTTCCATGCACAACTCACGATTTTCCGAAGCAACGTTGTGCTGTTCGTGCGGGTCCTCTGCGATGTTGAACAACATTTCCTTATCAAACGGGTGGAATCCATCGTGGTACGTCCGGATGTACAGCCAATCGCGGAATCGAACGCTCCGCTGCACGACGTGGGCGCACTGCGAAACCACCAAATACGGTCGCCCAGCATCCGCGCCGTCCCGCAGCGCTGCGGCGTAGCTTATCCCGTCCCAAGACGCAGGGGCGGGCGTGGAAAGGAGTTCAGCCAGCGTCGGCCCTAAATCCAGATGGTAGTGAAGGCCTTCATCGACGTGATTGGATTTCATTCCGGGCCAACGGACGATCATCGGAATCCGACACGTTCCCTGATCCGCCGTACCATGCTCCCCATAGATGCCGAGTTCCCCCTGATTCTCGCCGTGGTCCGCCGTGACAATAATGACGAGATCGTCCAGGACCCCTTTTTCGTCCAGCTTCTTCATGATGGAGCCAATGTGATCATCGATGTAGCGAATCCCACAGTCGTAACCATCAATCATTTGCCGAAGGCCCTGCATATCCAAGATCTCACCCGGGTGTCGTGGGTACCTAGGAAGCGTGTGGTTGTTGTACATGTTAATCTCGTGGGGGCCATGCGGTCCGTAGGAGTTCAGATGCTGCGCAAGCACGTCCTCAGTAATCCAGTCGGGCAAGGGGTCGTTCTCGAAGGGGTTTCCGAAGTCTTCCGGCGCTCGATATGGTGTGTGCGCATCCCAGTAATTCACGTATAAACACCAATTGTCGTCTAGCGCATTTTGCTCTATCCACCTGAGCACCGTAGGCGTAACCTCTTCCGCCGATTCCATGCCCCCCTTGCCTGTGTTGTACATCTCGTTGAACCCCGCATAGAAGGTCCACGAGGCGTGTCGTTCCGCAAACGGGCTCACCAACACCGTTTTGAACCCGGCTCTCCGCAGGACCGCCGGCAGGCTTTCCCTCGCGAGCGTATCGCTGAAGCCTCGTGTGACTCCGTCATGCCGCACGTCCGCGGCCGTTCCCCCGTGTCCCACGACCCCATTATGAATCCCAAATCGGCCGGTCATCAGCGCGGTTCTAGAAGGCAGACACGGCGCGTCGGTCGTGTAGTAATGCGCGAAACGCACCCCTTCCTTGGCAATTCTATCGATATTCGGTGACGTGTTTCGATGGTACCCATAGCACCCCAAGTGATCCGGTCGCAACGCGTCGAGATCAAGTATCAACATCCTCACATGAATCACCTCAGTCGAGATTATTCGAATTTCAACGTCGTCCCTCTTAATGTATTCTACCATTCCACCCTCGGAACCATCTCAATTGCTGCATTGACTGGTACGAGGATTGCTCGTGTCTCTGCAAGTCCGGTAATATTCTACTCAGCTTGCTCCACAACTCCGTTACGACTGACCATCCGCTTCGCGGCTCACGGCGCGCCAGCCACTTTTGCTCAAGGAGGCGACGATGCATGACTATCCTGTCCTCACACGAATACCTGCCTGACGCGACTTTTCCATTCACGATTTCGCGATATGTCATTTCCGCCAACGAGGTGATCTCCGAGCATAGTCATGAATTCGTCGAACTCGTATTCGTGGAGTCAGGCAATGCCCTTCATAGGCTCGCGGGTCAGTCGTTTAGCGTGGCACCCGGGGACGTGTTTGTCATCGAGCCGTCCGTCTATCACAGCTATCAAGGATCCGGCTCGGGACCCACGGTGGTGTACAACGTCCTCTTCTCCACCGAGTTCATTCAAAACGATCTGCGCTCCTTGATGGATATCTCTTCCTTTGTAGACCTCTTCTATCTGGCGCCATTTCTCCGCCGCACTCAAGGATTCGTGGCTCGCGCGTCGCTGACTGAAACCGAGTCATCGCGACTCCTCCGGTACCTTGCCGACTTGCTGGCGGAAATCACGGATCAGGAGTCGGGATATCAGCTGGCAAGCAAGACGGTGCTGATCCACATGCTCATCTTTCTTAGCCGATGCTACGAAAAGCAAAGTCAAGGGGAGCGTCGGGCGCAGCGGGATCGAATGGATCCGTCCATGGAAACCATCATGGCCTTCGTTCGTGACAACCACACTTCCCCTTTGCGAGTCAAGCACATCAGTCACCTGTTTGGAATCGGGACCTCGACCCTCTTGACTCGGTTCAAGGAACACACAGGCATGACCCTCCTGCAGTACAAGCATCAGATTCAGATTCAGGAGGCCTGCCGTCTCCTGGCAGAAACCGAGGAAAGGATTGCGGACATCTCTCAAGCCGTGGGCTTCGACGATCTCAGTTTCTTCTATCGCATCTTCCGCCGCAAAACGGGTCTTTCTCCGGGCAAGTATCGCCTAAAGCTCCGCGCGTAACGCAGCCATGCCAAACGAAGATCCCATCTCGAAAGATCAGCCAAAAACTTCGAAACTCCACCCAAGACGTAACACAGAACATTCTAAATAATGAGGACGAAGAAAAGAACATGTCGTTTGGAGGGCGGAATACATGGGATTCGTCGCTACGGAAGAAGAAGTATCGTTCTACCGGGAAAACGGCTTCGTCGAGATTGACAATGTGATTTCCCAGGATGAGCTTGAGGAACTGCGCATGGCACTCGAGGAAGTGATGGCCAAGCCGCCCGCACAGTCCGTCCAGACCTCCGAGTCCAAGGACCTGTACTATCGCGTGTTGAACCAGCGCGTAAATACGTGGCGAGACCACGGCATCATGGCCAAGTACGCGCTTCACGAGCGGTTCGCCAAATTGGCACGTCAGTTGACCGGCGCATCGGGTATCCGGTTGTTTCACGATCACGCTCTTCTCAAAATGCCCGGCGACTCCAAGCCCACCCCGTGGCATCAGGACCTACCATACTGGCCTATGGACGTGCCGGAAGGCCCCGTGTGGAGCGGGCCGCTCTCCATCTGGCTGGCTCTTGATGACGTGGACGAACGCAATGGCTGCATGATGTTTGTGCCTACCTCCCACACCATCGGGAAGCTCACGGGTATCAGTCTCGTGGAGCCGCAGGACATCTTCGACTACGCGAAGGGGTCCGAAGCTGCCGAGAGGAAACCCGTCATTGTACGCATGAAGGCAGGGAGTTGCACGTTCCATAACGGGCTCACGTTTCATTACGCTCATTCCAACACAACCGACAAACCACGCCGAGTACTGGCCGTAATCTACATGCCGGACGGAACCATCTACACGGGCGTGAGGCACGTGGTCACCGATGACAAAGGCCTCGTCGCGGGTCAACCGTTCGCCGGCGGGCTGTTCCCGAAACTCGCGTGATGATGCCCTCCGTCGGGCGAAACGGGTGTTGGTAGTAAGATCACCGCAGCATGGAAATTTCGGATTTCCAATCCTTCTCGGATGCTATCTTGAAATTGGCGTAGCGCAAAGGACTGCCATAGAGTCAAGCAGAGTATTGGTGGATGTTTTAGCCACGATGCCGCTGCTTTCTCCTGGGCCTTCGCCTTCGAAACAACTTATGGCGACAAATTTAACCCTGTCAGGAGTTTCAACCGTGCTTTTCAGGGAGGACCAATCATATTCACTCTCGAAAGTAACCCTACGCTCCATGTTCTGATGTGGATGTAAACAAACTTCTAGTTTGTCATTGGGAGGCGACCATGATGCAATTTCGATCGGATGGAACATTTACGATCGTCCAATTTACCGATCTTCATTGGCGGAACAATGACGAACGGGATCGTCAAACCAAACGATTAATGGATCAAATCCTCCAACGCGAACAACCCGATCTCATAGTATTCACTGGCGACATCATCGAAAGTGAGTTTTGCGAGAATATCCATCAGTCGTGTCGGCAAGCTGTCGAATCGGCCATGGAGAGCGGCCTGCCATGGGCCGTTGTGTTTGGCAATCATGACTCGGAACGGGCTGATGTGGACCGCGGTCAGATGATGGACGTCTATACTTCCCTACCAGGATGTCTCGCAGAACGAGGACCAGAAGACATTCACGGAGTTGGGAATTACGTTCTCCAACTTGAATCGCCTTCAGGACAACCTGCTTATGCCTTATATTTTTTTGACTCCGGTGAATACGCACCTGGCCATGTCGGTGGGTATGAATGGATTCACTTTTCTCAGATTCGGTGGTACCAAGACCAGTCAGCTGCACTGGCACGGGCTAATGGTCACCCATTGCCCGCCCTGGCATTTTTTCACATACCCCTGCCGGAATATCAAGTTGTATGGGAGATGGGATCCTGTGATGGCCGGAAATTCGAATCCGTGTGTTGTCCACGGCTTAATACGGGCCTATTTTCAGCGATGAAGTTGCAGGGGGATGTACTTGGAGTTTTTGTTGGCCATGATCACATCAACGATTACGCAGGCGAACTATATGGAATCAAACTATGCTATGGATTAAAAACTGGATTCAACTCCTACGGACATGATGATTTTCGCAAAGGCGCTCGCATCATTAAACTTCAGGCAGGCAGCCCGGTATTTGAAACGTGGCTCAGTACTGTAGAAGCTTAAATACTATCGATCCGATGTTGTACTCGGTGGCCAGCTCCCTCAAGACATAATCGGCCCAATGCGAATTGTCGGTCTTTCGTAAGGATGGCGAATACGCACCCCCTTCCTCCATAATCCGCCACGGTGTTACTCCCGTCTGAAACTCTCCGTTGTAGACCCTGTCCATGTGCTCTCTGAGACTCGCCAACCGCTCATCGGAGAATCAGCTTCATAGCAATCCAATATCCGTTCGTTTGGAAGAATGAGACATCGGCCTCGCTCGGTAATCATCCATTCACTGAATACCGCCTCCTTCTCGTCGCCTACTCAATGTCAGAAGGTCCATTCGTCCTGTATTCACGAAAGATGGGATTTTGTCCGCAAACCATGAGGCCTTGGCCCCAATTCACGTGGACCAATTCGGTCGGAAGGTCGGCAGGATCTCGGTATTGGAACAGGACGTTTCTGCGCACGCGTGTGCTCCGGTTAATGTCGGACCCGTGAATCGTAAGATAATTAAAAAACAACACGTCTCCCGCGCGAGCCGGACACGGAGTTGCTTTTGACAATGGGTATTCATGGTGATCCAGATAGTACGATCCGACGTGAGGAAGGGGGCCGAGCTTATGGGAACCCGGTATCACGCACAGGCACCCATTCTCCATATCTGAATCATCCAGGTGGACACTGGCTGCGAGCATCGAGTGGCGAGCATGGGGAAAATAGGGATAATCCTGATGAAGCGGAAATGCGGCGCCCTTCTCAGGCGGTTTGACCAGCATTTTCGAGTGATGCAGTTGCACGTTTTCGCCAATCAACCTACGTAAAACAGAGCGCATGTTTGGGTGCGCCAACGCCCGCAGAAAGGTAGAGTCGTGGTACTGTACATCATGGAATCCCTTCAAAACCAGCTTTCGCAATTCCTCCTTTGGCAGATAATCACCTTGCCAAGTGGCCGACCTGTCGAAACGGGTGCGGGAGGCCCTATCGAGAATACCATCGAGAGCCTTGCGCATTTCCGAGATTTCGTCTTCGTTGAACACGTTTCTGACGAGTAGATAGCCGTTTTCGCTGTAAAACTCAACGTCTTGCTCCGATATCAATTTTTCCACTCCCTCTCAGAATGGTTATCTGGGCATTAGACGCCATCCCTCTGAGTTTATTCTAATGTTCCATCAAAGCCGAATGATCCATTAAATACTTTAGCACCGTTGCGTAGCGGAACACGACTTCTTCGGAAGCTTGGGTATGACATTTTTCTCTCGCTTTCGGGGACTCCTCTTAGTTGGAAAGTCCCAAACGAACGTATTGCTCTGGCGGTGCCCCCTCTTGAGCCATAACTTCCCGCATGAGATCCTGCATGCGTTGTCTCAGAGGCAAGTCAGACTCGTACAAATTCCGTTCGTGGAAGAGAAGATCATCGCGTCGGTACAAAACAGAAGGTGCCTGAGTGAAATGGGAATTGCGAACAATCGGAATCTTCCACTGAGGAAGTGGCACACCAGGGATGAAATGCCCCGATTCAATCTGGGACAAATACTCAGCATCTCTGAGTGCCGGGTTTGACATTCTGGGAATTCGGGTAGAGTACATGTTTAGTGGATGGCGATTGTCGTATCCCTGAATCAAAACCGTTTCCCCGTCGGTCACCGCTGCACCGAAGCCGAACATTCCATACAGAACGGAGTCCCTGTGACTCGTTGTCTCGCCCATCACCGCTCGCAAGAATGAGCGTCCGTGGGGTGCTTGGTAATCATGTGCACCCATTGCGTCGATGATAGTCGGGTTTAGATCCACCGTAGAGGTGATAGCCCTTGTCTCGCTCCCGCAGAGGTCTTTATTGAGGTTTGGATGGTAAATGAACAGCGGAATGTTGGCATGGCTGTCGTAGTGCGGATACTGTTTGCCGAATGCTTGCCGTTCACCGAGATCGTGCCCATGGTCCGTGGTTACGATGACCATGGTATCCTCCCAAACTCCCAAAGCGTCCAGTTTGTCGAGGAACCGGCCAAACCATTTGTCGGCCATGCTCACCTTGCCTCGATATTGCGCCCTTACAAATTCGAGGTCGTCGGGAGCGATATCCTTGAAGTACTTAGCCATCTGCTCTCTGTCTTGATACGGTGGCCAGCAGTTGTAGTTGGGATCATCTTTCTCGAGCCAC
>JAJZAV010000172.1 GCA_021799255.1 Bacillota bacterium
TGTACAAGTGGCAACTGTCCCGCAAGGTGATTGCCGACGTGCTTTCCGATAAGTACGAGGCCTTGTCGAAACGGGGATGGCCCGTCACGCGCGCGGATGTCGAGCGCGACGTGGCAGCGCTTTTTGGCAAGAACTTCTGGGACTTCGTTGCCCGCTAAGAGATCCAACGTTGGCGAAAAACGCAGGGCAACAACAGCATCTCGCCGAAACTTAGGCAATCGGGGTGAAGGTATGCAGTTATCGTTTCGCTGGTACGGTCCCAATGACCCAGTGACCTTGGAGAACATTCGCCAAATTCCCGGGATGAGGGGCATCGTCACGTCGTTGCACGACATAGCGCCTGGAGAAGTGTGGAGCGAGGAAGCCATCGAAGGGCGTGCGCTCATGGTGCAGAACCAAGGCCTGGAGATCACCGTCATTGAAAGCGTGCCGGTTCACGAGGACATTAAGATGGGGAAATCCTCGAGAGAGAGATATGTCGAAAACTATCAAGAAACGCTCCGCAACCTCGCGAAGCACGGAATTCAGACGGTGTGTTACAACTTCATGCCGTTGTTCGACTGGCTTCGCACCTCCCTCACGTTGCGACTGCCGGACGGGTCCACCACGCTCGCCTACGACGATGCGATGGTGGACGAAGAGGCGCTTTTGGGAGGACGCCTGCGCCTTCCGGCCTGGGATCTCGATGCCGACAAGGACAAGCTGCGAGAAATGCACGCTTACTACCGGTCGATGTCCGAAGATGCGCTATGGGAGAATCTCGGCTACTTCGTCGAACGTGTCATGCCCGTAGCGAAGGAACTCGGAATCAAAATGACCATTCATCCGGACGATCCCCCATGGTCCGTCGTCGGCATCCCCCGCATCATCAAGAATCGAAACGACCTGTTGAGGCTTTTGTCACTGTACGACGATGAGGCGAACGGGATATGTTTCTGCAGCGGATCGCTCGGATCGAGCGATGAAAACGACTTGCCCGAAATGATGCGCGAATTTGGAACGATGGGCCGCATTCACTTCGTGCACTTGCGAAACGTGCTCAGGACGGGACATCATTCGTTCTACGAGTCCGGACATCTGTCGGAGAACGGATCCGTGGACATGTACGAACTGATGAAAGTGATGCACCAGCTTGGCTACCAGGGCCCCATGCGCCCGGATCACGGCCGAATGGTGTGGGGAGAGACCGGCAATCCGGGATATGGCTTGTTCGACAGAGCCCTCGGAGCCACCTACTTTAACGGTTTGTGGGAAGCGATTTCGAAGGCGTAAAAGGGCTTTGAAAAGGTTCGGCCCGGATACGTAGACGTACCCTGATTCAGACGCGAGGAGGGCGTGAAATGCCGTTGTCGAAAGTGTTCACGCACTTTTTAAGGAACGGGGAAGAGACGAGGGAGAAGCACCCGGATCCCGCACTCCGGACCCAGACCTACCGAAAGTCGAAAAAAGATATGATGGCTGCGGTACAGCAGGTTGTGAAGCACAAGCTTCCGGGATGGCAGATTGTTCACATTGAAGAAGAGCACGGAGAGCTGAGCGTAGTGGGGAAGTCGGGGCTCTCGACGAGCGACATCGTCATTACGGTGTTCAGCATCACGCCACTGCGCTCATCGGTGGACGTCGCCAGCTCTCGCAGAGGAAACCTGGGCGATTTTGGAACGAGCTACACAAACATCACCAAGTTTTTTCGAGCGTTGAATCGAGAGGTTCCGCCGGAGTCCTAATTGGTAAACAGGATGGGCTGCGGGCGAATCCATGAACGTCCAATTCCCCGCAGCCATCCCGTGCCAAGCTATCCCCGCGTCTCTGTCCTACGTTCGGCTAGGAAACAATGGACGTTTCGGTCGACCAGTCGAGGTCGACGTCTTCTTGAGCCTTCTCTATGACGAGATTCTCATCCCCAGGCATGAGGCGTTTGCCCGTCTTCAGAACATGCCGTATCCAAGACCCTGCCATCCAAGAAGTGAACAAGGCCAGCATGACCAGAATCGCGAACATGTTCTGATTAATGATCCCGGCGGCAAAAGCCACCTGGGAGAGCACGATGCCCGGACCGCCGCGCGCATTCATGGCTGCAGCGAGGTTAAACGACGTGGACTTGTCGGTTTTGATGGCTCTGCAGGTGAAGTACACTACCAGCGTTTGGACGACGGTCGCGAACAAGAGGTAGAGGACGAAGAACCCGACGCTGAAGTTATGAGCGAGGTTCAACTGCAGTCCAACGATACCGAAGTACAGCGGAATGAACAGGGAGAACGATATCTCCCGGACGCTGTTCTCGACCCGTTTGACCAGGTGTTGCGGCAACGTCAGCTTGGTAGCCACGCCCGCCAAAAGAGCTCCGTACATCATGTCGATGTTGAGATATCCCGCGATGTCGCACAGCACGAGCATGATGAGCAGGAAATAGCCAAGAAACGAGGCACGAAAGATCAAGTTGGCTCGCTTTGTCGTAATGGATTTGAGCACCCGTGGCACGACGAACATGCAAGCAAACAGGAACGCGAAGGTGACGCCGAGACTCTTGGCGAGCACGACCGCGTTGACGCCTTGGTGCGAGGCGGCAATCCCGGTCGCGATGGCGAGTGCCACAAACAGGATGATGTCGTGGACCCCCGCAATCCCAACGATGATCTTGGCAAAGCGCGTGTGCATGATGCCGAGGTCGGAAAAGATCTTCGAGATGACCGGGATGGACGTCACGGCGATGGATATCGCGATGACGATTTTCAGAGCCATGAGACTGTGGTCAGGTCCTAGGAACTGGGCGGGATGAAAAACGTACGTGGCCAACCACCCGATGATAAACGGAATGACGGTGGATGCGACGATGATGGAGAGACCAATCTTAGCATCCGCTTTCTCGAACCGATACTGGAATTTGAGGCCCGAGTTGTAGAGCAGCAAGATCAACCCAAGCTCCGCGATGAATCCCCACAGATTGGATTCCGAACCGAAACCGAGAAACAACCAGTGGAAAGCGTGAGGAAACACACTGCCCATCAACGTGGGGCCCAGAATCAAGCCACCCGCAACTTCGCCAATGATTCGCGGCACCGTGAGTCGCTCGGCGATGTAGCCTAAGAGATTGCAGGCAAAGAGCAATGCCGCGAGCGCGAACACGAAGCGAGCGAGATCCGGCCCGCTCATACTAAACATCTAGCGATCCCCTCCCCCTAAGGTATCCTTGCCTCCGTTTGAGGCAACGGTGCCATACCTTATGCGCAGGGAGAGACGCATGGCCAAGGCATCTGTCCATGAATGGACAGATCGCCCCCTGATTTGTTAGGAAATGGAGCATATGCCCATCCTCCGAAAATTGGACGGAAAACGAAGAGACTCCTGCGATAGGTTCGCAGGAGTCATTATCCACACGGAGTGGAGATTTACGGGTGAACTCCATCACCACGGGTCTATTCGGTTTGCTTTGATACAGGATAGTCGAGTTGGTTTGTCATTGACACGGGCGTTCGCGTAATTTTATTTCCATTTGACGAAACGAATGGCGCGTTTGCTCCGTCTTATAGAGTGTGAAAGGGCAAAGTTGGGAGTATCGATGAGAGGGGGATGAGAACCGATTCGACACGGATGGGAATACGGCATCTTGAGATAGCTATCCTCGCAGTACTCCTCGTGTTTTCGTAAGTGAGCTTGAAGGTTCGAAGACATTCACGAAGTACGGTTGAGGCTGTCCGCGTTGTGGCCCAAGCAAACCAATAATATGTTTGTTCTTATCACCCTGAAGGTTTGGTGACATTTGTAGACGTCGAGGGACCATGATGAGATCCGTCGTCGTTGTCGATGCAAAAAGTGCACTGCGTTCTCGGGAGACGCGATTGCTTGTTCATCCGTTTTTTGACTGTCGTATCGCAGAACTTTATTGGAAATTGGAAATATCTAAAGGGGCAATTGACCATGGGCCAAACAACGTTTACGGAACTCTCTTGGCGCAGTGATCTTACGTCGTCTTTCGCTTTGCCAGTTGCGCCTCCCGAAAGGGGTTCTGCTTCAGTCTCCTCCGGTTCGATTCCACAGTGGTCGTCACGCAAAAACGACGCCGATTTATCCGCAAGCGCGTCCACGAAATCACGGTACATGCCCGGACTCGACGGGTTGCGGGCGATTGCGGTGATGGCGGTGATTGCCTATCATCTCAACTTGTCCTTCGCGCCCGGCGGGCTGCTTGGCGTGGGGATATTCTTTGTCCTCTCGGGATATCTCATCACGGATCTGCTCGTAGAGGGGGTTCGAAGCGAAGGTCGAATGCAGCTCACGAAGTTCTGGATTCGGCGCGCGAGACGCCTTTTGCCGGCGCTGTTGTTCATGCTCGTCGTCGTGTGCGCCTACATGACCATCTGGGACTCCGGACAGCTTGCGTCCGACAAAATGGATGTCGTCGCGGCTCTCTTTTACGTTAGCAACTGGTGGTACATCTTTCATCACGTATCCTACTTTGCGTCGTTCGGCCCTCCGACGCCGTTTGGGCACCTGTGGTCGCTCGCCGTCGAAGAGCAGTTCTACCTGATTTGGCCATTTCTCCTGGCGTTTGGATTACGGTACGTCCCCCGAAGAGGGACTCTCGTCGGCTGGATTCTGGCCGGCGCACTCGTTTCCGCAGGGCTGATGGCCTTCCTGTACCAACCGGGGATGGATCCAAGTCGGGTATACTACGGGACTGACACGCGGGCGTTCGGATTGCTG
This sequence comes from Bacillota bacterium, assembly GCA_021799255.1. Taxonomy (GTDB): domain Bacteria; phylum Bacillota; class Bacilli; order Alicyclobacillales; family Alicyclobacillaceae; genus JAJZAV01. The sequence goes on from JAJZAV010000172.1 coordinate 4,702, forward strand.
ATAGGCTCAGCGTTAGCCCTGCTGTTGCCCTCTAAGCGCCTCCCGTCGTTGGTGAAGGGCCGTGATCGCTTCGTCCTCGACGGGGTTGGCCTTGCAGCTCTCGCGGCCATCATTCTTATGATTTGGAAGACGAATCAGTTTGAAACGTTCTTGTACGATGGAGGTCTCCTCTTTCTATCCGTTCTCTCGGCTCTTGTCATCGCCGCGCTCGCGCATCCAAAAACCATCCTGGGCAAAGTGATGGGGTGCCATCCGCTCAGCTGGTTGGGCAAGAGATCCTATGGAATCTACTTGTGGCACTATCCCGTCATCGTTCTTACCTCGCCTAGCGTCAACACCAACGGGCTCAACCTTACAAGAGCCGCGCTACAAGTGGGGGCGAGCATCGTGATTGCGGACCTCTCGTTTCGATTCGTCGAGGAGCCGATTCGCCACGGGGCATTGGGTCGAGTCCTTGCACGGCTTCGCAGCGGAGAGTGGCGTAGCCGCCCTTTCAGAGGGAATGTGCTAGTGTCCATGTGCGCGCTGGTGGCGCTCGGGGTGTCCACCGTTGGCATGGCGAAGCCAGCCGTGCCTGTTGTTGCCCCTGCGGCTCCGGTGATTGCTCCCGTCTCTTCGACCATCTTTACGCTGAGCCCGACAATTGGCAGCGTCTCCGCGTCACACGCGTCGCTCGTAACGAAGCCTCGTCCGCCCAGAGGGCGGACATTGGTCCGTCACAAGGTCTCGCATCCCGTCAAGCCGCGCGGCTCCCATGCAAAGGCCGTGAACCCCCTCGCGCATCCGAGCGGGAAAGACGTCACCGCGATAGGAGACTCCATCATGCTGGACGCGAAACCCTACTTGAAGGAACTATTGCCTGGAATCAACGTGCAGGGTAAGGTGAGTCGGCAGTTATATGAGGCGCCCGCGTTAGTTGCGCAATTGAAGGCAAAGGGCACGCTAGGGAATCGAATCATCGTGGAACTCGGAACGAACGGACCGTTTACGCGGGGGCAACTGGTTTCCCTGCTGAAATCATTCGGCAACGTAAAACGAATCGTCCTGGTCAACACCCGCGTTCCAAGGCCATGGCAGAACGTGGTCAACCAGACCATAGCCCAGGTTGCGAAAACCTTTCCCAACACGACGATGGTGAACTGGTACGCCGACAGCGCCGGAAAGAACGCGTATTTTTATCCCGATGGCGTCCACTTGAATCCAACGGGAGCACAGGTCTACGCGAAACTGCTCGCGAATGCCGTCCTGGGAATGGAGCCATCGCAGAAAAAGTCGTGAGGATGATAGGAACGTGGGGTCACACTTATTCTAAAAGTCAGGCTATAATGGACTCCAAGGCAAGAAACCGTTTGCCATTGCAAGTTGCGCCAGTCTGGCGGCGTTGGGATTTGGCCGTGGGATTGGCAGAGCAATTGAATCTCGCATAAATCCGGGGGGCTATTGCATGACGGTAAGAATTGGGGTCATTGGGACCGGGCTCATTGCAGACTTGGCTCATTTGCCCGCGTATGCGGCGTCTGACGCGAAGTTGGTTGCGGTGTGTGACGTTGTTGCGGCACGCAGCCAAGCCGCAGCACAAAAGTACGGGGCGGAGAGTTTCTACCAGGATTACCGTGAGTTGTTGGATAGGAACGACATCGACGCGGTATCTGTCTGCGTGCCGAATCATCTGCATCATTCCATTACCATTGATGCGCTCCGTGCGGGCAAGCACGTTCTCGTGGAAAAACCGATGGCCATGAACCTAGCGCAGGCTAAAGAGATGGCCAACGTAGCCGACGAAGAGGGCAAAATCCTCATGGTGGGATTCAACAATCGCTTCCGATCCGACGTCGTTCGGGTGCGCCGCTTGTTTGACGAGGGCAAGCTTGGCGACGTGTATTTCGCCAAGGTGGGGTATTTGCGCCGACGTGGTTATCCGAGCGGTTGGTTCACCGTGAAGGACGAGTCGGGCGGTGGACCCATTGTGGATATTGCGATTCATGTGATGGACATGACCCGATACATGGTCGGAAGTCCGCTTCCCGTTTCCGTAACCGCTTCGGTATCGAAACGTTTTGGGGCGTGCCCGGTGTACAGCGGGGTGTGGCAATCCTCCGATGTGCGCGATGGACTGCGCGACGGGAACCAGTTTGACGTCGAAGACTTCGGTACGGCTTGGATACGGTTCGACAACGGCATGGTGATGGCCGTGGAGACGGCCTGGAGTGCGAACGTGGAACGAGACAGGGTATACAGCGATTTGATGGGCACCAAGGCGGGGGCCAGCATCGATTCTTACAGATCCGTTCACAAAAAGAGTCAATGGTCCGACGACCGCGACGCCGTGCGGTTGTTCACCGAAACGTCCGGGTTTGAAGCGGACGCGGCGCTGCCGTGCCGTCCTGTCGATACCCATCTCGAAGAAATCCGTCACTTCTTGAACGTCGTCGAAGGAAAAGCGGAGCCTATCACGACGCCGCACGATGGCCTTGTGATGCAGGCGCTTCTCGACGCCATTTATGAAAGCTCAAAGAAGGGGAAAGAAGTTTCTATCTCTTGGTAGCGCCCTTCCCCCTGAACGGTAAAGAGCGGTCCATCCGCTGCACCAAGAGCAGATGGACTGCTCTTCAATCCTGTCTCGGGAAGTAAGGGACTTCGGTCATGAAGAACTGATCGATCTTGGACACGATGGGCCCGTGGGCTTCGGATGCGAGTTTCGCCTGTTGCCATACAGGATCCGCCGCAAACGCGTTCCACCGTTGTTCTCGGGTCGCCATATCCTCGTATTCGACGACGTAATATAACGTCTCTTTGCCGGTTGCATCCTCCCAAAAGTTCACCACTCGAATTCCATGCTTGGCAAACAAGTCGAGCGTGACTTCGTGGAATCTGCGGTGAATGTCCTCCATTTTGCCCTCGTGCATGTGATAAATGCGAAGTTCGTACAGCATCGTTCGTTTCCTCCTTGGGCGAAAAGTCCATGCTCATGGTATCACATTTTGGAGAACGCCCGTCCGGTCGGGTCTAGCCCTTCGTCGCCGTGAATTTGGTACTATGTCACTGACGAGAAAACCTCGTGACGATAGGCTACGCCATGGGTACGAAACGTCCCTAAGGGAGGTACGATTCATGAAGATCAGCGACGTGAAGAACGTTTATTGTGTTGGACGCAATTATGTTGCGCATGCGAATGAACTCGGGAATCAAGTTCCCACTCGTCCTATGCTGTTTCTTAAGCCCACGCACGCGCTCGTAGAAGCGGAGGGTCAGACCATCCTGTTGCCCGGCGGGAGAGGACCTGTACACTACGAAGTGGAAGTCGTCATAAGCCTGGCTCGCGCGTATGAGGATGGATTGACGGTAGATGATCTCATCGATTCCATGGCCATCGGGATAGACTTCACTCTTCGCGACGTGCAAAGCTCGTTGAAAGAAACAGGACAGCCCTGGTTGCCTGCCAAGGGATTCCTGAATTCCGGGGTGCTCGCTCCGTTCTTTCCTTTCGCAGGGGAGGCGGACTGTAAAGCGAAGGACTTTTCCTTGCGACAAAACGGGAACGAAGTGCAACGGGGAAATATCTCGAACATGATTTTCGACTTGCAGACGATTCTTCGGTTCGTCGCGCACAACTATGGCTTAGGAGCCGGGGACATCATCTATACGGGAACTCCCGCGGGGGTAGGCCCCGTTGCGTCTGGCGACGTGCTGACCATACTGTG
>JAJZAV010000173.1 GCA_021799255.1 Bacillota bacterium
TGCCTGTCAGTGCAGCCGGGATTCGGATGCTGCCTCCGGTGTCGGTTCCAATGGCCGCGACGCTCATCTTCGTCGCTACGCTAATCGCGCTGCCTCCCGACGACCCTCCGGCGATTCTATCACGGTTCCAAGGGTTGCGCGCGATCCCGAAGTGAGGGTTCACACTGGTTGTGCGAAATGCGTACTCGTCTAGATTGGTTTTCCCGACAATGACGGCACCCGCCTCTACCAGTCGTGCGACGACGCCGGCGTCTTCCCGGTTTCGTTCGGGGTGTTGATGCACGGCCCCATACGTCGCGGGCATAGAGACCATGTCCATGAGATCTTTGACGGCAATCGGAGCGCCAGCGAGAGGGGGAGCAACATTGTTTGGGGTCGAGATCCACTCGTCTATCTTGCGCGCATCGGAAATCGCGTTCGGTGATACCTGGATGAACGCATTCAGGCCACCGTTCCATGCGTCAATCCTTTTCATGCACTCCATCACCGTCTGCGCGGCTGTCTGTTCCCTATTTTGAATGTGGATTACGGTATGGTTCAGGGTGCTCAAGATGTCATCCACGGCAATTCACCGCTTTCGCTCTCGCAATTACCGTGATTATACCAGAGCACGATGAGGTGGTGTCGTGGGCCATCCGGAGAAAACAGAAAACCCACGCCCGGGTACGCGTGGGTTCTGCCACACCGCACTAAGGCGCGGGATCCGTGCCGCAAGTGCAGTGTGATTCTGGGAGAGGAGAAACCGGAGGAAGGCCGAGGTGGGCAAGCCCACACCTTCGCCCGCGGCTCTTCACAACAGCTCGCGCCGTTGCTAGTTCCATCTTGCACCCAATCGTAAAGAAATATACCTTGGTTTGTAGGCCCGCTGGCAGTCAGCCCATAATGACGGTGAGGCGAGCGAGAGGCCACAGGACGGTTGCGAAGGAAAGATGGAAGTGATGATGTGCGTGTAATTTCCGGTCGTTTCAAGGGATGTCGACTCGTCGCTCCCAGTGGGGATGTGGCGCGACCGACGACCGATAGGGTAAAGGAGTCCATGTTTAGCCTGATGGGGATAGATTGGCTGGGCGGTGTCGCCGTGGATCTGTTTGCCGGGTCTGGGGCCCTGGGCATCGAGGCTCTCAGTCGAGGCGCATCCCACGCCATCTTCGTCGACCATAACCCGAAAAGTGAGCAAGCTATCCGAGAGAATCTGGGTCGGTGTTTTGGAGGTTCGGACGGGGCCGAAGAATATGAGATTTGGAGACTCGACTGGCAGGCTGCCTTGTCAAGGATGGAAGCGCAGCACCTCTCCATCGGCTGGTTCTTTGTGGATCCCCCGTATAAGCAGAATCTCTGGGTCAAAGTTCTACAACAGGTTGGGACGAGTGCCCTCTGCCCGAATTTTGGCGTCGTGTGCGAACATCCTAAAGGCACAGCCCTTCCCGACGACGTCGGAGAATTGTGTATTTGGAAGTCGAAAGCGTACGGCGACATTTCCGTCACGTTGTATCGTAGGAGAGGTGACAACGATTGAGAATTGCAGTCTTCCCGGGGAGTTTCGATCCCCTGACCAACGGACACCTCGATATCATTCGCCAAGCGTCGCCGTTGTTTGACAGTCTTGTGGTCGCGGTGGCGCATAATTCGGGGAAAACACCCTTATTTTCTATGGAGGAACGTACGTCGTTGATTCGGGAATCGGTGCGAGCCTTCCCGAATGTGACGGTGGACAGTTTTGCTGGCCTGTTGGTCGACTATGCGAAGGACTTGGGTGCCGTGGCCGCAATTCGCGGACTTCGCGACGCGGGAGATGTGGATTTTGAGTTACGAATGGCTCAGATGAATCGGTCTCTGTACGACCAATGTGTTACGCTTTTGGTTCCGACGAACGCCAAGTTCGCCATGGTCAGTTCATCGCTCGTGAAGGAGGTATTTTCGTACGGGGGGGATGTGTCAAAGTTCGTGCCTCCCCCCGTCTTCGAGAGCTTGTTAAAACGCAAGCGTTGAGGGAGTGCGCTGGTTGGTTCGCTGGTGTGCCGTTGTCCGAATGACTAGCTGCCATCATCGATAACGAGGGGTACAGCGCGAGGAGGGGAGAGGCATGGCCGTGCCAACCGTGGGAGTGGCGCTCGGGGCGGGGGGAGCTCGGGGTTTCGCTCACATCGGGGTCTTACAGGCCCTTGAAGAACGGGGGATCCCTGTTTCGGTGGTTGCCGGTTCGAGTATGGGTGGGCTCGTCGGCGCTCTGTATGCAACGGGTGCAGATCCACACTTTATGAAGATGCTTGCCTTAAATATCCGACGTCGGCAGTGGGTGGATTTCATTGTTCCTAAAATGGGGTTTATTGCTGGGGAGAAAGTCCGCGAGTTAGTTCGACTATTGACGCGAGGACTTCGTGTGCATGAGGCAAATAAACCGTTAGCCATCGTCGCGACCGATTTGCTGCACAAGAGAAACGTGATCTTTCATGAGGAATTGATTGCAGATGCCGTCCGGGCGAGCATCTCCATTCCCGGTGTGTTCGTCCCTTATCCCGTCGGTGAAGGACTGTACGTGGACGGTGGCGTTTTGGACCCTGTGCCCATCGACGCTGCCAAAAATCTCGGTGCCGATATCGTCATCGCGGTCGACGTCAGCTCCCAAGTCTTGTCGCAGTCTCCAAAATCGGTTGTCGACGTGTTGCTTCAGTCGTTTGGCCTAATGCAGGAGAGAGTCGTTCAAATGGAGGATTTCGGTCCTGCCATCTACGTACAGCCCCCATTGGACGACATTGGAATGGGTCATTTTCACCGCGCCGAGGACGCCGTTGAAGCCGGATACAGGGCCATGTCTCTGGCCATGGATGAGGTCATGGAATCGTTGCGATTGTGGGAACCGCCTTCCCCTTTCGTTGACAGAGATTCCGGCGAAAAAGTATACTGAAACACGTCTTTGCGAGGTGGTAAAACAATGCGATTTTCGATTCGGAGTTTCAAAGAGGGGACCCCTCCCGCCGAGTTTGAGGAAACGCTCGTGCTGCCGGATTTCGCCCGAGAAAACGTGAATGTGGAATCGATTAGCTCTGTTGAGGTTTCGCTTATAGCCTCGGCCGAGTCGCAGGTGATCTTTGTCTCGGGTACGGCGAAGGCTGAAGTAGAGTATGAGTGTTGTCGTTGCCTGAAGACGTATCGCGACAACTTGGTCGGCGAAATTCGCGAGGGATTTACCGAACGTCCTGACAAGGAAAATGTCGAAGAGGACATTCACCTGCTCACGAGTGAGTGGGTGGACATGGATGAGTACGTGGCGGAATCCTTACAGTTGGCGCTTGTCTACAAACCCTTATGCCGTCCCGATTGCAAGGGGCTGTGCGGGCAATGTGGGCACGATTTGAATGTTTCTGACTGTGGATGTGAAGTGAAACATCAGGACCCGAGACTTGAGGCCCTTCGGGACTTGCTTTCTGCGGGTGATTCAGAGTAATATGTACGCTAGTTGTGTTTTTCAGCGATGTGCGCTTCGGGTTCAAGATATGACCGAGTGCCTATAGCAAGATAGGGGGTGTTACCTTTGGCAGTACCGCAACATAGAACGTCCAAGACTAGGAAACGCTTGCGCCGCACGCACTTCAAGCTCGAGGCTCCGAACTTGGTGCCGTGCCCCCAGTGCGGTGAATATAAGTTGCCTCACCACGTGTGCAAGAACTGTGGCAGCTACAAGGGCCGTACGGTGATTTCAAACAGCAATTGAGCGAGCAACTGTGCGTTGGTTGGGGTTCTTTGAAGGCGTGTTTTCGTACATCCTTCAAAGGGCCCCTTTCTCATTTTCCTTTCTTTCACAGGCCCCTGACGTCGCTCCAAATCGCTTGCGCAAGCCGATGGAATCGGTTATTTTTACGATGTGGTGCTAAAAGCGTTCGGGTGTACCGTCATGTAAAGGATGTGGGGGTTCTGAAAAAGTCGGAGCGAAGGGCGGCCCTCGTTCGCTATCTTGCTGACAATCCGTTTGCCATCGATGAGCAGTTGGCCGAGCATTTCTCGGTCAGCGTTCCGACCATCCGCCTCGACAGGGCGGCCCTCTGTATTCCGGAGGCCAGGGAACGGATTCGGAGAATGGCTACGGGGCAGCATGATGCGGTGCGAGCCCTGGATATGCACGAAGTGATTGGCGACATCATTACATTACAATTGAACAACTACGGGGAATCGGTTCTGCGAGTCGAGCCGGTTCACGTCTTTTCTCGGACTGGTATCATGCGCGGGCATTTCTTGTTCGCACAAATCAACTCGCTGGCTACTGCTGTGATGGATGCAGATATTGCCGTGACGGCACGAACGAATCTGAAGTTTCATCGCCCCGTAAGGCTGGATGAGGTACTTCATGCACGAGTGGAAGTCGTGGGGATGAGAGCCTCGGTGGCAAAGTGCATGGTTGAAACGAAATCGGGTAGCGACATCGTGATGGACGGCGTCATTTGGGTCGCTACAGGGACGCCGTCCGCGGGTACATCGGTCGCCTCGGGAGGTACTCTGTTTGAGAATCGCCATTGATGCGATGGGGGGCGACAACGCCCCTTTTGCATCGCTAGCTGCTGTAGAGTTGGCTGCGCGCGAGTTTCCGGATGATCATTTTGTCGTCCTGGGAGATATCGAGATTCTTCGTACAAAGATTGACTCAAAGCTTCAAAACGTCGAGATTGTTCACGCGTCGGACGTGATTACGGCGGATGACGAGCCCGTCCGAGCGGTGCGCAGCAAGCCGAACTCATCGCTCGTCATGTCGGCTATGATGGTGAGGGAACGCGATGCTGACGTGATGGTGTCCGCAGGGAACACGGGTGCGCTCGTGGCCGCAGGGTTGCTCACCATCGGTCGGATGCGTGGGATCGATAGGCCGGCGCTCGCGCCCGTACTGCCGACTTTCGATGGGCAGGGCGTCCTGCTCTTGGACGCGGGGGCCACGATGGACGCAGGAGCAACGAACCTCGTTCAGTATGCGCAGATGGGAGAAGCCTACTCGCGCTATATCTTAGGAGTTAAGGAGCCAAGAATCGCGCTTGTAAACGTAGGATCCGAACCCGGAAAAGGGAATGCGGTGGTAAAGGAAGCGTATGAACGTCTTCGCGGCTTGACGTCCATTCATTTCGTCGGCAACGTTGAGGGGCGCGAACTCCTCGACGGACGGTGTGATGTAGCGGTGTGTGATGGATTTGTCGGCAACGTCGTTCTAAAGATCATCGAAGGGGCGGGGCTAGGGTTCTTCCGCATCCTGAAAGATGCCATGACCGCAACGACGGTGAACAAGCTGGCCGGAGCGGTGCTCCGACCCTCGTTCACAAAGATTCGAAACCGATTTGACTATGCCGAGTACGGTGGTGCCCCGTTCTTGGGTGTTTCCGGGGGGTGCATTAAGGCTCACGGAAGCAGCGGATCCAGGGCATGGCTGACTGCGATTCGAAACGGAGTTTCATTCGCGAGGCAAGATATGTTAGGAAAGATATCCCAGTCGTTGACGGAGTCGAGTGCGCCTCGGGAGGAAATGAAGGAATGACTTTGCACAGGGCCGGCATTCTTGGTACCGGATCCGCGGTGCCAGAGACCATTCTGTCGAATCAAGATTTGGAGAACATGGTGGAGACGACGGATGAGTGGATTGTGTCGCGGACAGGAATTCGAGAACGCCGAATTGCGAAGCCTGGAGAAGCGACATCGGATTACGCGGCGTCCGCTGCCGAAAGAGCGCTCGCGGCGGCAGGATTGTCGGCGGACGAGATTGAACTCATCTTGTGCGCGACCATAACCCCGGACATGTTGTTCCCGGCAACCGCATGCATCGTGCAGGATCGGTTAGGAGCAACGAAGGCCGCGGCATACGATCTGTCTGCCGCCTGCACAGGATTCATCTACGGCCTTGCCACCGCGAGCGCGTTTGTCGAGTCGGGAATGTACAAGAATGTCCTCGTGATTGGCGCAGATCTCGTGTCGCGAATCACCGACTACACGGACCGAGCGACCTGTGTATTGTTTGGCGACGGAGCGGGTGCGGTCGTTGTGGGTCGCGTCTCAGAGGACAAAGGGATTCTGGCGTTTGACCTGGGGTCCGACGGAAGCGGAGCGAAGAATCTATATGTCCCCGCTGGCGGTAGCCTTAATCCCGCAACGTCCGAGACGGTCGAACAGAGGTTGCACTTTATTCGCATGGGCGGCCGAGACACGTTCAAGTTTGCGGTTAAAGCGATGTCGTCGTCGATGGAACGAGCCATTGCTTCGGCCGGGCTCTCGTTGTCCGACGTCGACGTTCTCGTCCCGCACCAGGCGAACGTGCGAATTATCGAGGCGGCTTGTGAACGGACGGGTTTGCCGCTCGACAAAGTCATCATCAACATCGACAAGTACGGGAACACTTCCGCGGCGAGCATCCCCATCGCTCTGGATGAGGCTGTGAGAAGCGGCCGAATTCACCCGTCGGATGTTTGTGTGTGCGTTGGGTTTGGCGGCGGACTAACGTGGGGGGCCGCCGCGATTCGAATGTAACTAAGTGGGATGGCAACGAAAGAATGGAGACAACGGAGCCAAGGAGGTACAGCGTTGAAGGTTGCTTACGTTTTCCCTGGACAAGGAGCCCAGTACGTCGGCATGGGTAAGGAACTGGCCGATAGATACGAGGCGGCGCGTAAAGTCTACGCGCTGGCTGACGAAGCCTTGGGGTTCTCAATATCCTCTCTGTGCTTTGACGGGCCGGCAGAAGAATTGAAGAAGACGCATTTCACGCAGCCGGCGCTGCTCGCGACCAGCATTGCGGCGCTGCGCGCCTTTGAGGAGGTAACTGAGCAGCCTGTTGTCCCTTCGTGCGTTGCGGGTCACAGCTTGGGGGAGTATACCGCGTGCGTTGCCGCGGGGGCCCTGGATCTGAGAGAAGCGGTTATCCTAGTGCACCGTCGGGGACAGTGGATGGACGAAGCTGTGCCGGGAGGCACGGGGACGATGGCAGCCATTTTGGGCATGGAGGCTGGCGTTCTTGATTCCCTCTGCAAGCAAGTATCGACACCGGATAGCCTTGTGGAATTGGCCAACGTCAACTGTCCCGGTCAGATTGTGATTTCCGGACACAGCGAAGCTGTCAAACGGGCGATGGAGCTTGCCAAAGAACAGGGCGCGAAGCGCGCCATCGCTTTGACCGTGAGCGGTCCTTTCCACTCCAGCCTCATGAAAAAAGCGGCGGACAAGCTCGGCGATGCGCTCGAAACCTCCGGGTTCATGGGCGCAAGCGTGCCAATCGTGGCGAACGTGGACGCAGGGCTGAACACGGATACGAATGGGGTTAGAAAGGCCCTTCGCGAGCAGTTGTATCAACCGGTACAATGGGAGCTTGATACGCGGGTGATGCTTAGGGAGGGTGTCGACACGTTCATTGAACTCGGCCCCGGCACGGTGTTGTCCGGGCTCATCCGCAAAGTTGAAAAAGGGATTTCGACGTTGCACGTCGAAGATGAGGCGTCGCTCAAGGAGACGCTCAACCAGATTCGAGACAAGGCGTAGACAGGGATGGTGGGAACACCTTAGGCCCAAGCGGCACCCTCGAGCGGCAATCGAAGAACTCGGTTCACGTCCGGGGTGATGCATGGGCGGACCCATTGGGTGCGTACAATGATCACGACTCCCGGCGCAACAGCGATGGGTAGGCGGGAGGTGAGTTGAAATGGCAAATCGAGTGTGCATCGTCACGGGGGCCTCGCGCGGCATTGGCAGGGCAATCGCCGTCGCTTTGGCGCAAGACGGCGACACCGTTGTCGTGAACTACGCGGGCCGTGAAGAAGACGCCCGCGAGACCGCACGTTTGGTGGAAGAAGCTCATGGCAAAGCTATGGTCGTAAAGGCGGACGTCGGCGTCGAAGCCGACGTTGAGAAAATGGTCCAGGCCACCATGGCCGAGTTTGGCCGACTAGACGTTCTCGTCAATAACGCCGGGATCACACGCGATGGCCTCCTCATGCGAATGAAGGATGCCGACTGGGATGCCGTCCTTAATACCAACCTTAAGGGTGCGTTCCATATGATTCGGGCTGCTGCGAAGCCTATGATGAAGGCGCGTTACGGCCGAATCGTCAACGTATCTTCCGTCGTTGCCTTGATGGGGAACGCTGGGCAGGCGAATTACGTGGCCGCGAAGTCCGGACTCATTGGCCTCACGAAGTCATCGGCCCGCGAGCTCGCTCCTCGCAACATCACGGTGAATGCGGTGGCGCCCGGATTTATTCAGACGGAAATGACGGAACGTCTCGGGGAGGAATGGCAGCAAAAGACCATTGAAGAGATTCCTCTGGGACGCATTGGCGTGGCGGTTGACGTCGCGAGGGCTGTCCGTTTTCTCGCTAGCGAC
>JAJZAV010000174.1 GCA_021799255.1 Bacillota bacterium
CATGGGAGAAATCAGCGGGTGAAATCCATCAGAGAAATCCACAGCCGCGTGGATAACCGTTTGGGTGTGGCTGTGGAAATCCACCGAAAGCCTGTAGATTCGCGGGTTTTGGCTGTGGATAACTCTGTGGATAACAGCCCGAGATGTGGATAAGTGTGAAGAAATGGATTTCATTTGGATGCGGCGGAGCGATACGAGCGAACTGGAGGGGTAAGTCATGGAGAATCAAGGTTTGACAAGGGCGGAGAAGGAGTACAGGGTGTTCATCGGATCGTACGCAGATGCAGCACAGCCCGGGATCTACTCCTACCGGATGCGGATCCAGGATGGGCACTGTCAGATGGAATTGTTGGCGACGGAGAGCCAAATCGCCAATCCCTCGTTTCTCGACGTGGACAAGGAGCGGGGGTTGCTGTTTGCCGTCAGCGAAACGGGAGACGGACACATCGTCTCGTACCGCATCAATGCGGACACCGGAGAGCTGACGCGCATAAGCGAACAGGCCACGTTGGGGTCATCGCCGTGCCACGTGTTGCGGATGGATGGGGAGAGCGCCGTGCTGTGCGTGAACTACATGGGAGGCAACGTATCGGCCTTCTCTTTTCATGAAAGCACCGGCCAACTAACACCGGCCTTCGCCTCCGTGAAGCATGAAGGACATGGCCCGAATCCGTCTCGGCAGGAGGCGCCTCACCCGCATTCGGCTTGGCTGGATCCGTCGGGGAGGTTTGTATTTGTGGTGGATTTGGGAATTGATAGGATTTGTCGGTACCGCGTGGACGTCGCAACCAAGGCCATGGTCCGCGACGGAGAAGTGGCGGTTTCGGCGGGAGCTGGGCCCAGGCACTTGGTATTTCACCCGTCCGGCCGATTCGTATACGTGGTCAACGAGCTTGGTTCCACGGTAACCGCGTTTGCGTACCATCAGGGCGGGGGTGAGATGCACGAGTTGGAGACGGTGAGCACGCTGCCAATTGGGTTCACAGGCACCAACACGGCCGCCGCGATTCGCATAAGCCACGACGGGCGGTTTTTGTACGTGTCCAACCGCGGCGACGACAGCATCGCGACCTTCGCTGTGGATGAAACGAGCGGTCGCTTGTCCCCCATCGGCCATGAGTCCACCAAGGGGCTCGTGCCGCGCGATTTTAACCTGACTCCCGACAGCAGATGTCTGCTGGCGGCGAATCAGGAGTCCGACTCCATCACGGCGTTCGCGATAGACACGACGACGGGCGTGCCTCGGTTCGTTGGCCAGGTCGCTTCCATCTCGCATCCTACCTGCATCCAAATCGTATAGAGTCAATTCCTGGCGGGCAGCGCGCCACCTCCGTAGTCCAACAAGGCATCTCCCGATGGCCGAAACGACGACGGAATCCCCAAAAGGGGGGTTGGGCTCGAATCTTCCACATTCGCATGCCTGAAGCACGTAGCCACCATTTTCAGGATAGAATTATTGTCCCGTGGCTTGTATAATAAACCGGATATGAAAGTGTTGAGCGCGGTTGGGGATTGGGCCGCGTACGGCGATCCGATTGGTGGGGGCACGATTTCATGATCAATGAGCATCCGGGACTCGAGAGAGCCCGGGAAGAAGAGGCATCGAACCTAACCTGGCATGACATGCGAGTGACGAAAGAATTAAGGCGGAATCGGAACGGACACTCGAGTTTCGTGGTCTGGTTGACGGGGCTGTCCGGTGCTGGAAAATCGACGATTGCGAGTGCGCTTGAGACGCGCTTGTTTGACATGGGTTTAATGACGTATGTCCTCGATGGAGATAATGTCAGGATGGGACTCAACGCAAACCTTGGCTTCTCGGAAGAAGATAGGCAAGAGAACATCCGCCGAGTTGCAGAGGTGTCCAGATTGTTTGTGGATGCGGGAATTGTGACCATCTCGTCGTTCATCTCGCCGCTCGATGCGGACCGAGTGAAGGCGCGCGAGAGGTTTGGCGAAGGGGAGTTCATCGAGGTCTTCATCGATTGCCCGGTGGAAGAGTGCATGAAGCGGGATCCCAAGGGCCTCTACCAAAAGGCCATCGCTGGAGAGATCAAGAATTTCACGGGGATCAACGCCCCGTACGAGCGCCCACAGGACCCCGAGATCACCCTGCGCACGGATCAGTATACGGTGGACGAGTGCGTGGATACCCTCGTGGCCTACCTGAAGGACAGGGGTCTCATTTTCGCCCGATAAGGCGCTGGCGCATCCACGCAAGACGATACCAAGTGATATTTGGGAGGAAGGCATGGAGAATTCGTACTCATTTGACATAGGTCTGCCGACTGTTCCGTCCGAGATCGTGCAGTTGTTCCTTCGCGAATCGGATCTCCACTTGGTGGCACACCTGCGTGGAGACGCGGACTCGGCAAGCGTGTTTCCACTCGCCGCTGCGCTTCGGAAACTCGGGAAACGAGTGGTTTGCGTGCACGACGTGCCCGCTCATCTGGATTGGCTCATCCCGGCCGACGCTCGTGAAAACGTCGAGGAGGTTCCGGAGTCCACGACCGTGGTTGCCGTAGACACCGGGAACTATTCGCGATTGGCGTTTCGCGGATCGCTGCGCGAGAAGATCAAGAAGCTCATGCACGAGCACGCCCGCGAGGACGAGATCACGCTCGAAGAGTGGCGGGATGTCCGCAAGATTGACGCCGTGATCGATCACCACGTTTCCAACCCCGGCTACGGCGCCATCAACTGGATAGACGCCAAGGCGAGCAGCTCGTCTGAACTCGTCACCGCCCTCATCGTGCAACTCGAGACGGAGACCGGACAGGCCCTGCTCGACGAGGACCTGGCCTGGCGGCTCTACACGGGCATCGCCTCCGATACGGAGTGGTTTAAGCGCAGGGCTCATAGCGGATCGTATGCGGCCGCGTGTTACCTCGAGGAGCGCTTCGACATCGACAAGGACAGGATTGCGCAGTCCTTGCAGTCGCAAAGCGTCGGGTATTTTCTCCTCGGCGCCACGCTGCGCCAGTCGTTTCGCCTCGAGAATGCGGTGGCAAGCGCCTTCCTTGACGCGAAGTCGATAGAGGATCACGGCGTGACCCCGGAAGAAGCGGCGTTGCTCATCGAAGATTTGGAACGACTGTCCGCAAGGGTAAGCCTGTTGTTTGTGGAAATTAAACCGGGTGAGATTCGCGTTCGTCTGCGCGGGAGGGACGTTCCCATCATCGGACTGGCCAAACAGTTCGGCGGGGGCGGTCACACATTTCGCGCCGGAGCGGTCATCCACAGCACCGACGAGATGGAGAAACTGCTGGAAGAGGCGACACGGCTCGCGAACCATGAGAACGAGTAATGCGTCGTGCGCCGAACCGTCGAAGCCGTCGAAGCCGTCAATGGAAACTGGACGTTGTCGATGCGCTTCGGGGCACCAGCACAAGCGCGGGTATTTCCAAGGCAGGATGGAGGACTAGACCATGCTTCCGAACTTCCTCGTTGTGGGCGCGGCCAAGTCGGGCACGAGCTCGCTTGACAGGTATCTCGCTCAGCATCCAGACATTTATATGCCGACAAAGAAAGAAGCCCACATTTTTTCCATTCCGGACTTTCCGGCACGGTTCAACGGCCCCGGAGACGAGGGGATGAACACCGAGACCATCCGCAGCATGGAAGCGTACGAGCGCCTGTTTGATGGCGTGAAAAACGAACGTGCCGTCGGTGAGTCGTCGGTTTTTTATCTCTATTATCCCGGGACCGCAAAGCGCATCTACGAGGCGAACCCGGACATGAAGATCATCATCCTGCTTCGCCATCCGGTGGACAGGGCCTATTCGGCATATATGCACGTGGTGCGCGACGAACGCGAGCCGCTCACGTTTGAGGAAGGGCTCGCGAAGGAACCGGAACGCAAGGCGATGGACTTCGAACCCATGTGGCTTTACCGCGAATTGGGCCTCTATTCGGAGCAAGTGCAGCGTTACTATGATGTGTTCGGTCGAAACCAGGTCAAGGTTCTCCTTTTCGAGGACTTCACCAAGAACCTGCACGAGACCATGGCCGACATCTTCCGCTTTCTCGGGGTGGATCCGAATGTTGAGATTGACACGGGCCTGCGCCACAACGAATCCGGTGTCCCCAAGAATCGCGGCTTGTTCAACTTTATTTCGCGGCCCAATCCCATCAAGGAAGTGTTCAAGCCCCTGTTCCCGCCCGCCGTGCGCGAGCGCATTGGCATCCGGGCGAAATCCATGCTCCTCCAGAAAGTCTCGATGGAGCCCGCCACGCGCCAGGAGTTGCAATCTTTTTTCGATCCCGATATTCGCAAGCTCGCCACCGTCCTCGACAGGGACCTAGGCGCCTGGCTTCGTCCGAAAAAGGCCTAGCGGCCATCCCGGCGTCTCGTCGCCCGAGAGGTGTTCGCGGCTGCGTCTGCATCGGGAGCTTATACGAAATTGATGTGGGAGGATGCTTTCGATGAGAAGAGTCGCACTGGTCACCTACCACTGCCCGCCCGTGCTGAACGCGGAGTCGATTTTGGTGTGGAAGACCCTGCGCCGCTTGTCTTCGCAGCATGCCGTCACCGTGTTCACGTCTCCAATCGGACGGGGGGGAATCGACTCGGCGATGGCCATCCCGGAGAACGTGCGCGTTGTTCGCGAACCGGATGTGCAGTTTTCGAGTCGTTTTCTCGACAGGGCATCGAATAAGGCCATAGGGATGCTGGTTGACGAGAAGTTTCCGTGGTCGCAGCTGGCCGAGTTGCGGGTGGCTCATGACGAGTTTGATGTCATCTACAGCAGATCGCAGCCGGGGGCGAGCCACATCCTTGCCCTGCGTCTGAAACGCCTGCTCAACGTCCCCTGGGTGGCTCAACTGAGCGATCCCTGGGCGTCCAATCCGTATCATTCCTCCCACACGAAGTTTCGCAGCCGCGTTGACGCTCATTACGAGGCCCGAGTTGTGACCGAGTGCGACAGGCTGATCTTTCCCACCGTGGAAATAGAACGGTTATACGAACGGCAATACCCCTCCATCGACATCCGTGCAAAATCCGTCGTGTTGCCGCATCACACGTCAACCGATTTGTACACGCTCCAGTCGGCCCCCATCTCCTACTCGCCAAACAAGCTGAACCTCGCGTACTTCGGCGATTTTTACGGGAGCAGATCTCCTGAACCCCTCATCCGTGCCGTCAATGAGATCTGCGACAAGCGTCCCGAGGTCGCGGACAAGCTATTGATTCATTTTGTGGGGAACGTGGAATCAAAGTTTCAACCTCTCGTGGACTCCTGCAGGGTCCCAATTCGCAGGGGCAAGGTGGGCTATGTCGAGAGTCTAAACGCCATGACGAATGCGGACATCCTTCTTCTCATTGACGCGCCCAACCCTAGCGGGGAGACTCCGTTTTTTCCATCCAAGCTCATTGACTATCTCGGGGCGAGACGGCCCATTCTCGGCATCACCGAGCTGTCTGGAACGGCCCCGAACATCCTGAGATCCTACGGTTACCCGGTCATTCGTCCGGAGGACGTGGACGGCATCCGGGAGCAACTCGAGGCGTGGATGGAATCGCCGCCCACCACCTCGGCCAAACCCATCGATGACTTTTTGACGGACGTCGTAGTGGATGGTCTCTCGGACATACTGGAGCAGGCGTAGAGGGACTCAGGCGGCAAGGGCGAACCTCAAGGGAACTCGCCCCTCAAACGAAGCCGGAGCCTCAAACGATGCGGGTCCTCAAACGAAGCCGGACCCTCAAAGGAAGTAGGTCCTCAAGCGAGGTCCCTAGGGCGTGACGCGCCACGGATGCGTGTATACGCTGAACTCGTCCTGTCGGGCGAAGCCGATGGCCGTAATGTTCAGTTCGTTGGCCATGTCCAAGGCCAAGGCCGTCGGAGCCGATTTTGCGGCGATAAGGCCGACCCCAATCTTTGCGGCTTTCAGCAGGACTTCGGACGATAACCTGCCCGTGAATGCAATCGCGCTGCCGAGTCGGGTGGACTGATGACGGAGCATGGATCCGTACAGCTTATCCAGGGCATTGTGCCGACCGATGTCGGACTTATACTCCATCAGGCCGTCGTTTTGCGAACAGATACCCGCCGAGTGGACGCCCCCCGTCTCGCGGAACGTGGTGGATGCGTTCTCAAGCTGTTCCATGAACTCGATGATTTCCGTTGGGTGAAAACGAACCCCGTCGTCCTCGGCCGTCTTCGCCGTGTGGGCGTCGTTGTAAAAGTAGAACGACTGACGGCTCTTGCCGCAGCAGGAGGCGATGTAGCGCTTGTTGTAGAAGGATTGGTTGAAGTTGTGATGACCCGTAATCCGCGCGCGAGCCACTCCCCGAGAGGCGACGATGGAGAGGTCCTCTAGCTGCGCGATGTCCCGGATGACGCCCTCTGACGCCAAGAAGCCCACAACCAAGTCCTCCAGGTCGCTTGGCGTGCACACAATGGTGGCCATTTCGTCGTTGTTCACGTAAATGGTTAGTGCGTATTCGGTTGCGACGACGTCATCGATGCGCTGTTGCCCGTTTGCTGAGTATCGTACGGCGCGGCGATTTGCCGTGATGGGCAGCGGGTAGACTGTCTCTTGCATCGCCATCACCCCCCCTGTTTGGCCTACATGCATCCGTTCATCCACTGTCATCATTATACAACTTATGCGAATGTTACGAACCGCTGGCCATTTCCTCAAACTGGGCATGGAAAAATACGTATTGCAATTCACGACGCAATACCATAGCATATTGCTAGACTTGGCAGTACCATAATTCAGCGTGAGTTGTAGTGAATGGGAATTCACTTTGGTTGGCAAAGCAATGCTAATTCTTCCTTCATATACCGTTCTGATGCAGAGGGTCGTGTACTTCTTGGCCTACAAACCTGCGCACGTTATCTCATGATAGACCATCCTGCGGGGGAACTAGGTTGCTAACAGAGTGGTGGAGTAAAGTTACCGAATCACCCTATCGCTACGCCATTGCTAGACGGACCGCAGGCAGGATGCTCTCGGTAGCCTATGTGGCGGTTGGGGTGTTCATGGCTGTGTCGCGCATGATAGAGGTGCGCGGAGAGTGGAGTGGCGTGGCCGCACAACTGGCGTTGGGGCTGGTCGCGTGCGTAGCTGGGGTCTTGTCGTGGTTCGCACAGTGGGAAAAGGCGCCCCGATGGACGATGGTCGGCGCAGCGCTGGTGTGCTCTGACGCGTTCGTCTTCATCTACAACGCGCACGCATCCGAACCTTTTCGATACAGCGTGTTTTTATTCCTATTTTCCGTTTGGTTAGGGCTCACCCAACGCCAGGGAACGGGCTTTTGGGTGTTGATTCTGACCGCGGTTCCGTACCTGGTGTCCAACAGCGCCGTCACGAACGATGCGTTGAAGTCCGCGGGTTACGCGCTGCCCGCCGCCGTCTTGATGTCCGAGTCGCTCGCGTTCATATCGCATCGGTTGGCTGACGCTCATTATCGACTGACGCACCTAGCGTATCACGACAGCCTGACGGGGCTTTTCAACCGGGCGTATTTCTACGATTGCCTTCATGACGTGCTTCGTAATACCGATTCGCAGGACCGATTGGCGCTCATTCTTATTGTGGATCTCAACGATTTCAAGTCGGTCAACGACGGGTTCGGCCATCAGGCGGGCGACGCCTTGCTGACGCAAACGGCCCGCGCGCTCGAGAACAGCACGCTCGGCTACGGCGTGTGGGCGCGCCTTGGCGGGGATGAATTCGGTTGCGTCATCGCCAGTTTAGGGGCCCGCGAGGCCGCGTATCGGTTTGTTCGGATGATCAAGACCGCGCTTGAGACCCCCATTCGAATAGAAAACGTGATGTTTCGGGTGGGAATCAGCATCGGCTTCTCCGTCGCGCCCTTCGATGGGGTCACGGCGTCGGATGTGATGCGCGCCGCTGATGAGGCGGTCTACCTGGATAAGACTGCCGTCGGTTCGGTTCCAACCCACCCGGTATTCCTCTGAACGTGAGCTGGCCTGCGTCGGTTCGGGCGAGCCCACGTTCGAGTTCGTTCCTACCATCCCGATGTTCAGGCGAGACTCTCCCCGTGCCTCATTTGGCAGCCGCTCAGTCCGCGTCGTCCCGGATCCTGCGCTCAAGCCAGCGAGTCCAATTCCAGCGACAGGGCTTCCCACTGCGCCATCTGCGCGTCGTGTTCTTCGCCAAGCTTCGCCAGCTCGTCCTGCAGGCTGGCCACCTTGTCGCCATCGCGCATCGTATCCGGATTCAGGAACAACTCACCAATCTCGGCTTGCCGCGCTTCGAGCTTTGCAATGCGAGTTTCGCACGCCTCGATTTTATCTCTCAGTCTGCGAACGTCGGCGGATCTTACCACGCGCGGCT
>JAJZAV010000175.1 GCA_021799255.1 Bacillota bacterium
CGGTATCGGGTGGTCGCAAAACAGAATACGATGTCATACCCAATACCAACACCGGGCATCAGGAGAGGTGACAGGAAATTGCGAGAGGGTCGACTGTCGCTGTGTATGATTGTCAAGAATGAAGAGGATTGTATCGGGCGATGTTTAGCGAGCGTGCGAGATATCGTGGACGAAATGATTGTTGTGGACACTGGCTCGACGGATGGAACCAAAGAGATCTGTGCGTCCTATGGCGCAAGGGTCCTCGAGTTCCCGTGGAATGGAAGTTTTGCGGACGCAAGGAATCACGGACTCGTTCACGCATCGGGAGATTGGATTCTGTGGCTCGATGCAGATGAGGCAGTAGATGAGAAAGACGGTCATCGATTACGGAACGTTTTCAAGTTCGAGTCAAACCCCATTGTCAACATTCGATTAGTGAATTATTACAGCAAGGAAGCGGATGACGACAAAGTACTAGAAATTGCCCACCCCCGACTTTTGCGGAATCACATTGGCCTCTGCTTTGTAGGAAATATTCATGAAGCTTTAAATGTACAGGACCTGCACTCCGAAGCAGAGACGGATGCGTTCCTCGACGTTAAGGTTTACCACTACGGGTATATGAAAGACGTCGTGGCGAGAAAAGATAAGATCAAGCGCAACTTGGATTTGTTAATGCACGACTTAAAAGACGGAGTCAATCTCAACTGGACGCATTATCATTTGGCTACGGAATATGCACGATTGGAGCAATTCGAGGAGGCTTACCAACATGTCAATCTCGCCATCATGCACTTCTTACAAAAAGGTTTAATGCCCCCTTCGCTCGCATACAAACTAAAATACTCGATTCTCATAAACACCGGAAGCTGGGACGGGGCATGGCCCGCCATTGAACGAGCGGTGGCGCTGTATCCGGATTATGTTGATTTGCGATTTTACATGGGCTTCATTTTGCTTCAAAAAGAGATGGTTCGGGAAGCGCTGGATGCCTTCGAACGATGCATTGAAATCGGAGAAGAGAATCTGAAACACTTGGTCACCAAGGGACTTGGTAGCTTTCAAGCATGGTATCTAAAGGGCATCTGTCATGAAAAACTGAATCAACAAGAACAGGCGATTGAGGCGTATTCACAAGCATTGAAACTGTGCCCTAACTTCGGTGATGCCCGAGAAGCTCTTGACAAAATCTGGGGTTCTTAACGCTATCGCCGCTGTCTTTACACCCCGCCCTGGTGTTTCTCCACATTGGCGCGAAGAGGAACCACCACACCACACCGTGAGTTCAGCTCGGAAAAAGCAAAAATCGGTTAGCTCCTTCTGAGCTGCTCACTCCTTGACGCTCCGGCGACAATTCTCAATCATCACCAGGGCGTGCGCTTCGGACATACCTAGCCCAATGGGATCGCCCCAGCTTTGGAATGTCCATTATGCATAACAGCGCTGGATTAACTCAATCATCCTCCCATAGATGCAACTCCCAATTTGCTTGTTGGAAAAGGATGAAAGCAAGCTCTGCCTTGCATTAATCCCAGTTTTCCGAGCGTCGTCCGAGCGTTCGAAGACCTCGCGCATTAAACATTGCAAATGCGATTGACTCGGTTCTGCCCACTTGTGTCCCGACAACTTTCCGAAGTAAGCAATTGTCGGATCAACAGGCACAACGTCGTCTACGTTAATCAAATAGCTGTTTGTATCATCCATGAAATCCAACTGGCCTCCCCAACGCGTTCCAATGGTCGGCAACTGCATGGCCATGGCCTCCATATAGGGCCGACCCCAACCTTCGCCTCGGGAAGGCAGTACAAAGGCATCTGCCGCGGCGTACAGCTGAACTATCTCTGATTCTGAGAGAGATGCATCGATGACAACGACAGCGGGAGGGTTTTGAATCCCCATCTTTCGTGCCAAAGTCTTGACATCTTCCGTCGGACGCGAATCAGGCTCTAGAAGATGGGTCACCTTGAGGACCAAGCACACATCGTCAGACGAGCGAAACTCGGAGAAATAGGCGCGCAAGAGCACATCCCATCCCTTGCGTCGATTCCAGTCAAACATGGACAGAAACGAGAAGGCCTTCTTATGGTGAAGGGGATAGGGTTTTACGTTATCGGGATTAAATTTGGTGAAGTCAAGGGTATCCGGGACGACAAAGACGCGTGACGGGTCCATCCCGGCTCGTATGAACGTGTCGCGGTTAAAGTGACTGGGAACCCAGACATCTGTTAACGCATCCATTCTCTCCAGCCATTGAGGCGGCAGGGCGTCCGTTTCAAACATGGTGCGCCCCACCGATATGGGTGCGCGTGGAACTGTAAGTTGGGATGCAGGGCACGATTGGACGTGAATGATGGGATTGCGAACCGCGTTTCGCATCAAGTGAATGAAGTGGCGTTCTTCATCAGTTCCAGTCAACTCCACGTTCGGTTGAGCATCGATTGCAGCCAGCTGAACATCTACCGGAAACTGCTCAAGGGCCCTCAGAAAGGATCTCGTCTCCTGCGCGTAGCCTGTCGCATTGAATATAGGGGCTTGCCAAATTACGGGGATTTGGAAATCGCCTGAGGTTCCGCTTGTCAGGCCTCGATATTGATCCTTTGTCAGCGATATCTTATGTTGGATGAGTTCGTAGCTGTGTTTCACGTCCGCTCGACTAGAGTTCAACTGCAGAGCGGACTTTGCCATTTCTAGCGCTCTTAGGTCGTTCCCCAGAGCGAAATGGGCAACTCCCAACCTATAGTATATCTCGCCGCGGATGCTTTGTGATTTGTCAGATTCGTCGACCATCTGAAGCAACTGGTGATAGCATCGGATGGCCCCGACCAGAGTATCGGATGATAATCGGGTTCCTCTTTCCAGGGCAACCATCGCGGGGACCAAGTCATGCAGTTGGGTATAACATAGCCCGATATAACTCCACACCTGCCCCTGAAACGAATTCGGCTGGTCAGCCATCCGGTTGGCCAAATGTCTGAAATGTCCAAGCGCAACCTCAAAATTACGACCCAACACGGACATGACCCCCGCATTGTAACGAGCGTGCACATTGCCCGGATAGGTCTCCAAAACGCACATAAATGTACCGAATGCTAGCTGAAAAGCCCCCGATTGATACTGACTCAGGCCCTGTTGCATCTCGTCCAGGATGATTTCATCGTCGGGTCTTCGCCTGCTGGGGTGCTCGTCTGCAAGGATGGCGTCCAGTCTATCTGCTACAGCCGATACAGTGTGAGCCCACGTATAATTGGATGTCACGTACTCAGCCGCGAGTTCTCCTTTCTCTTGGACCGCCTGTCTATTTTCATAAGCGAATCGTATGGCTTTTTGTAACTCATGCGGGTCGGTTTTTATCCACCACGGATCGGAAACCAGTTCGTAGGGTCCGATTTTGTCGATGGGGTACGTTTGCTCTTCGGTGGGAACCAGAAACGCTGTCTGCTCACTACAGAAATCGCGGGCACTTCCGAGGTTCGGCACGATGGCGGGCGTACCACAAGCCATGGCTTCAAGAATGGGCAGGCCAAAACCTTCCCCGCGATAAGGATGAACGAGACAATGGCACGTCTTGTAGAGTTGCGCTAGCTGTCCGGCAGACATGTCGGAGGTGATGTAGACAATCTCGGGGGAATTCGGACGGTTGCCAAATTCCTGGATTAGCCGTTCGGACGTCATGCCCTCGTATACGGAGTCGACTCCGAAGTCCTTAACGATGAGGCAGACATCGTCGTCGGCCGTAAATTCCTCAGCGTAGGCCTTCAGTAAGGTGTCAATCCCTTTCCGATAGATTGTGCCACCGACAAAGAGAAACTTGAACGACTTCTTCGTATTCAGCTGAATATCGGACACGCCCGGATGAAATACGGACGTATCCACACCGAGCGGGATGACGTGAATCTTGTTTTCCGGGATTCCGGATTGCACGTAACATGCCTTGTTGTACGTGCTGTATACCCAAATCTCATTAACCCAGTGTTTCATCGGGATGTACCATTGTCTAGGAATTGCGCCGTATTCCCAAGGTTGAAATATGACCCATTTGCCTGTTTTGGGTACACTCCATTTTGGAGGCCATTGATGCCTGACTGTAATATCAGCCTGGGAATCATCGGATGCGATTCGAGATTGAATCCGCACGAGGCCTTCGTCCAACGGAAAATTCGGATCGCTTTCGTAGGGAATGATGCCAAGATCGAAGTTGGGATTATCCATCAAACGGGTGCATATTTCTCGGTTTACGAAAGCGAGACTATGCCGTATGCGTTGAGATCCCTCCCAATGGAGCCGCAGTTTGCCTTTACCCAAGTTCACCACCCCTTAATCCCCCGATTCGTTTCACAGGCGCGTATTTCGTCAATTTGCGCGATGGAGTAGCATATGCAGTCCGCCTGTATTCGCCAAGGGCTACGTACCATGTGCGCGAGCGGGATTGGGTATGGTCCATGAGGTTCGTCAGGAGCGCAGTAATTTGGGCTGCAACAAGGAGGCAGTTGCCTCATATAGTACCCCGAAGATCTGACACCACTGGGAGGGTCGAACAATGAGCATGCCCCAAATTCCGGAAGAAAAGTACCGTCCAACCATGAGCGAGGTAGTCGTCGATTTGTTGGAATCCATCGCGTTGGAAGAAATCGCTCTGTCTCATCTCATGAATGCTGAAGCAGAGAAAATACAAATGTTTGTCGGGAAACATCATGAAGCGCGTGAAAAGGCGACCATCCATGAAATCATCAACTTTAACAGGGTCGTCAACCAGTTCCTGCAGGTCATCGTCATGAAGGAATGGATGTTGCTGACCAAGTTGGAGACGGTTGTCGAATTCAATGTTGAGGAGGTCATTCCTGAAGAATAAATCGCGAATCGAGGTGATGGATATGAATGCTCACAATGATCTTCCTCCGAATATTTTTGAAGAATGGTTTCATTCTCTGTCCGAAACGGAGTCCTCCATATCCCATACGCTGCTTGCCCTTTCGGGCCTCTTTGAGACCATGCTCCAGGAAGCAGCCGAAAATGGGTCATCTGGGACGGATATTTCATACGCCGAACACGAGATTGCTGCAACCCTGTCGACTCTTTCGGAGTTACAGAATTTGTTGTTAAGGAAGTCCCAATTTTGTTCGACGGTCGCTCCACGAGGGACTCGATCTCGCGTGATGGACCTTCAAGCGGATCGAGAGCATCACCTTGACTTGGCAAAATCGGTTCAGAAAGTCCGTTCGTCACTCGACGTGGTTCCCCATGATTGGGGAAGAGTCTATCCACTCATTCAACGGATGTCCGAGTATTATCAGCAAAAGAATCGCGTCTTGGAGGACGGGCGACCTACCATCTACCAGTCCTCCTCTCCTTGGGTAGCAAAACGTCTGCGAATTTCAACACGTGCCTAATCGAGTTGCCTGCCTCCTAAGCGGCAACTCGATTGGGGTGGTATTGTCCTGAGCCGTACTCAATCGCGCCTTGTTGTACCTCGAGTTTTCCTCAGATTGGGAACAGTGTAACGGCGGATGTAGCGCCTAAGAGATCCAACACGTTCTCAAACTTAAACTGCAGCAACATTTCTTTCTTAATTACATCCTGCAGTGTGCGCCGCACGCTCTTATTCACATTGAGCAAATTCGTGATGGAGACCACCACGGGTGACAGTGTGACGGCGCTCGTTAGCGTACCAAGGACAAACTGTGTCTTTTCCGCCTCGCTGTTAATGAGATGGGCGAGAGCGAGTTCTTCCAACGCAATGGAATCGAGCAATAGAGGAATGGTTTGCGTCAGGGATAGGGAGATGGTCGGCGTAATGTCTGGGATGTTCGCTTGAGACACTTGGCGTACCTCCTTTAGATTTGGCTACATTGAATCTTATTAACGACAGCCATGTTTTGGAATGGGTATGTCCCCTTGGTGCCACCCAATTTCTGCCCATTATTCCATGAGTTCTGGTCCATTGTCCCAATCCGCGTAAGGATCATCCTCGTGACTCTCATCGTGCGTAACCCGGTGGGGTAGGTTTTCATGTATACTCCAAATTAAGACATAAAACGACATACTTCTGCTATGATTCCGCAAGACGTTGCATATTCTTTAACACTGTGGATTTTGCCGTATTGATAGAGGGGGATTCAGTGAAGGACATTCTCGAGTTATTTCGGGATCGGTTAACCGACTTGAGTAAGCGAAATACGAGTCTGCGCCTCTTTAAGCTCGCAAACAAGAACCACGCAGATGTTTGTGCACTGGCCACTCCGGATGGTGACAACCCAATTCGAGTGGCCCAAGCAGTTTGGGAACAAAAGCATCAGATCAGCCTGATGTCGGCTGTCGGACAATCTGATGTGGACTTGCTGTTAAACCGTCGGTTGACGAGCCTCAAACGGGAGATTGACTTAATCGAACAGGAGACGGGAGCAAACACGTTTCACGTAGCGTACGGCTTTATAGAGGGTACCCTTGTAGACGATTTCTACTTGAGAAGTCCCCTCGTCTTATATCCCGCCCACCTCCTCAAAACAAAACTACGCGGTGTTTCGCATTGGGTCATCGAACTGGACCCCGATAATCCTCCGTTTCTGAACCCTGTGCTAGATTTGGCACTCAATCGTTTTCTGGGTGTGAACCTCGGGGAAGCTCTCAAGCAAGTGGGTGAAGAGGTTCCCGTCACGAATGTTTTGCCGTGGCTAGAATCCATCTTCGCTGCCGCGAGTTTGAAAATACAGGGTGCCACCGAGACGCTTGTTCCATTTCAGTCCCTGTCCGCGGCGGAGATTCCCGCGGACAATACTCCACTCACGATTCAACCGTTCATGATTTTGGGCAAGTTCAGACAGTCTACGAGCAACTTGCTGGTGGATTACGAGGAACTGATGAAAAACCCACCGACGACAGGGCTCTTGTATCGATTGTTGAACGAAGAACCGACGGATGAGCAACTCTCTGAGATCAAGTCCGAGATCCTAAACGGCCAGAAAGAATCAGAGACATTCTTCGTGTTGGATACGGATGTGAGTCAGGAAGCGGCTGTGGTTGCTTCGCGGGATAAAGACGGGCTCATCGTTCATGGGCCGCCTGGCACCGGGAAGTCCCAGGTAATTGTGAACTTAGTCGCCGACCGGTTGGCTCGGGGTCAGCGCGTCCTTGTCGTGTGTCAGAAGCCCGTTGCATTGGAAGTGGTCTACAATCGTCTGGCGTCTATCGGCTTAAATCACCAGGTTGCCCTTGTGCATGACGTCAACCGGGATAAAGCGAGCGTTTATGGGAAAATCGGCTCCATTCTGCAGCGTGACGTGCCCGATACCTTGACAGGGCTGGAACGGATCTCCGACGAAATGGACACTTTGTCACGTAAACTGAATGACATCGCCAATTCCCTTCATTGTGACAGGCCTTTTGGGAAGAACCTTCGATACTTATACGCTCATGCCAAGTGGGATTCTAGTCTCATCATGCCGGTCGCGGACTTAGCCAGTGAGATGACCTACGAGGACCTGCAGAAGCGTCTGGTAGAAATTCGGTCCATCGTGGTGATGATGCAGAGGTACGATCATCCGAGTTATCCCTGGGCGTCAAGGCGCCCCTTTGCCGCTTTTGGGAACCAGGATCATATGAAGCTCCAGGAGATCACGAAGAAACTCGTATTCGTGGTTCGTCGTGCAAACGAGCTTCGGTGTGCGGAGGAATTGCCTTACACGCCCCAGTTCTTGGTTCAGAACAAAGACGCTTTGGAACAGTTACAACGAGCCATTCGGATCTTGCAGAGCGCCAATCTCTACAAGCACATCCACATGTTTTACGCTGACGGCGATAAGGAATTTGAGCGAGTGGACCAAATCGAGCGGGTGAAGCAGGCGCACCACGCTGCGGTGCAGCAGTTGAATCGAGTGAAATCCATGGCACAAGCGGTTACGGATCTCTCACCGATGGATGCCAAAACGTGGTCCGAGAAGATTGACGAGTTCCTTAGCATTCAACAGCGGTTCTTTCGGTTTGCATCGCCGTCATGGCATGCGCTTAAGAAGGAGATTCAGGGGTACTGCACGGCGCATGGAGTGTCGTTTGAGATTAGTTCCGTAAAGAAACACCGGGAGTCCATCGAAGCCTACTTGTTGTTTGAGTCCATGCGCGAGACCCTTGCGAAATTCCATTTTCTATCCGACGTTCCCATCCAATATTCCGCGCAGGATTGGGAGGATTGGCTACGCAGGAAGCAGCATGCCATTGATTTCTTAGACAAGTACGTTGAAGCAAAGAGCGCCTTCGACGGCTGGTTGCCCGATTTGGTGACCAAAGCGGATCTGGATCACTTGACGGACCAGACCTTCACCTT
>JAJZAV010000176.1 GCA_021799255.1 Bacillota bacterium
ATGGACATCGGTCGCAAGCGAGTGATCTCCGTAAGCGAGGACGATGACGTGGTTCACGTCGCCGAGCTTTTGGCGAAGAAAAACATTAAAAAGGTGCCCGTAGTAAAGGAAGGAAAGTTGGTCGGCATCGTGAGCAGAGGCGATGTCGTGCGGGCCGTCGTGCAGAAATTCGTCACGGCGTGAAACCATTCGCCAACAAGTGAGTCGCAGGGATGATAAGAAGCATCGGACGGACGTGTCCGATGCTTCTTTGTTTCGTCTTCTTCATCGCTTTGGCCCATTCCTCGCACGCGAACGATAACCAATGGCGCTACATACTGTGCTACGACAGGGATGCGGTGAGCAACGGCGAGCGCCTTCGAGCCTCCGCATCTCTTAGGGAGAGTGATTCAAATTGCCGGCCTTCGTCACCATCGGAGCGTTGCAGATTGGATCCGCGTCCAATCAAGTGGGTCTATTCAGCGGTCAAAACATGCAGAATGCTTGGGACTCGCACTCACCGAACGTGAGCATTATGGGAACCATGATGGGGCAATCCTGCCTTCAATGGACGGGTTTTGCACCCCTTTACAACTGGATGCAGGCAGGGCAGCCCCTTTTCGACTCCGATTGGAAGGTGAACTACGCACCGTTAATTCAAGGTCCATGAAGAAGACAACGGTATGGGAGGTGTCCCGCCCGTGGCGGCATTTGTGAGTTTCGTAGGCGGCGTCCAATTTGGCGGCAGTTCAAACCAGGTCGGGGTGTGGAGCGGGCAGAACATGCAAAACGCCTGGGATTCCAATTCCCCCAACACGAGTGCGATGGGAACCCTGATGGGTCAGTTCTCCGCTCAATTTGGTGCCGCACCCTTGTACAACTTCCAACCGGGTGGTCAACCGGTATTTGACAACGACCTGAAAGATAACGTTTCTCCGCAGCTACAGGGGCCGTGATGATCCGGCGAACGGTGGGTAACCGAAGGTCCTGCTCGGGCAACCGCTCGGCGGGTGGGACTTTCGGCTGCGGGCCGAGGCCCCGTCCGCCATCATGCGTTCCCCACACTATTCGAAATCGACGTCCACCACGGACCCTTCCTCTTCTTCCTTGCGTGCATCGATGTTCACCTCAATGGTCAACAGTCCGTGTTTGTATGACGATCTCGCGCTACTAGGGACCACCTTCTCGGGCAGCGCTATTCTCCTCGATACCGTCCCGACTGGCCTCTCCAGCCGATGAATCACGTCCCCGGTTTGCGTTGCGTCGCCAATGAAGGTTTCCACGTAGATCTGTTCCGCGGTAAGGTGAATTTGCAGATGTTCCGGGTCACGGATTCCCGGAATGTCCATCAGAACGACTAATGTCTCCCATCTCCCTACGATGTCGACGGCCGGGTATCGCAGTGGCATCTTCGGCGTGTCCTGCTGGGACCTGGGATCTTCGTTTAGAGTTCCCGGAGAGAGGTTCTGCATAAAGGTCTTCCACAGGATGAGCGCGTGATCTAGGTCCACGTTCGGCCAGCCGTTGGTATCCCGCTTACCTTCGTCTCCCTCATCCACCATGATCTCCCCCGCATTCCATAAAGGTCAGTTCCGTGAGAATGATTCGTAAACTCATTAAATTATGCTATCTTTAAGTTAATAGAAATGTCGCAACCAAGGATTCAGGAGTGAACTGTTCGTGTTTGGGGAGTACTTCATTCACTTTGGCATCCTAGTTCTACCGTTACTCGCGTATCAAGTATGGGCCTTCCGAAAATCGTTCTCGCGTTTGCCCTTTGCCACCCCCATTATCGGAATATACGGCGGTATGTGCGCGGTGCTGTCGGAAATCTACCCAGTCCATTTTTTTGGACTTGCGGCGGACATGAAATTTATCCCGCTCATTCTCTCGTTCCTCTATGGCAAAAGGTATGCGGGACTCATCTCCTTATTCATCTCCATCGCCTTTCGGATTCACGCCGGACACCACGGCTTGCCTTTGGCAATCATATCCATGCTCCTGTACTCCGTGCCGCCGTATCTCGTGAGCGTTCGCTTCGATTCGTATTCCCACGTGAAGAAGGCCGTCGTCAGCGTCTCGCTGTCTTTACTCGCCACCTTCATTCAACTCGGCTTTCTATTCGTGTACTTCTCCGCTCAAGGACGTGGGCTGGAAGGTCTGATGCCGTATCTTCACCTCATCCTCCCGCTCGCGGCCTTGCAAAGCTTGTTGATGATTCCAGCCAACCTCGTTTTGGACCACATCGTGGAGACGGGGAAAATTCGACTGGAGCTCTTTGACTACCAAAAGTCCCTTGAGGAGAGCGAGCAACGTTACCGATCTTTGGTGGAGTATAACCCGGACGGGATCTGCGCGATGAACCAACATGGCTCCATCGTTTTTGTGAATCCGGCGTACGAGCAGATTAGCGGGTACCATCACGCTTCGCTCATGGGATCCGACAGGCTCAATCTCTGGTTTGAGAATGATCTTGAGACGGCCAGGGACATCCAAGCACGAGTGATGAACGGAGAAGTGTTGTCGAACATTGAGACCTATTTGAGGAACAAGAACGGGGAACGTGTTCCCGTGAAAATCACGGTTGTTCCCACCGTGGTGTCAGGGAGCATCGAAGGATTCTATGCCATCGTGACCGATCTGCGGCCCGTCAAAGAGGCCGAAGAGGCCATCCGAAAGGCGGACAAGCTTTCCACGGTGGGAGAACTTGCGGCAGGGGTGGCCCACGAGATCCGAAATCCCCTCACTTCCCTCAAAGGCTTCCTGAAACTGCTCCGTTCGCACGATCCGACGACGTCTCGCTACATAAGCGTCATGGAACGGGAGATGGAACGACTCGACTTCGTGTCGGGACAATTGCTGGTCCTCGCGAAGCCCCAAACAGACAACCGCAAGCTGACGGACCTTGTCGCGATTGTTCGCGACGTTGTGGAAGTCATCAAAACCCAGGCTATTCTGTCGAACGTGGAACTCATGACGTCTTTGGGCGAAGAATGCCTTTACGTTCTTGCGAACGAGAACCAAATTAAGCAAGTGTTGATAAACGTCATCAAAAACGGCATCGAGGCGACTCCCCAAATGGGCACCATCTTCATTGGCATCCAGCGCCGCGGGACCGAAGTGGTCGTTTCCGTGCGGGACACGGGTACCGGTATACCACGTGACATGTTGGACAGGTTGGGAGAGCCCTTTTACACGACCAAAGCGAACGGGACGGGTCTCGGGCTCATGATCTCCCATCGAATCATCGAGAATCATGGCGGCAGGATACACTACGAGAGCCACGAAAACGTCGGCACCACCGTATGGATTGGGTTGAACCGATGCGACGTTCCTTTAAACGAAGCCCTCGTCGAATCCGCATCGGAAATTTCCTCGTGACCCCCGTGACCCTAAGTGAGCATGGAAACCACTGCGGGCGATTACCTCCCTGTGGTTTCCCTTCCACTGTCCATCTTCCTCAAATTCCCGAGAAGAGAAGCCCCTGGTTAGCTGCCGCCCTATCCCTCATTTCCCCAGGGCTTGGCCATCTCTACGTTCACAAGGTCATTACCGGATTGTACTTTATCGCGTGGACCGTCCTTGTGATTTATTATTCACACGCTTTACCCACGGTACACCGGACGTTCACGGGCGCCTTCAGCCTGTCAAAGGCCACCGTCGACATGCAGTGGCTGATGTACCTTCCATCGATTTATGGTTTTGTGCTCCACGATGCGTACGTCTCTGCCGTCGAATATAACAAGCTGTTCGAAAAAGTGCAGTCGAGGTTCTTGCGGGACCACTACCAACGACCCGATTTTAAAATGCCGCTGTGAGGTGTCTCATGTGGAACAAAATGCATATGCCCGATATCCGAGGGCGTATCTCTCGGAGTTTAGCACGAACCAAATTCATCTCAAGAACCCTTACATCGTCGCGTTCTGGTCCATGGTCTACCCCGGTTTTGGGAATCTGTTGCAAGATCGCAAGCTGAAGGGGATCATTCTCATCGTGTGGGGGCTGATTATTAACAACGGGGCCAAGATCAATCTGGCCGTATTTTACTCGTTCACGGGTCGCTTCAATTTGGCGAGGCAGGTTGTGGACACGAGATGGCTGCTTCTTTATATTGCGGTGTACGCTTACTCCGTGTGGGACGCCTATCGTGGAACCGTAGACACGAATAAGCTGAACCTCCTCGCCGAGAGAGAAGACGCTCCGATTAAACCCCGTTTATCATGAAAACACTCGACATGAATTTCCTTGATAAACGGAACCCCTGGCTGGCATCGGCGTGGTCGGCCTTCATGCCCGGAATCGGCAATTTGTATCTCCACAAAATCATCCTCGGCTTGTTCTTCGTCGGCTGGACCATTGCCGTCGCATATTTCTCCCATGTCATGCAGGCCATCCACTTATCGATGATTGGCGACTTTAATCTCGCCAAATCAATCCTTGACGTCCAGTGGTATCTATACATTTCACCCATTTACGGTTTTCAGATTTATGATGCCTACGTCTCTACGGTGGAGTTCAACAAATTGTTTGAAAAGGCGCAGTCAAAGTGGTTGAGGGACAATTTTCAGACGAAAGGGTTCCCAATGCCACTATGACGAGATAGGAGGGCGTTCTAATGTACATTATTGCATCCTTCGAGCCATCCGCCTTTTTGGAACTCGCCATCTCCGCGTTAGAACAACGGGGGATTCAGAAAAATCAAATTCTCGCGGTTCCGCTTGACAAGCGGACAGAACCGAGAAAATTGCTGGACACCATCCATCGGGCGGATGGGTACAGCCTGTTTGACGTTGCTGCCGTACTTGGAACGTGCGGCATGCTCTTAGGGGCCATTTACGGGATGGTCCTGAACTGGGGCCCATATTGTGGGGACTGATTGGGTTAGCCGCCGGTCTGCTTGTCGGGTTTTTGGCGAAGTTTCTATTTGTGAAACAGCAAAACAGAACGATGTTCGCAAAACAGGTGGCCACCGAGGTGTT
This sequence comes from Bacillota bacterium, assembly GCA_021799255.1. Lineage (GTDB taxonomy): Bacteria > Bacillota > Bacilli > Alicyclobacillales > Alicyclobacillaceae > JAJZAV01. The sequence continues at coordinate 4,959 of JAJZAV010000176.1, forward strand.
TCTTCTCATCCATTGCGCCCATCATGATAAAGACTTCGTCGAGCATACCCTCTGGGACAACCTGGCCCTCGGCGTCGCGAAACTGAACGATCTCTAGTTGACGCGCGTTTGGCGAAGCCTTTACTCATTGGCGAGGTGCAGATGCCTGCGGCGCACGTAAAATACCAACAGCTTCACCGTAGGTTCAATGATCAGATACAGCCAACTCAAGGGGGCCAGGAGGTTGATCACAATCCACTGCCCCACCTCCTGATTCGGGACCAGTGCAAAGCCAATGGTAATGACGGCGGCGTATCCAAGGATGAACCATTTCTCGCTGGATTTGCTCAGTTGCAGAGTCCGTCTGGACAGTTCCGACAGCCCCCACAGGTGGTTCGCATAGAACACCGCCTGAAACATGGTAGAGACGAAGATCAGAGAGACGCCAAAACGCTGGATGATGAACCCCTGAATCTGCACCAGCTGCAACACAAAATCGACCGGATGGACCAAAACCCGTAACCCTTCGTACCCCACGACCCTGACCGTGACGAAGAATACCCACATCACGTAAACGCTGGCCAAACCCGTGGCCAATATGGGAAGCCACACGGCGTTTCGCTTTCGGTGATCAAAATACGGGTTGACCATCAGAAACAAGTTGAGACCGAAAAATAGCGGAAACAATAGTCCCGCCGTGGAAGCGGACCGAGTTATACTGACGGGGTGCGGGAAAACGCCCATCCACGTCCCACGGAAAAACGCCAGGGAAAACGACATACCAAGAATAAGGATCACGACGGGGAACGCGATGGACGTCACGCGCGCGATGGACTCCAGCCCATAGAGCGCTCCCACCACCGCCACGAAGGCGAGGGCTCCGGCGGTCGCCAAGCGAGGCGTGTTTGGCAGGATCCCCTTCACGCTGATGGAGTACGAGTAAAGGCTCATCGCGACAAACAGGAGGTTCCCTGGAATAAACGAGATCCCCACGGTCTTACCAATCCATTTGCCAAACACCAAAGTGAGCATTTCCACCCCTGTCTGCGTGCGCAGATTCTGCGCGAGCAGACCGTGTACGAAAGCGCTGTACAACCCGAGGAGACAGGCCCCAAAAATGGCCCACTGTCCATCAATGTCGCCGTAATACGCCGCGTAATAGGGGAAAATCCAGAAGAGCAAGGGTAGAAAACTGGTGGATGTCACGCATATGACTTGGTATATCGAGAGTTTGTACACTAGATCAACATCCCCTTACTCCGAATGATGACCCTCACGTTTACGTCGAGCTTGGCGTGTTGGAACATCTCTCCCCACTGTTGTTTCAATCGGTCTTCTTCTTCCGGATGCGCCTGAAGGTAACTCCTCCCGAACCCAACCACATCGGTCTGCTGCTTTTGCAACTTTTCGAGGGTGCTCGCGAGCTGTTGCGTCAGATATTGCGAGATTTCGGATTCGAGCTTCGTGACCTGTGTGGGCGGTAGCGGCTTGGGGGAGGGGTCCGGGATCTTGCCAAGGGTGCTAATGACCCGGACGTGATCGACAAGCACAATGCTCGAGCCTTTCGTCGTGCAGCGAACTCGGCTTTTTGCTCGGACATCGGTTAAAGACATCACCCCATGCCCAATCGGAATGTCAAACCCCATGTCGCGAACGTTCCCCATCAGCAAGTTCACGAACAGCGTCTCTTTCTTGCTGAGTACGAGGGTCGGTTTATTGTCCCGATATACCTCTACGCCATCGAATGCGAGCCCACTCTCCGCGTCATCTCCTGTGTTTTTCGTCGTGATGATGGGGATGACCGGGACAACGCCGAGTTGGGTGGAGTCGCGCCAGTATTGCCATAATTGTCGATTAATCGAATATCCCTGTTGCCTGACCATGAATGCCTTTTGCACAAAGTCCATGGGGGCGGCCTCGGTCCCGTGGGTACTCACAATCGTCTGAGCGCTCTTTTTTGTCATGACAATGAAGGCCAGTCGATTCACTTTCGGTAAGCGCATGAGTTGCGCAATTACGTTGTCCATGGCCTCTCCCGACAGTTGTCCACTCAACACGATGACTCGCAATTGGGCTTCATCGATTTCATGGTCCATTTTCAGCTGGACTGCCCGGAACGCCTCGGACAACGAATACGATTCCGCCGACTGGTTTTGAAACGCGGAGGTTTGACCCGACTTCTCCCCTTCGGTTTGACCCACCGTACTCCTGCTGAGGATGGGGAACTGCATCGTCACTCGGATCTTCTCCGGATCATCCTCTGCAGGGTCAATGCCGAGGCCAATCATGGGCGAACGGGTATTAATCGCCTCGTAATCCCAGCATCCCGGGAGGAACAAAACCGAACAGCATGTCCACGCGATGGCGACCGTCCGTTTGATGATGGTGTTCATGATTTACCCCGTTTGCCTGGATATTTGGGGCCTCGCGGAACTTCCAACATGGGATGCTGCACGGGGTCCGTGTAATCCGCGCTCCGCGTTTCGTCCTGCGCGTGCACATGGGCACCGCGCCTGTCGAGCATGGGAATGGGGGCACGGAAGATCCCGTCGAGAAAGAAGTCTCGCCAGTGCTCCCCGGACAACGGTTCTAGATACGCGATTCCGAACGATTTTAGCGATGCGACATGAAACAGGATCACGATGACGACCAACATGACGCCGTAGAAGCCAAAGATGGAGGCACCGATGATGTTGGCCCACATTAAGATTCGCAAGGTCGTCGAAAAATCATAGCTCGGAAGGACGAATATGGCGATGGCGGTCAAAGCAATGATCACAATCAAAATGTTGCTTACGAGCCCGGCTTGCACGGCCGCCTGTCCGAGCACCAGGCCGCCGACGATGCCGATGGTCTGCCCCATCACCTTCGGCATTCGCAAGGCCGCTTCACGGATGATCTCCATGACGACCTGCATGATGATGACTTCGGTGGCGGCGTTAAACGGCACTCCTTCCCGGGATTGGGCAATGGCCAAGGCCAACGTTTGCGGCATCAATTCGGGGTTAAAATCGACGAAGGCGATGTATAAGGCCGGTAGATAAAACGACAGAACGAACGCAATGATGCGCAGCCACCGTATGACGGTTGCCTCGACCCAATTGTGTTGATCGTCTTCCATCGTCTGAAAAAAGTCGACGACGGTCCCTGGAACCAGAAGTCCTCCAGGATCCCCGTCCACGAGGATTAACACCTTTCCTTGTCCTACCTCTTTTACGCAGTTGTCCACGCGCGTCGTCGCCCTTGTCAGGGGGAAAACCGTCCAATGGTTGTCAACGATGCGTTGCTCCAGCGTCGCGCTCCCGGTGAGTTTGTCCACGTGAACCGCCTGAATCCGT